>MPMZ01000073.1 GCA_002238765.1 Nitrospira sp. bin75
GACATAGTGGACACCTCTTTCCATGGCATGGGCGGGCTCCCTTTCGATTTGGGGGTGAACCATGCACTTTACAGGTGTTACCTATGTCTCCGAACAGGTGTTACCCATGTCCCCGGTCTATACACCCTCCAAGGGAGAGGGTGTTGCGGTTTTGGGATTGACAACGTTTGAGTTGACTTGTGGATAACGCAGGTTTATCATTATCTGTTTAGGGGTACAACCCTTGGAAACCATTGGGTTTCTTGGCCGACAAGACACAAGGGGTGTCGGAAAAAATTTTAACTGAACCGGTCATGCGTGGTTTATCATGGACGGTTCAAACCGGTGAGGGAGATCATGGCACAGCTTACAGGAGCCGAAATTTTTGTGGAAGCCTTGAAACGAGAAGGAGTAAAAACGATTTTTGCTCTTCCCGGCGGGGTCGTCCTGAAAATTTTCGACGTCCTGCATCAACAGAAAGACATCGAAGTCATTTTGACCCGGCATGAACAAGCGGCCGGTCACATGGCTGAAGGCTATGCGAAAGCCACGGGGAAACCCGGGGTGGCCTTGATCACGTCGGGTCCCGGCATGACCAACGTCATCACCGCCTTGGCCGATGCCTATATGGATTCCGTGCCTATGGTGTGCTTTTCCGGGCAGGTCCCCACGGCGCTCATCGGGAATGATGCCTTTCAGGAAGCCGACAATATCGGGCTCAGCCGGCCCTGCACGAAATATAATTTTTTGGTGAAGGACGTGAACGACTTGGCGCAGACCATCAAGGAAGCGTTCTACATCGCGTCCACAGGCAGACCCGGTCCCGTGTTGGTGGATATTCCCAAGGATATCTCCATGGACAAGGCCGATTTCAAATATCCGGACTCGGTCTCGATTCGCGGCTACAATCCGACTTATGAAGGCAGCAAGTGGAAGATCAAACAAGCCGCCGATGCCATCATGAAGGCTCGCCGGCCCGTCATCTATATTGGCGGCGGCGTGCAGTTGTCCGGCGCCTCGGCGGAGGTTCGTGAATTGGCCGAGATGACCCAGATTCCCGTGAACCAGACCTTGATGGCCCTGGGGGCTTTTCCCTGTCAACATCCGTTGGCCCTGGGGATGCTCGGCATGCACGGCACGTACGTGGCCAACATGGCCATTCATTATTCCGATCTGGTGATAGCCATCGGCGCCCGGTTCGATGATCGCGTGACGGGCAAGGTGTCCGAATTCTGTCCGACCGCCAAGATTATCCATATCGATATTGATCCGACGTCGATTCGCAAGAACATCCACGTGGACGTTCCCATTGTGGGTGATTGTAAATGCGTGTTGCAGGAATTGAACAACGTGTTGCGCGCGACGGTGAATGGCGACCAGAAAGAATTACGCAAGCCGTGGTGGGATCAACTGAATGAGTGGAAGACCGCTCACCCCCTGAGCTACGAGCAGGGTGCCGATCAATTGATCAAGCCGCAGTACCTGATCGACCGGGTCTATCAACTGACGAAGGACCGCGACCCCATCGTGTCCACCGACGTGGGCCAACATCAGATGTGGGCGGCGCAGTACTTTCATCTCACCAAGCCGAATACGTGGCTCACGTCCGGCGGGTTGGGGACGATGGGTTTTGGTTTCCCCGCGGCCCTGGGGGCACAGGCGGCCTTTCGTGATCGACTCGTGTTGTGTATTGCGGGTGACGGAAGCGTCCAGATGAACAGCCAGGAATTGGCGACGGCCGCGATCGAAAAGCTGCCGGTCAAGGTGTTTATCATCAATAACCGGTTCCACGGCATGGTGCGGCAATGGCAGGACCTGTTCTATGAAGGCCGTTATGCGTGCAGCTATCTGGATCAATCGCCGGATTTCGTGAAGCTCGCGGAAGCCTACGGTGCCGCGGGCCTGCGCATTCAAAAAGTCAGTGAAGTGGATGACGGGATTCGAGAGGCGATGGCCATTGACAAACCGGTCTTCGTTGACGTGCCGGTGGACCAATTCGAGAATTGCTATCCCATGATACCGGCCGGAGGCTGCAACCATGAAATGATTCTGGAAGATCCTCCGGAATTGCGGAAGCGACAAACGACGGGGACGACGGGCAAAGGGGAGAGCAAAGACACCATTCTGACGGCGTAGAGAACGAAGCGTTGTCAAAGGACATAAACGGAAAAGGGTAGAGCATTCGTGGAACACGTTATTTCAGTGACGTTGGAAAATAAATCCGGGGCCTTGTCACGGGTGGCTGGCTTGTTCAGCGGTCGGGGGTTCAACATCGAAAGTTTGTCAGTGGCGCCCACGCTGGACCCGACCGTGTCGATGATGACCGTCGTCACAAACGGGGATGAGCGCATCATTGAACAAATCCTCAAGCAATTGAACAAGATCATCGACGTCATCAAGGTGGTTGACCTGAATGAAAGCGACGCCGTCAGCCGTGAAAGCGCCTTGATAAAGGTGCACGCCCGTTCGGAGGATCGGGCCGAAGCTCTGCGGATTGCCGATATCTTTCGAGCGAACGTGATTGACTCATCCCCAACGTCCTATACGATCGAAGTCACGGGTGACGTGCAGAAGATTCACGCCATTATCCAGTTGCTCCAACCCCTTGGCATCAAGGAAATCGTCAGGACCGGCCGGATTGCCATCGCACGAGAACCCGTTCGAACGGTGGCGAACCAGTCGCGCCCCCTTGCCAAAGCCAACTAGTCGGAATGCCGCGGGGCACGAGGTTTTCTGGCGTGGGCTCTACCCCACCTGACATCCCCTTACAAAGGGGAGGAAAAAGACTGGCATTTCTTCTTTCCCCCTCCTTTGTAAGGAGGGGTGAGGGGAGGTAGAAGCATGCCTGATGTTGTCATCGGAAAGCGCCATGAGATGGCGCTGCTACAAGAAAAAGAGAAAAGAGTCAGCTTGCGCGTTTATTTCCCAAGGAGTCGGTTATGAAAATCATGTATGACAAAGATGCGAATTTGCAGAACATTCTGAAAAAGAAAGTGGCGATTGTCGGCTTCGGTAGTCAGGGCCACGCCCATGCCCTGAATCTGGCAGAGAGTGGCGCCGACGTCGTGGTCGGGCTACGGGAAGGTCCGTCCTGGAAAAAGGCCGAAGCCACGGGTCTGAAAGTGATGCCGGTGGCCGATGCCGTGAAACAGTCGGACGTGATCATGATGCTGGCCCCGGACGAAGTGCAGCCAGCCATTTATCGCGACGAGATTGCCCCGCATCTGAAAGACGGCGCGTTTCTGGCGTTCGGTCACGGCTTTAACATCCACTTCGGCCAGATCCAGCCGCCGGCCGGGATCAACGTGTTTATGGTGGCCCCCAAGGGACCCGGTCATTTGGTCCGTTCGGAATACACGAAGGGCAGCGGGGTTCCGTGTTTGCTCGCCGTCCATCAGGACCCGAGCGGAGAGACCACGCAAGTCGGGTTGGCGTATGCCTCCGCCATCGGCGGCGGGCGCGCCGGCGTCATCGAAACGAGTTTCCGGGAGGAGACCGAGACCGATCTCTTCGGTGAGCAGGTCGTCCTGTGTGGTGGCCTGACCTCTTTGATTCAAGCGGGGTATGAGACCCTGGTCGAAGCGGGCTATTCCCCGGAAATGGCGTATTTTGAATGCTTGCACGAGGTGAAGTTGATTGTCGATTTGATCTATCAGGGCGGGATCGCCAACATGCGGTATTCTATCAGCACGACCGCCAAATACGGCGACGTCACCCGGGGTCCGCGCATCATTACGAACGAAACCAAACTGACCATGAAGAAAATTCTCCGGGACATCCAGAGCGGCCGGTTTGCCCGGGAATGGGTCCTGGAAAATCAGGCGAATCGCCCCGTGTACAATGCGCTGCTCAAACGAGGCAAGGAGCATCCCATCGAAGAAGTCGGGGAAAAGTTGCGCGGGATGATGCCCTGGTTGCACAAAGACCAACTCGTGGACCAGAAAAAGAATTAAGGTAGCGAACAACGATCGTTGTTCCCTACTGGGAAGCGGGTCAGAATGGCTGATCGTGCGAAAGGTTTCCCGATTGCTCCGGAAGGGTTGCCCTTTGTCCTGGGAGCGGCGGCGCCGGCTGTATTGGCCGGATTGCTGGGGTGCCGAAAGACCGCCAGGGCCTTTGGCGCCCTCGCGTGTTTTACCGGCTGGTTTTTTCGAAACCCTCCTCGCACGCCCCCTCGTGGTGACGACCTGATCCTGGCGTCAGGCGACGGGGAAGTGATCGCGATTCAGAAGGAATTTGAACCGCGATACTTGAAAGAGCAGAGTATCCGGGTCAGTATCTTTCTGAACATTTTTGACGTGCACATCAATCGGATGCCCTGTGCGGGCACCGTGGTGGATCTGGCCTACCAGCCGGGCCGGTTTCTCGACGCGGGCGGTCAGGACGCGACGGTGCATAATGAACAGAATGCCTTGATGATCGAGACCCCGTCGCAGAGAAAGGTGCTCTGCGTCCAGGTTGCGGGGCTCATTGCCCGTCGTATCGTGTGCTGGGTGGAGCCGGGCGATGCCGCGGTGCCGGGAGAACGTTTCGGCCTCATCCGGTTCGGGTCCCGGATGGATACGTATTTCGACGCCGGGAGCCGGGTCCGCGTCAGGGTCGGAGACCGGGTGAAGGGTGGCGAATCGATACTCGCGGAGTTCACGTGAAGGGACGCATCTTCAAAAATAAGGAAGGGAAGCGCCGCCGGGGCGTCCAACTGATCCCCAATATCCTCACCACCGGCAATCTGTTCAGCGGGTTGGCCGCGGTGGTGCTGGTCTACCACGATCGACTGGAAACGGCGGCGATCGCGATCCTGATTGCGATGGTGTTCGACGTCCTGGACGGGACGTCCGCCCGCTTGACCGACAGTACCAGCGAGTTCGGCGTGGAATACGATTCGTTGTCGGATCTCGTTTCCTTCGGGCTTGCCCCGGGGTTTCTGATTTATGCGTGGGTGCTGGAGTCCCCGGGAATGCTGGGGGCGGCGATCATGTTCGCGTACGTGGCCTGCGGCGCGTTGCGCCTGGCCCGGTTTAACGTCATGGCCGGCAGTGGGGAGAGTCGTTATTTTACGGGGTTGCCCATTCCGGCGGCGGCCGGGTTCATCGCGACGTTTTATATTTTTACCACGCACATCGTGCACCTGCCGGACAGTGTCCTGCCCTCGGTGGTGATTGTTTTGAGTTTGTTGATGGGGTTTCTCATGGTGAGTACGGTGAAGTACCGTAGCGTGAAACAGTTGAAGTTTGCCGGCCAGAATCATTTTATGTATCTGGTCTGGGCCGTCTTGATTCTGGTGTCCGTCATGGCCTACCCTCAACTGATGTTGTTTGTGATTTGTTTGGCATACGTGAGTTCCGGTTTATTGGAAAAAGGCTGGAGTGCCCTCACCGTCACCCCGCCGCGCGACACGCCGGTTCGGGCACCCGTGTCGTCGGATTCAAAGGACTGATCGCATGGATCAATGGCAAGGACAAGGCAGAGGCACCCTTCTCTTAGGTGGCACGGTACTGACACTGGCCGGTCTGCTGAAACTTTCAGTGACCCCCTGATGACCCCGAAGCAGGTAGAAAGCCTTCACCTCATCGGGGTGAAGGCTTTTTTATTATGGGGCCGGTTAGGATTGGGTGAGTGATTGGGGTATGATTGAGACAGGCCGGACGCAAGGCTTCCTGAGCGTCGATCCGGGCGTGGCCTTGCCGGAGGACGGTGATTTTCCTTGTGAGGAGCATGGGCCATGAGACGACATATCAGAATTTTTGACACGACCCTGCGGGACGGCGAGCAGTCTCCGGGCGCCAGCATGAACGTGGAAGAAAAAGTGTTGGTCGCCAAACAACTGGCTCGCTTGAACGTCGATATCATTGAAGCCGGGTTTGCCTTCAGTTCCCCGGGCGACTTCGAGGCGGTGCAGCGAATCGGCCGGGAGGTGGAAGGCCCGACGGTCTGTAGCTTGGCCCGAGCCAAACCCGAGGACATTGATTCCGCGTGGGAGGCGTTGAAAGGAGCGCCCAAGCCGCGTATTCACACGTTTCTCTCCACGTCGGACATTCACCTGAAACACCAATTCCGCATGACGCGGGAGCAAGCCCTCCGTCGTGCGGTGGAGATGGTCCAACATGCGCGCAGTTACGTGGAGGACGTCGAGTTTTCGCCCATGGACGCAACGCGGTCGGACGTCTCCTACCTGTGCGAGGTGGTGGAAGCGGTCATTGACGCCGGCGCGGGTACGGTGAATATTCCCGATACGGTGGGGTACACGACCCCCATGGAATTTGAAGAAATTATCCGGACGCTCCGGACGCGGGTGCGGGGCTGTGACCGCGCGGTCATCTCCGTGCATTGCCACAACGATTTGGGATTGGCGGTGGCCAATTCCATGGCGGCCATTCACGCGGGGGCCGGGCAAGTGGAATGTACCGTCAACGGCATCGGCGAACGGGCCGGCAATGCGTCCATGGAAGAAATCGTGATGGGCCTGCGGACCCGCAAGGATTTTTATGACGCCGGAACGCAGATTCGCACCGAAGAAATTTCCAAGACCAGCCGGCTGGTCAGCAAGATCACGGGAATGGTCGTCCAACCCAACAAGGCCATCGTCGGGGCGAATGCGTTCGCGCATACGTCCGGGATTCATCAGGACGGGTTGCTCAAGGATAAAAACACGTATGAAATCATGCAGCCGGATTCCATCGGGTTGACGCAAAGCCGTCTGGTAATGGGGAAACTCTCCGGCCGCCACGCCTTTCGGGCGGAATTGGCGAAGTTGGGCTATGCGCTCACGGACGAAGAAGTGAATGCGGCGTTCGATCGATTCAAACGGCTCGCGGACCAGAAAAAGGAGTTGTTCGAGGAAGACCTGGAATCGATCGTGTCTGAAGCCGTCACCAAGGTGCCCGAACGGTATTCGTTACAATCCTTGAACACGCAAAGCGGGACGAATCAATTGCCGACGGCGACCGTGGAATTGGAAATGGACGGGCACGTAATAAAAGAGACGGGGACCGGTGACGGTCCGGTCGATGCGGTGTATCGAACGATTGCCGGGATCACCCAGACCAAGAGTAAACTGTTGGCGTACGTGGTCAAAGCCATTACCGGCGGGACGGACGCGCAGGGCGAGGTTTCGGTGCGGGTAGAGCAGGACGGCGAAATTGTCACCGGGAACGGAGCGAATACCGATATCATCGTGGCCTCGGCCCAAGCCTATTTGAATGCCCTGAACAAACTGGCGTCGCAGTTGGAGCGTCGCGCCAACCAGGGCGATAAAATCGGGCTCTGTTGACCAATCAGAGGGAAGCATGCAAAGAATCCCCTCTCCCTTGATGGGAGAGGGTTAGGGTGAGGGTGAAGACAAGGTTATGAAGAAGAAAATCGCAGTCTTGGCGGGTGACGGCATTGGCCCGGAGATCGTTCCGGCGGCCGTGGCGGTGTTGGAGGCGGTCGGGAAACGCGATGGCCATACGTTTGAGTTTGTTCCCGCAGTGGTCGGTGGCAAGGCCATTGATGATACGGGGTGGCCGCTCCCGGACGAAACCCTCCAGTTGGCCAAAACCAGTGACGCGGTCCTGTTGGGGGCGGTGGGCGGGCCCAAATGGGAAAGCTTTGCCTATGAGCGTCGACCGGAGCGGGCGTTGTTGGGCCTGCGGGAACGCCTCGGGCTGTTTGCGAATCTCCGGCCCGCCAAACTGTATTCGGAATTAGCCGATGCCTCGACTCTTAAACGCGAGGTCATCGAAGGCATTGACGTGTTGGTGGTGCGTGAGCTGACTGGTGGTATCTATTTTGGGACGCCCAAGGGTGTGGAGGCGACGCCGGGCGGCCACCGTGGATTCAATACCGAAGTCTACACCACGGAAGAAATTACGCGGATTGCCAAGGTCGCCTTCGACGTCGCGCGCAAGCGCCGGGGGCTCGTCACCTCCGTCGACAAGGCAAACGTCCTTGAATCCTCGGAGTTGTGGAGGAAGGTCGTCATCGAGGTTCACAAGAAGTATCAGGACGTGGAACTGCGACACATGTACGTGGACAATTGCGCGATGCAGTTGATCCGGAACCCCAAGCAGTTTGACGTGATTCTGACGACGAACCTGTTTGGAGATATCTTGAGTGACGAAGCCGCCATGTTGACCGGCTCGATCGGGATGTTGCCGTCGGCCAGCGTCGGCGCGTCCGTGGGTATGTATGAACCCATTCACGGGAGTGCCCCGGACATCGCGGGAAAGGATGCGGCCAACCCCATCGGGATGATTGCTTCGGGTGCGATGATGCTGCGGTATTCGTTCGACCTGGGCAAAGAAGCGGACCTCATCGAACACGCCATTCAAGCCGTGTTGAGCCAGGGGTATCGCACGGGCGACATCGCGGCGCCGGGGACCACCCTCGTCGGCACCAAAGAGATGGGCAATCTTATTCTTCGGAATATCGAAGCGGGATAGACACGGGAAAGGGTAAAGGTTAGGGAAAGATGCTTGAAGCCATTGGAGCCGGCGCGATCGGCACTATTGCCGGGACCGGCGAGCCCGGTTGGGGCGGGGATGCCGGTCCGGCCACCGCGGCCATGTTGAACGAACCGAAAACGGTGGCCCTCGACGCCGCGGGGAATCTCTACATCGCCGATTCGGAGAATCACCTGGTGCGCAAGGTTGATGCGCGGACTGGGATCATGACGACGATCGCCGGGACCGGCGTGCACGAGGCCCCGGCTTCGATGCCTGCCGAACCCGTTCCCGGACCTCCTGACGACGACGATCCGTTGGCGGATCCGGTGAGTCAACCGGGTGACGCCTACACGCAACAACCCGACTTGAGCGGAATGGTCCGCTACGTGACCGGGACGTCATCCAAGGATCAGCGGTTTGCCGGGGACGGCGGCCCGGCGGTCGAGGCCGCCCTCAATTTTCCGTCGGCCGTGGCCGTGGCTGAGGATGGGACCGTGTACATTGCCGATACCTGGAATCATCGCATTCGCCGGGTCGATCCCGGCACCGGGGCCATCTCCACCATCGCGGGAACGGGTCAGGCGAAATGTTACGGGGATAACGGCCCTGCCGTAAAAGCGGCTTTGAATGAACCCGTGGCCCTGGCCCTCGACGGACCGGACCGTTTGTATATCGCCGATCAGAGCAACAACCGGGTCCGAAAGCTCGATCTGACCTCCGGCGTGATGACGACGGTCGTCGGAACCGGGGAGTCGGGATACAACGGCGACGGGGCGCCGGGTCCTGAAACCGCGTTGGCCGGTCCCAGCGGTCTCGCCGTGGACCAGGAAGGCAACCTGTACATTGCCGATACGTTCAGTGGCCGGATTCGGAAGTGGGATCGACACACCGGGACCGTGGAGACAGTGGCGGGGGGAACCGGCGCGTTTCAATTCACACCGGGTGAGAATGAATCCTCTCCCAACCTGTCTCGGCCGTATGCCATTGCCCTGCATCCCGATGGCCGGCTGTTTATTACGGACAGCGATAACCACTTGATCCGGGTGTGGGACCTGCAGAAACGGGAAATGTCGCTTTTGGCCGGGAATGGCAAGGCAGAGTTTTCCGGCGATGGAAAGGACCCCCTGCACAGTAGTTTGAACTACCCGTTCGGGGTGGCGCTGGACACCCGTGGGCATGTGTACATCGCGGATACCTTCAGTCACCGTATTCGGGCCGTGGTGAACGGAAACCCGTGATCACCCCCCCCTCTCGCCATAGTGGGAGAGGGCTGGGGTGAGGGGGCGGAAGAAGAAAAAGTGGGTTCCCGCTGGAAACCGCGGGAATGAAGGAGTCTCATGAGATGAAAAAGAAATCGGCTTATACCGTCGCCGTCGTCGGAGCCACCGGCGCCGTGGGCACGGAAATGCTCTCGATCCTGGAAGAACGAAAGTTTCCCGTGGAAGAGGTGCGTCCGTTGGCGTCGTCCAAGTCCGCGGGTGGCGAAGTGTCGTTTCGAGGTGAGGACGTCACGGTGAAATTACTCACCCGGGACTCGTTTCAGGGGATCGATATCGCATTGTTTTCCGCAGGCGCCTCCGTGAGTAAGGAATATGCGCCGGTTGCCGCCAAAGCCGGGGCGGTGGTGATCGACAATAGCTCCGCTTGGCGCATGGACCCGCAGGTCCCGTTGGTCGTCCCCGAAGTGAATCCTCACGATCTCGAAACCCACCAGGGTATCGTGGCCAATCCGAATTGCTCCACCATTCAAATGGTAGTGGTGCTCAAACCGTTACATGACCATGCCACGATTACCCGTGTCGTCGTCTCGACGTATCAATCGGTGTCCGGTACCGGCAAGGAAGCCATGGATGAATTGGCAGACCAGTGCCGGCAATTGTTGAGCTTCGGTGACGTGAAGTCGAAAGTCTATCCGCACCAGATCGCGTTTAACTGTCTTCCGCACATCGACGAGTTTGAGTCGTCGGGGTATACCCGCGAAGAAATGAAGATGGTCAACGAGACCCGGAAGATTCTGGGTGACCGGTCGATCGGAGTGTCCGCGACCACGGTGCGCGTGCCCGTGTTCGTCGGTCACGCGGAATCCGTCAACGTCGAAACCAAGAAAAAGTTGTCGGCGGAAGAAACCCGTGCCATTCTCTCGACCGCCCCGGGCGTGCAACTGTATGACGATCCCTCGCGGGGCTTGTATCCGCTGCAGGTCCATTCGGTGGGGACGGATGCGGTGTTTGTGGGACGGATTCGCGAAGACGAAACCATTCCCAAGGGCCTCAACCTGTGGGTGGTGGCGGACAACCTGCGCAAGGGGGCCGCGCTCAACGCCGTCCAGATTGCCGAGGAATTGGTGAAGTGAGCCATGCCGGAGTTCATCGGGAAAACGCTCATTGTGCTGGGCTTGGGGATTGCCGTCCTCGGCATCGCCGTCTCGTTGCTCGGCAAGTGGTCTGGTGAAGGGACAGGGTTCGGCTGGCTGGGAAAGCTGCCGGGCGATCTATTCATCAAACGGGACAATTTCACTTTTTACTTCCCGCTGAGTACCAGTATCATCAGCAGCATCGTGGGTAGTCTTCTCCTCTACTTTTTCCTGAAACGATGACGAGATTGAACTCCGCTCCAGTCGGAATCCTGCTGCTGATCATTGGTGTGGCGTTGGGTCCATCCTGGGTTCACGCAGCGGATCACGTTCGCGTTGCCCTGTCCGAACGGGCCGGCCGCCTCACGGTCGCTGCCGCGGAAGACCTGCGTCTCGAAATGCCTTCGGGAGATCTGACCGAAGTGGCTTCCGGGGTGACGATCATTCGGGAGGGACATGAGTTACAGGTCGATGGCCACCCGGTACGAAGCAACCGCCTTGTCATTCAAGGGACACATGAGGGACTCCAAGTCACGCTTCAAGCAGCGCCTCCTGATGCGGCGAATCAACATTGGGTGGTGTTTGGCGGTCTCGAAATTACGGTCAGGGACGGACACCTCCTGGTCGTGAACGTGGTGGACCTCGAAGATTACGTGGCAGGCGTCGTGGGCTCGGAAGTCAACCCCGAGTGGCACAAGGAACTCCTGCGGACGCAGGCCGTGGCGGCACGGACCTACGTGTTGCATAAGGTACTGCAAAACGCAGGTCAGCCGTTTGACGTGTACGCAAGCGTCCAGGATCAGGTGTATACGGGCCGTCAACACGTCAATGATACCGTACTCGATGCCGTGCGCCGGACGCGCGGCCAGGTCGTGACCTATGAAGGCCGTCCCATTTTCGCCGTCTATTCATCCACGACGGCCGGGCCCACGGAAGACGCCATGAACGTGTGGTCCAAAGACTTGCCCTATTTGAAAGGAGTGGATTGTCCATTTGATCAGGAGTCACCCTGGTATGCGTGGCAAGTGACAATTCCGTTTGACGAGATCCAATCCCGGCTGAAGGCTGAAGGGTATCCCATTGGCTGGCTCGCGACGCTCACACCCTATCGCATGACCACTGCCGGCCGGATCAAGGACGTGCGGATCCTGCATTCCCTGGGAGAACTTATTATCACGGGACAGGAGTTTCGACGGATCCTGGGGTATGCCAAAGTGCGGAGCACCCGGTTTTTCATCGAACGGATTGACAGGCACGTGGTGTTTGCGGGAAAAGGGGCGGGCCATGGGGTTGGCCTGTGTCAATGGGGGGCCAAGGAAATGGCTGAGTTGGGGTACCCTTACCGATCCATCCTGCACTATTACTATCCGGGGACGGAGATCCTGCCACGCGATCAGGTGGACATGACCCTGCCGTCTTTATAGCTGATTCCTCTAGGCCTCCCTTCCGTTCTTGATGGCCCGGCCTCTTTTT
>MPMZ01000008.1 GCA_002238765.1 Nitrospira sp. bin75
GGGATTTATATCGAATAGTCACATCGACCCTTAGCGTTTCCGCTTCGACTCTTTCTTGACCGATTTGACCCTCGCATTGACTGGCCGAAAGAACGCCTCTCGCACCGTTTTCAAACTCGCCCCCGGCATATCGACCACCTGCTCCTTCTCGGCCTTTGACGGTTGGTAGTCCCGTGGCGGCATGATGATGGTGACGGGTTTAGATCGAGGTTTGGATTTGGCTTTTGAGGTCCGTTTTTTCATAGCCGGTAGTCTCCTTGAAACCGTCTTGACACCCTCACCATTCTGACCCATACTCTTTTCTGCCAACATCTTGCAGGCTGTCCGAGTGTGTCGGGCCTCCTGCTGAATACAAGAGCCTCGTCGTGCTGGACAGGGTAGCTCCCTCTCCAAATCGACTGTTTTCCAATGGTAAATAGGTAGGACTTCCCTCGCAGTCTGCGGGATGTTGGCTGGCCCGACCTGTATGTAAATCGGGCCACTCATGAACCAGTCCCCTCATGAGGAGCCTGCCATGCCGAAGATCAGCGTTATTTTGCCCACCTATAACGGCACCACGCGCTTTGTGGATGAAGCCGTGTCCAGTATTCTCAAGCAGACGTTTCGTGATTTTGAGGTGATCGTCGTGGATGATGCTTCGACTGATCACACCATGAACTTTATTCAGACCCTCATGCCCTCGACACAGGTCACGCAATACGTCGCCCGTCCGGTCAATGGCGGGGCTGCCGTCGCTCGGAATCATGGCGCACGGCTCGCCAAGGGGGAATTTCTGGCCTTCCTGGATCAGGATGACTATTGGCATCCCACATTTTTGGAGGAAGCGATGGAAGCGTTTGTCCAGCACTCGCCAACCATCGCCGTTATTCATGCCGATCATTGGCGTATTGACGTGACGCGAAAACGAACGAAGTATGTCTCGACGTATCGTTCCCCGTCTCGCCGCACTCATCCTCATCATTTCTTCTGTCACGGGCATTTGTTTGCTGTCGAAGATGCCTTGTATCGGGCGTCGGTCTTTCATGACATCGGAGGATTTGATGGAACCTTGCGTTATGGGGAAGACACGGACTTGATCATTCGGCTGAATCAGGGGTACGAAGTCTGGCATCTGCCCAAAGCCTTGGTCACACAACGCCGGAACTACGGCATTTCGGCTTGTTCGGCCACGACGCCGCCAGAGTTGGTGTTGAGACATCAACACACCGTCTTGCGCAAACACGCCGCCTTGTGTTTTGAGAGTCCCAAGTTGCTCAGGATCGTCCCAGCCTATGGAGCTATGCTGTATCGATCTCAAGGTAAGCATGTCTTTCGGTTGTCTCCAAAGAACAGACTTGATGCTCGTCAGTGGTTCAGAAAATCTCTCCAATGCAAAATCACAGCAGAAACCATCTTTTGGTATCTGCGATCCTATTTTCCCTAAATGCGATACTCATTTCACACCCTTGACGATCTTCATGCTCCCTGTAATTTTTTGACAATCATGGGCGACGGCGAGTCTCGCAAGTGCGGGAAAAAGAACGGCAACAGCACATGCCGACTGAACTCCCACAGAGCCAAATGATGGTCGTTGTTGATGGACACATGACAGCGTTGGATGGGATTCCATGCAGGATGTGCGAGCAAGCGGTTTCCTGGACAATTGGGATGGACCACATTATAGAGTTCGACTGAGATCCCGCGTTCCGTCCGAATAAACAGAATTCGTGGTGTACTTCCATTCTCATCATCGACCTCATCGGTGTCATAGCGACGCAAACGAATGCTTGATCGCATTGAGGTTTCAACCTGATCGAGTTTCACATGATAGCCGTGCCGCTCTTCCACGGTCAGACCATTAAATTCATCTACGTCACGTTGAAGAATCGGCATGAGCCGATCAAACACATACACCGGATTACATTGGACCGTTGGCGTTACCCATTGTGGATCACTCATGATTGCACTAGCTCCCGATACCGTAACCGCTTCCCGACTGCCCCCTGCACGATCATCGTCATTTGGTCAATCGTATCCGCGTCACGGATGTTATGCCGTCCGGCAAATTCATTGACGTAGCGTTGTAAATGTTTCCGGCTCATCTTGTGGTAGGTGCCGTGATACCCACGCTTGAGCATGGCCCAAAAGGACTCAATGCCGTTCGTATGGGCCATATCTCGCACATATTCCCCAACCGAATGATTCACTTGTTCCAGCGGATACCCGCGCTTCCTTAACCCACGATAGCCACGATTCCCGTCGCTATAGACTTGTGTCTTGGGTTCAGTATGACTGGTCACAAACCGTTGCAGGGTCTTCGCACTGACTGTCGGCATGACCTCCGCTGTGACTTTATTTGTGGTCCGAGACTTGATCCCGACCACTGGCTGTTTGACGCCGAAACTGTTGCCATGTTGGGTTTTCTTCGAGGCATGCTTGTTTTTATCCAGCCCACCGATATACGTCTCGTCCACTTCCACGGCACCGGCAAAGGGGCTGGTCTGTGCCTCAAAGACTTTCCGGAGGCGATGCAGCATGAACCACGCCGCCTTTTGTCCGATGCCTAATGCCCGATGCAATTTCATAGAGGAAATGCCTTTGATGTCGGTGGTAAACAACGAGATCGCAACTGCCCATGGGCGATACTTGAGATTGGAGCCTTCAAAGACGGTCCCTGTTCGGACAGAAAACATCTTCCGGTTTGGACATTCCCGACACCGATAATCCATCGTCTTATGCTTGATGTTGGATTGCACGTTCATGGTGCCACAATACGGACATTCAGGACCATTCGGCCAGCGTTGCTGGGCGATCCACGCCTTGGCGTCGGCTTCATCATGGAACATGTCGGCAATGTCAAAAAACGTCAATCCCTTTCGATGCGCTTTCCCTGGGGCTTTCTGTGCCATGTCGTCGATTCCTCCTAGTCAAAATGTGACTAAAAGGTATCACGATTAGGAAATAAAGTCAAGGAAATTTCAGTAGTTTTATCCAATTATTTCTGCCTACATATGAAAGGACTGACCCATGACACCTGACGCCAGATTTGAAATTGACAAGATCGAGTTTCCTCATGACACCAACGCCATCATGGTGACGATTCAATATGTTCATCCTCCTGAATTAGCAGGACAGGCAAAGGAAATTCCCATTCTTTTCGCTTCTCCTGAGACACATGCACTTGAACTCCGCATGCGGGACACGATACAGAGTATTTCTGACGAAATTCTTCGACAATACCGTCTAGGGTCTCCTTCGGAATTTTTAGGGTATACGGACCCCGAAGAGACTTAGGTTGAGTATCTTCCATTTTTCATCCATCCCTTGGAAAAAGACATATCATTCCCTAAAATGTGATTATTCGATATAAGTCCCTAACACCTACATCCGATACTATCGTCACGACGCCGTGCAAATCGGCGATACCTTCGTGAGCGCGACTCTGGCCCAGCAAGCCATCGAAGAAGGTCTCTATAATATCGAGAACCCGTTTTCGACGAATCCGGTTCATCTGGCGGCTATTCGCAATACCGGACTCAGGCTGACCCGCGATCAGGTTACGGATCACAAGACGGCCCGCGTCTCATTCGACGGTCAGGCATTCGCACTTGGCGGGGGCAACGTGCAATGGGCCGCGGGCGCCGCGTTCGCCCACGAGGAACGGAGGAACGTTTACGATTACCGAGACGTCGAGAACAGATCCTACGAAGCCTCGGACGTGCTCGGCTCGAGTGGCAACTCGTTCTCGGGCGATCGCCAACGCTGGTCCGCATTCACGGAAGTCTCCCTACCCTTGCGCAACGATTGGGATCTCGTCCTCGCGGGGCGGCTCGATGAACACGACGACGCGGGCACGGCTTTTTCCCACCAGATTACGAGCCGATACCGGTTGCACAAGGCCCTCACGCTCCGTGGGTCCTGGAACCGGGCATCCAAGGCACCCGACCTGTCTTCGCTACACCAACTCCAGGCAATCAGCTATCCATACGTTTGCGACAGAAAAGCGTTCACCGGCAACTTGCAAGATTGCCCCAGATACCAAGTGGAACGCTCGTTCGGTGGGAATCCGAACCTGAAACCGGATGAGGCCGAAAGTTTCAGCCTCGGGGCCGTGATGAACCTGAGGCCGTTTTCCTTGAGCGTAGACTGGTTCAGGATCGGACGGTCCGACGTGCCGACCAGGTTGTCCGCACAATCCATCATCGATCTGGAAGCGGAGGGCCGGTTGCCCTCAGGCGTAACGGTTAGACGCGACGGAGATTTCATTGATCTGATCGAAAGCCCGTTGGTCAACAGCGGGGCAGGCGACGTGGCCGGATTCAACGTTCAAGGCAGCATGGACTGGAAAACCGATTGGGCGGACGTGGTCTTTGCCGCCTACTGGTCACATATCACCGAAAACGAATTCCGCGTGGCCGGCGAGGTCCAGCCGGGAGATTACCCGCGCAATCGCGTCCATGCGTTGCTTCGCGCCAGCAGGGGCAGCGTCACCGCGAATTGGAGCGTGATTGGAGTTACAGGTTATTCAAATGTACTGGGAACTGCCAGCTACAAGGCGTGGATGGGGCACAACCTCACCATCCAATGGCGCGATGCATTGGGCGTGAAAGGGATGGACGTGGCAGGCGGTATCCTCAATATCGGCAATCGCGGTCCGTCCACGGCCACCCAACAGGAAGTGGACCTCACGCAGGATTCCGCCAGGGGACGCACGTTCTTCCTGGCCGCCAAAATCTCGTTCGACCCGTGAGGAGGACATCACCGCATCGTCGATAACTCTTCCCCCTGACCGGAAATACATGGGCTTGTCGGGTCACGCCTGCGGCGAACCCGACCTACTAATAGATTTTCTTGTCGAAGTCGTACCGGAAGCCGAGGCTGAACTTGTTGACGACTCCGGTGTCGGTCCAGGCATTGCAAACCGGATTGCCGTCATCATCCCTCCTCGGGTTGCCATGCTCATCGACGGCCACCAGTGTCGGGTTACCAAAATCGTCCCGCACCCATTCAACGAACACGTCCATGGCCGGATTCAACTCCTTGACCAGCGTGACCGCATTGCCGATCAGGCTTGGTCCGCGGTCAAGCGGGCTTTTATTGCTGCTGTCCCTGTCATGGAGATAGACGTCGAAGAGAGCTTTCCACCCGCCGCCGAAATCGTAGGTGCCCAACAGGTCCAGCGTATACCGGTTCTGTCTCAGCTCAAGGTCACCCGGATAGACTGCACCTTCCAAATGGCGAAGGTACTGATACGTGAAGCCGAGATACAGGTCGTCGGTCGCCTGCCACCGCCCGCCCACTCCGATGAAGTCTCGTCTGGTGCGACTTCCACTCAACCGGTTGTCGTTTCTGTTGGGGTCGTAAATCGAGCCATCGGGGCCGATGGAGGCAGTTCCTTTCGAGGCATTCGCTCTCAAGTAGGAGACGCCTAGATAAAGTGGGCCGTCATAAGCGATGCCGATGGAAGCCGCATCCACGTGGTCAGGATCGGTCGCGGTCCTGATGCCGCCGCCTTCGAACACTCTCTGACCGCTCCCCGGGCACTCACCCGCGTTGTTCGGTCTGACACGGTCGCCAACTCCGATACCACGGCAACCCTCGCCGTTGACCGGAAGCATGGTAGCCAGTTTGAAGTCGCCAAACCGGTTGGCGTATTGGATCTGGTTGTTGCTCCGGAAACCACCCTCCTCGTTAAAACCATGGGGGCTCCTGCGATTGTAGAAGATATCGCTGCCTTCCGTCACGATCCTGTAGTGTGCGTCCCACTGTTTCCCGATGGCCAGATACCCGTACCTGGAGTGTTCCACTCCGATGTAGGCCAGCCGGGCGTCGCCCCAGTCGCCGTTCTGTTCCAGGTCGATGTCCCATTCCCCCCCATGAACGCGGTGAGGTTGTTGTTCACCTTGGATTGAGCTTTAAAGCCGACCCGCGACAACGCATCGGTAATGTCCGTGGAAGTGTCTTTCCCGTCACGGTAAGTCACCCTTGGCCAAAACCTGCCGTAGAGAGACACCACGGTCGCTTGTTCGTCACGTTTCGGAAGCTCGATGACCTCGACGACTTCGACGGCGCGTTCGCGCTTTTTTCGGTCCCGGGCCAACTGCTCCCGTTCCCGCTTGACTTTCTCCAACTCCAGCTTCAGCCTCGACGCGGACTCCAGGAGTTTCTCCAGTTTCTTCCGCTCCTGCTCCACCCTTTCCAAGGCCTGTTCAAGCCCTGCAATCCGCGCTTCCAATTCGTCCATCGTCGCCGCGCCGACCGGCATCGTGGAGAACACCACCACAACGACACAACCCGTCAGTATTCCGGAAAACATCTCACTTCATCCTACCATGCGTGCACGGTCCACACGTATTCGTTACGACGCCTGCTTCTCCGCGTCGAAATATTCGCGCGTCACTTTGAAGACCATCGGTGCCAGCAACAACAAGCCCACCAGGTTGGGCACGGCCATCAGGCCGTTGAGGGTGTCCGAGAGATTCCAGACGAAATCCACTTTCACGTTGGCAAAGCCCAGCGCCGCCACTATCCACAACGCGCGGTAGACGATCAGGCTGTTTTCACTGAACAGGTATTGCCAGCATCGCTCACCGTAATAGGACCAGCCGAGAATGGTAGTGAACGCAAAGACGGTCAGCGCAATGGTCACGATGTACTGTCCGCCGGCAATGGACGCGTGAAAGGCCGTGGACGTGAGCGCCACGCCGGTCAGGCCCGCCCCGTCGTCGCCCGTGATGGTCCAGGCGCCGGAGGTCAGGATCACCAGCGAGGTGATGGTGCAGACGACGATGGTATCGATAAAAGTGCCCAGCATGGCGACAATGCCCTGCCGTACGGGGTTGTTCGTCTTAGCCGCGGCATGGGCGATGGCGGCGGACCCCAACCCCGACTCGTTGGAAAAGACCCCGCGGGCCACCCCGAAACGAACGGCAGCGGCAACGGCTGCCCCGGCAAAACCGCCTGTCGCCGCCGCGGGTGTAAAGGCATACGTGAAAATCAAGCCGATGGCCCGCGGCACTTCGGCGACGTTGATGAGGATGACCACCATCGCGGACCCGATGTAGAGCACGATCATGGCCGGTACCAGCTTGCCGGCCACTTCGCCGATCCTCCTGATCCCCCCGATGATGACAAATCCCACCAAGGCGGCCACAATGATTCCCGTCAGGTACGTGGGAATACTGAAGCTCTTGCCCAAGGCAACGGCCATGGAATTCACCTGGACCGCGTTACCGATGCCAAACGCGGCCGCGGCTCCAAACGCGGCAAAAGCCAGCCCCAACCATTTGCCAAGCTCGGGGGCGAACGCACCAACGCCGTTGCGCAGGTAGTACATCGGGCCGCCCACGTATTTACCCTCTCTATCGACTTCACGGTAGGTCACGGCACACACGGCTTCGGCGTACTTGGTGGCCATGCCGAACAGCGCGATGAACCACATATAAAAGATCGCTCCGGGTCCGCCGAGGGCGATCGCCGTGGCAACACCGGCAATGTTCCCGGTACCCACCGTGGCGGATAATGCGGTCATGAGTGCGTTGAAGGGCTTGACCTCCCCTTTGAGATCGGGATCGCTCTTTTCAAACAGCAACCTGAAGCCGTAAACCACTTTTCGCCATGGCATGAAGACCAGGCCAAGGGTCAGCAAGACACCCGTAACACCCAACATGCCGAGCATGGGTGGACCCCATACAAACGCATTAACTTCATTAATGAACGAATTTAACTGTTCCATGATGTGCCCCCCGATGCGGTGCGACGCATGATTGGTAGGGTAGGAAACGGAGAATTCGGGGATTTGCTTTCAAAAGCGTTGCGGAAAAAGCGCACGAATTATAGCATGAATCAATTTTTGGGGCAGTAGAAACTTTCGTAAAAATGTCCGAAGAATCCCGGATGCCCGATTACAAGTGTCGGGAGTGACGTCAGGGCGCATGACCCGGAGGTCGAGTGCGTATCGCGTCAACCGACAAGCCCAACAATAACCCGACGGCCCATGTCGGTCGAAGTAGGAAGGAGACCAACCCGTGGCAGAAGTTAAAATTGAAGATGGGATACTCAAGGTGACGGAGCTCGACGTTCAGGATCCTCGAGTCGTAAAAATTCTGGAAGAATATCCACCCAACCGCTGGTGTGAAATCACGCGCCGCGCCATTAAAATCGGCCTCGGTTATTTGCAGGGCGGAGCCCAGGACTAGCCGGCGATACAAGATTCCGTTCGCGGCAAAGGTATGTTTTAGGAAATGGCAACCTCGGCCGAAAAACGGAGGTCCAACAACATGGCACGACCACGCGAAACGACTTTGACGCCACGGGACCACCGGCAACTCAAGGAACGAGGGATTTCCCTCCGAACGATCGAGCAGCAACTCGCAACGTTTCAACGCGGGATTCCCTTTACCAAGCTGAAAAAACCTTGCCGGCTGAACGATGGGATTCGCCCCCTCAGTTCACTGGATTCACCCGCCGTGACACAGAGTTTTGAACAAGCCAGGGCCACAGGCCGTGTCTCAAAATTTGTGCCGGCTTCGGGTGCCGGCACGCGCATGTTCAAATTCCTGGAGGCTGCCCGTCTTCACAGCCAAGCCGGCAGCGTGGCAGCATCAGAAACACCTGAGCTGAAGCAATTTTTTTCCGGTCTGTCGAAGTTTGCCTTTTACGATGACCTGAAGAACGTTCTGTTACGTCAGGGGCACCAGCTTGACCGGTTACTTGCCGAGAAAACCTATCGTCCCGTCATCGATGCCCTTCTGGATTCGCTGAACTATGCCAAGCTGCCCAAGGGGCTGCTCGCATTCCACCGATATGGCGACACGACGCGAACCCCGATCGAAGAACATCTGGGAGAAACCGCGGACTATGTCAAAGACCACGAGGGCCGTGCCCGTATCCATTTCACGGTTCCGCCGGACCATCAACGCGCTGTCCAACAACATATCGAGCAAGCCTGCCAAAGACTCGATCAGCATAGCGTCACGTGGCTCATCGGCTGTTCCGTTCAATCACCCTCGACGGATACCATCGCCGTTGACATGGACAACAGCCTGTTCCGTGACGCCCATGACAATCTCCTGTTCCGACCGGCAGGCCATGGAGCGTTGCTCTCGAATCTTCACGAACTCCACGGCGACATCGTGTTCATCAAGAACATCGACAACGTCGTGCCCGACCATCTGAAGGAAACGTCCTCCCAATACAAGAAAGTGCTTGGTGGGCTGCTCGTCAGTTTGCAAGACACCGTGTTTTCATTGTTGGCTCAACTGGAATCCGACACGGTTTCATCAGTTTCCCTCGAACACATCACGGAATGGGCACGGCATTCGCTGGCACTGACGTTACCCGATGAGTGGAGCACGTGCACCAATGCACAACAAACACAGTGGCTGTTCAAATGGCTGAACCGGCCCCTCAGAGTCTGCGGCATGGTCCCTAACGTGGACCAACCCGGTGGCGGGCCTTTCTGGGTGGAAGGAGCGGACGGCACCACCTCGTTGCAAATCGTGGAATCATCCCAGGTCGACCCCGATTCTCCGGCCCAACGGGACATCTTCATGTCGTCAACCCACTTCAACCCGGTTGACCTGGTGTGTGGTGTTCGAGACTACCGGGGAAATCCTTTCAACCTCGATCGGTTCGTCGATCCCGATACGGGATTGATTGCCACAAAATCCTATGAAGGAAGAGAGTTGAAAGCTTTGGAACTGCCCGGCCTGTGGAACGGGGGCATGGCCAAATGGCATTCCATATTTGTCGAAGTGCCGCGCCGGACGTTCAACCCGGTCAAAACCCTATCGGACTTACTCTTGCCTGAGCACCAACCCCCGGAACGGCTTTGACGAATGGATCTTGCACCATCAGCCGGACCTGCGCATAATGCACCGATCGCCGTTCGTGCATTCACCCGTGTTCCGCCCACGATTGACCCGTTAAGAGGATGTATCCATGGCAGAACAAATTGAAACGTTATTGAAAACATCGACCGTGTACCACCCGACCGACAGAACCCTCGAAGAGGCGTATGTCAAAGACTATGAGACCGCCTATAAGGAGTCGATCGCCGATCCCGAACAATTCTGGGACGGCATTGCCAAACAACTGGAATGGTTCGCTCCGTGGAACACGGTGCTGGAATGGAACTACCCGTGGGCAAAATGGTTTTTGGGAGGGCGCTGTAATATTTCCTATAACTGTTTGGACCGCCACGTGAACTCGTGGCGAAAAAACAAGGTGGCGGTCATTTGGGTGGGAGAGCACAACGAAGAACGGATCTTTACCTATGCCGAGTTGTACCGCCAGGTCAATCGTTGCGCAAACGCCCTCAAAGCCCTCGGCATGAAACAAGGTGATCGCGTCACGATTTATCTTCCGAAAATCCCGGAACAAATCGTGGCCATGCTGGCCTGCGCACGGCTCGGGCTGATTCATTCCGTGGTCTATTCGGGCTTCAGTGCGCCCGCGCTGGATTCCCGGATCAACGATGCGGAAGCCAGGCTGGTGATCACGGCGGACTATGGATACGACCGCGGCAAACACGTGCCCCTCAAAACGGTGGTGGATGCCGCGATTGCACACTGCCCAACCATAGAGAAAGCGATTGTGGTGCGACGGGAAAAACCCGGCATTGCCCTGAATACCCAAAAAGAACTCGATTGGGATGACTGGCTCGACGGGCAATCAACGATCTGTGAAGCCGAGCAACTCGACGCCGAAACCCCACTCTATTTTCTCTATACCTCGGGCACCACGGGCAAACCCAAAGGCGTGGTCCACGTCCACGGCGGGTACATGGTCGGAACCTACATCACGACCAAGTATGTGTTCGATTTGAAAGACGAAGACGTGTATTTTTGCGTCGCCGATCCCGGCTGGGTCACGGGGCACAGCTACATTGTCTACGGCCCGCTCCTCAACGGGGCGACCATCCTCACGGCCGAAGGAAAGCCCGACTACCCCAATCCCGGCCGCTGGTGGGATCTCATCCAGAAATACGGCGTGTCGATTTTCTATACGACCCCGACGGCCATTCGCCTCCTGATGAAGTACGGAGAAGACTGGCCCGGGAAATATGACCTCTCTACCCTGCGCGTGTTAGGTTCGGTGGGCGAGCCCATCAACCCCGAAGCTTGGGAATGGTTTCACCGGGTCACCGGGGGAGACAAACCGATTATGGATACCTGGTGGCAAACGGAAACCGGGGCGATCCTGGTGACGCCCCTCCCCTGCGTCCCACTCAAACCGGGGTCTGCCACACGTCCGTTTTTAGGAATCGAGGCGGACGTCGTAGACAAGAACGGCAAGAGTATCGGCACCGGCGGAGGGTTCGCGGTCATCAAGAAACCGTGGCCTTCCATGATGCGGACCATCCACAAAGATCCCGATCGTTACTTGGGCTACTGGAACAACATTCCCGGTTGTTACACCGCGGGCGACGTCTGTCATAAAGATGAAGACGGCTATTTCTGGTTCATGGGCCGGGCCGACGACGTGGTCAAAGTTGCGGGAAACCGTATCGGTACGGCGGAGGTGGAAAGCGCACTGGTCAGTCACGACGCGGTGGTGGAAGCGGCAGTGATCGGCAAACCGCATAAAACCGCAGGGGAGATGATCAAAGCATTCGTCATCCTGAAACAGGGGCACGGCGAAAGTGCGGAACTGATCAAGACCCTCAAGGCTCACGTCCAAACGGAACTGGGTAAAATCGCGGTGCCTCGAGAGATAGAAGTGGTGACTTCGCTTCCCAAGACCCGGTCGGGCAAGATCATGCGCCGCGTCCTGAAAGCCAAGGAACTCGGGCAGGATCCCGGAGACATTTCAACGTTGGAAGAATGAAGCGGGTCTGTCGGATTCGCGCAACGTCATCCGACGGAAGCGTTGTCGGGTTACGCCCTTCGACAAGCCTGTCCTGAGCTTGCCGAAGGGCTCAAGGCTAACCCGACTTACTGACGCACAAAATGCCCGCGCCGGTTTTGCCGCCAGCAACTCGGCTCGGATTCCGTGCAAAACGGTCTTTCTTTCCCGTAACTGACGATTCGAATTCTGGATTCCTCGATTCCCAGGTCAACCAAATAATCCTTCACGGCTTGAGCCCGGCGTTTCCCCAATTCCAGGTTATACTCCACGGTCCCGCGTTCGTCACAATGCCCTTCAATCAGCACGGCGGAATCCTTATACGTACTCTTCAAGAGTTCGGCATCCTCTTCCAGGACGGGGACGGCATCGGAACGAATGGCATATTGATCGTAACCAAAGAAGACGTCGGACAGACTTGACTCGACAACCGGCTCGGGGGCCGGTGGGGCCGGGGCAGGCGGTTCAGGTTCTGGAACGAAATCGTCCGGCTCAAGTTTAGCGACCTCCATTTTCGGTTCAGCAACGGGATCCTCAACAGGGACCGTTTCCTCGACCACCGGCTCCGGTGTCGGTGGTGCGGGTTCCGGGGCCGGTGGCGCAGGTTCCGGGGCCGATGGTGCGGGTTCCGGGGCCGATGGTGCGGGTTCCGGGGCCGATGGTGCGGGTTCCGGGGCCGATGGTGCGGGTTCCGGGGCCGATGGTGCGGGTTCCGGGGCCGGTGGTGCGGGTTCCGGTTCTGGAGTCGGTGCCGGTGCCGGGCTGGGAGGAGGTTCCGGAGCAAAGACGAGCGATTCCGACAAACCTGCTGACGGGATGGGTTTCCCCTCGAACGGGATGCCGGCTTGATCACTTTCTGCCTCTGTTTCGGCTACAGGAGCGGGCGTCACTTGAGCCTTGGCACGCAATACATCTTCGGTGCTCATGATCTCGGCATGTTTCGATGACTCACATGCCGACAACGTCACCAGAAGGCACGTGCCGACAAGAATACAGGCTGCAAAATTCCTCGCCGTTCCCATACTGAAATCTCCTTTCATCACGCTTTCTTCACCGGCGAAAATTCATAAAGGACTCCCGAAATAATCGGCCTTTCATGCATCCGCATTTGCTGGAGAAGGGGTAAACAACAACCGGAAGAAGTTTGAGTCTACGTCGAGACTGGAAACTGGCTCTATTAAAAAAGAATCCATCCGACTTGTCAACAAGAAATCGCGTATTATCCCCTTTTATTGCATTATTTCTTGTTACTCATGAACTCTTAGCCAACCTTGACGAACATGTGTTCGGCCAGTATGCTCTTCTATCCTGCCGTGCTTCGTAGCCCGACATTCGACCTGGTTGACGCTTGGTTCCGGGAAAGACCCCATTCATTCCTTTCTGTGGTTTCATGATTACCGTACAACACGTCTCGAAACACTATGGACGCCACACGGCCCTCGATGACGTGACATTTCACGTCAAGCAGGGAGAAATCCTGGCTTTCCTGGGCCCGAATGGGGCCGGAAAAACCACCACAATGCGCATTCTAACCTGTTTCCTACCCCAAAGTGAAGGCATGGCAAAAGTTGCAGGCTTTGATTGTCTGGATGAGCCTATTGAAGTCAAGCGGCGCATCGGGTACTTGCCCGAAACACCGCCTCTTTACCCGGAACTCACCGTTGATGAATATTTGACGTTTGTGGGCCGGTTGAAGAGACTCGCACCACGGACCTTGGCGTTACGAAAATCCCACGTGATCGACCAGGTGGGACTGAGCTCCGTACATCACCGGGTGATTGGTCATCTGTCCAGAGGCTATCGCCAGCGGGTCGGATTGGCTCAGGCCTTGATCCACGATCCGCCCGTGCTGATTCTGGATGAGCCCACCGTGGGACTCGATCCCAAACAAATCATCGAGATACGCGGCCTTATCAAGAGTCTGGCCGGATCACATACCGTCATCCTCAGCACCCACATTCTTCCCGAGGCCATGGCAACCTGTGACCGCGTCGTGATCATTGACCGGGGTCGCATTGTCGCAGAGGATTCGCCGGACCGGCTATCCAGCGGGTTGCGGCAATCCGAGAAAATGAGCCTCACCGTCAAGCAGCCAGGGGCCGATTGGCTGGAACGTCTGAGAATGCTTCCCGGCGTGCTCGGCGTTCTGCCGACCGCCGAGCCCAACACCTGTACCATCGACTGTCAACTGGGGCGGGACCTCCGCGAAACACTCTCGCAATTCGTCGTGAGCCAAGGGTACGGCCTGCTCGAACTCACACCCCTTTCCCTTTCCCTCGAAGAGGTCTTTCTCCAACTCACCCGCCGGGAGGGGGAAACAGGGACGGGTGAACACCACTACCGTGATGCCATCGGGCAATCAGGCCAAAGCGAGCAGCGGCCGGCATGACACCGTTCCGGACCATACTCGCGAAAGAATTACGGTGCTTCTTCGTCTCACCTGTTTTCTATGTCGTCGGAGCGGTCTTTCTTTTTATCTCCGGGTTGATTGCCCACCTGATGACGGCGAACGCCGGCCAGCAGGCGGTTCGATTCCTGCAGATTCAAAATACCTACGCGCAACTGAACCTGAATGAGTTGGTGTTCCGGTCACTGTTTTACAGCTTGGATTTCGTCCTCATGTTTCTCCTTCCGATTCTGACAATGCGGCTGTTTGCGGAAGAACGGAAATTGCATACGTTCGAACTCCTGCTCACCTCGCCGGTCGGGATTAACGAACTGATATCGGCCAAATATATCAGTGTCCTCCTGATCTATTTGGGCCTGCTCTCTCTCACGAGCCTGACACCCATCGTCCTGTCCCTGTACAGCAGCTTTCATTGGAATCCCATTCTGACCGGGTACGTGGCCCTGGCGTTGCAGGGCGGGCTGTTCCTGGCCTGCGGTCTCCTGGCCTCCGCCACGACTGAGAACCAGGTCGTCGCGGCTTTTTTGAGTTTCGGGATGATCCTGCTTATCTGGTTACTCGGGGGGCTGGGTTCATTATTGGGCGACACGACGATCGGAAACATCCTCTCCTATTTGTCGTTCAGTGAACACTATGACCGGCTCGTCCGCGGCCTCCTGGAGGCGAAAGACATCGTCTATTACGTGTCCGGTACCGTGTTGATGTTATTCATTGCTCATCGAGTCGTTGATTCACACCGATGGTCATAAAACACCTGTTACCCGTTTTGGGCATATTGGGAGTCGGATTGGGGTTGGGAGGGCTCGTCCTTTCCCAAATTGAGGACGATCTTCCTGCTGGAAGGGATCGCGTTACTGTGTCTCATGATCTATTTCGCCGGGAACTGGACACGGCTCAAAACCTTTTCCGGATCCCGGACGACGCGACTCGGATTGAACGGCATCATGGCCATTCTCCTCATGGCCGGCATCCTGACCATCATCAATTTCCTGGTCGTCCGGCACGGCGGCCGGTGGGATCTGTCCGAAACGCAACATTTTTCGTTGGCCCCGCAAACCCTGCAAGTGCTCGGACAACTCAAGAACGACGTCCGGGTCCTGGTCTTTGCACATGAGCGAAGTCCCGGATTCCGGACGTATCGTGACCTGTTGGAAGGGTACGTCCATGCCAGCCCGCAAATTTTCGTGACCTACATTGATCCCGAAAAAGAACCGGGCACGGCTCGCCAATATGAGATTTCCAAAATCGATACGGCCGTCTTTGAAAGCGGCGGGCAGACCATCCACGTCCCCAAACCCAGCGAATCGAACCTGACGAGCGCGTTGATCCGTGTGACGAAAGAGCAATCCAAGCGCCTCGTCTTCCTGGAAGGACACGGTGAACGCCGGATCACGGACCAGGAACGAGGAGGATTATCACTGGCCAGAAAAAACCTCGAAGCACAAGGGTACCAAATCGCACGAGGCTCTCTCCGGAAAGACCCGGCCCTGCTGGATGATACCGCCGTGCTCATTATTCCGGGGCCTCATGAATCCGTTGAGGAAGAGGAGTTGAACCGCATCACGAACTTCGTGGCGGGGGGAGGGCGACTCCTGTTACTACTCGATCCGCAATCGTCGAGCGGTCTCGAAAAATGGGTCACCCAATGGGGTCTGACGCTTGGTCCGGGGATCGTGGTCGATCCCGAGGATCGTGTGGCCCAAGGCAGCCCGACGGCCTTACTCGTTCGTCGATTTACCGACCATCACATTACCAAGGGATTTACCGCTCCGATTCTCCTACCCGTTGTACAACCGGTCTCGTTCGAGCCTCCCCATGGCGCCGCGCTGAACGTGACGTCTCTTTTACAATCGTCGGAACAAAGCTGGGCCGAAACAACTTTGGGCCGTTCCACTCCGGAATTTGAGGAAGGGTCCGACCCGAAAGGTCCCTTTACGCTCGCCGTCGCATTGGGCCGGAAAGACACCGGCTCGGAAACAACTCCTGCGCTGGTCCTCGTCGGAAATTCAGCGTTTGCCGGCAACAGCTATGTGCAGTTTCCGGGAAATACCGATTTCTTGTCCAATGCCGTCGCCTGGTTGGCGGATGAAAACACGTTGATTTCGGTCAGCCCCAAAGAATCCTCGTTTCCGCCATTTATTCCGAATCCCACCCAGGAACACATGCTGTTCGCCGTCCAGGTCTTCTCGGTTCCGTTCCTGCTGCTCTTGTCGGGCCTGACGGTATGGCGACGTCGAAGCCGCCTCTGATCATTCCCATGACGGCGTATCGAACCACGCTTCTCCTGGCTGTCATTTTTGCGGGTCTTGGGGTCTACGTCTATACCATCGAAGTGCCCACCATGGAACACAGGACGATTCAACAGGCCGCGGCACAACGACTCCTGCCGTTTGATTACCGGGACGTGACCCATCTGACGTATACCACGCGAACCGAGCGGATCCGGATGAATCGCGATGAACGGAATCGTTGGCGAATCGTCGAACCGGTGGAGGCCCGGGGTGACGCTCGCGAGATTGAAAGCGTCCTGCGTGCCCTGGAAATCGGCAAAATCTCTCGTGACATTCAAGAGGAAGAGACGGAGAAAGGAGCAGTAGCCGAACAATACGGGTTGCAAGCACCGTACGTGACCATCGACCTGCGAACCCCGGAGTATACGGAATCCTTGGCTCTGGGCAACACGGGTCCCCTCTCGTCCACCCTGTATGCCCGACGAGGATCTGACCAAAACATTCTGTTGACCACCCTCATGGTTGAAGACTTTCGGGCAAAGACCCTGGAAACCTTTCGCCTGAAGGACATCCTGTTCTTTGACCGGACGCGGGCAGAACGCATCCAACTGCAGACACCGGCACTCACCATGACGCTCCAACGCGGAGCCGGTTTCCATGGCCCCGTGCCCGGGTGGGATTTCACGTCTCCGGTGAACGCGCCGGCCGATAAAACCACCGTCGGCATCCTGCTGATGACGCTCGAAGATCTGTCCGCAACGGGATTCATCGATTCGCGGGCCGAGAAGGAAGCCCTCCTGAAAAAACTCGGAACCCCATCGTTGACAGCCACCGTGCATACGAAACAACGAGGGCATCACGTCGCGTTCTTTGAACCGGTGGCGTCCGGTGAAGACGCGTACGCCGTGACGTCATCGCAGGACCCCATGTATCGGATACCGGCCCACGTGCTTCACGGTCTGCCGAGCAAAGTCTTTCACTTACAGGACAAACGGCTGTTCGGCATGGGATCCGGAGAGATCGCGCTCTTAACCGTCAGGACCAATGATTGGCACTACACCCTGATCCAACAGCACGGGGAATGGTATCTCGAAGGGAAGGAGTCAGAGCCGATCGACCAGCAACAAATCAAATTGTTCGTCAGCCGTCTCGTTGATGTACCGGCGGAACTACCCGTCAGTGAAACGACAAACCATCCGGAACAATACGGTCTCAAACCGGCCACCATTGAGATCACGGGCATTGACCAAAAAGGCCGGCCCCTTGGGCATCTGGCATTGGGCACGCGAGAGAAAGGCCTGGTCTACGCCACCGGAGCCGGATTATCCGGCATTTATCAGACACGCTCGCTGATCCTGAGTCAGATTCCTGCCCCTGAGACCCTGCTGAACCAATAGTGGTTACGAAGGATTGGGAGCCATAAAGACCAGCACCCGCAGCCTGGCACCCGAATGATTGGTGACGGCGTGCTCTTCGCCGGCCGGGGCCAACGTCCCCTGACCAGGCCCCAGGACGTGCTCCTGATTGCCGACGCGAAAGGTGCCTTGCCCCTCCAACACCATGTAGACTTTATCTTCGTCGGCATGAACGTGCCCTTTTTGCACTTGATCCGGTTCAAAACAGTAGATGTCACAAAAAAATCGAGGCGTTTCAAATACGTTCTGTTTTTTCATCTTCTCACTGGAAAATACCTGAAAATCCGCCAAACTGATGACCTTCATTCTCCCCTGACCTCCCTGCTGGCTTGTTTGGTAGAATCGTCAATTCAGGCATTGTACCAAAGGCTCGTCGCCTTCCCAAGCCTGCTCTCGACGCCGGTCGTCGATCCTCGATTGAGTCGAGGACAGGATCTGCCCGGGACGCGTCCGGTTTTGCCCTGTCGGGATCGCTCATGATACCGTATCTACGGCCCAAGGGGTTTTCGCATGCAGCAACAAAGGAGCGAACGATGAACGGCTTGCAAAAAGGATGGACCATCGTGTTCGGTGGGATCGTGTTCCTCCATCTGTTAGTCACGGGTGTTCAAGCCGCGGAACAATTGCCGGGTGATTATGAAGTAATCAAAGGGGAACGCTCTCTTCATACACCGGGGAAAATCCTGCTTCTGGAATTTGCCGATTTCTATTGCCCTCACTGTCACCTCTTTGAAAAGGCCGTGATCTCGCACCTGAAAAAAGAATTCGGGGAACGACTGGAAGTCCGGTTGGTCGGGTTTCCCGTGATCCGCGGAAAACTGCCCACGGCTTTTGAAATGTATGAGCAAGCCAGGACGATGGGAAAAGGTTCCGAAATGAAGACGGTCTTATTCCGCACGATCCACAAAGAGAAGATTCAGGTGTTTGATCGAGGCCTCCGCTCACTGCTGCTTCGTGAGGTCGGGTTGGACGGCAAAACCTTCGAGGCCGGACTGGCCAGCGGCGAGCCGTACAAGGCCCTGGAAAAAGGCAAAGCGTGGGGGCAACGCATTGCCGTCAAGCATACCCCGACCGTCGTGCTGGATGGAAACCTGCTGGTCCCGAATCTGGATATCGACAATCTCCGTACCCTGATCAACGGCATTCTGAAAAAAGACAAAACCTCATAGGCTTATAAGCGCCATTCCCGCCTTTCCCCTCCTTTGTAAGGAGAGGCGAGGGGAGGTAGAGGCTCAAGAAGTTGTATTGGATCTGAATTGCTATACGCCTTCATTCAAACCGGAGGATCATTCCCATGAGTAAAAAAAAGTTGCCGAAAGTCTCCTTCCCGGAATTGGAGGCCATGCTCGAAGACATGAAAGAATTACTCACGGACGAATATGGGAATCCCCTTCCACCCGACCATCCACAGGTGAAAAAGCTTCAACTCCTTGCCCAACAACTGGAAGGCAGCACGCCTCCCTCACCTGAAAACGAAGGTGGCGAATCGTTGACAGGCCATGCCTAAACAAATTCTTCATTCTTTCTCAATTCTCTCTCTTTCTGTGGCGTGTGGTCTCTATAGGGTGGACTTCTTTAGCTATTTTGCCTACGATGTATATCATCGGGATCAGAGTGAACGTGTAACAGACAGACTTGAAGCGAGAAGTGAGAGGCGAGACGGATGGGCGCAACCAGTTTTGATACTCATACCTTTGTGAAGCGCCTGACAGAGGCAGGCATGCCGGAAGCTCAAGCCGAAGTACTGGCGGACTCCCAGACAAAGTTGATTGACGAAAAGCTCGCCACCAAGCAAGATTTGAAAGAGTTGGAGTTGCGTCTCACGATCCGTCTCGGATCGATGGTCGTCATTGCGATTGGCGTCGTAGCCACGCTGGTGAAATTACTCTAGCCCATCGCTCCCGATATCAAGTTTAAGAAGTATTTTTAAGAACGTAAACAAAATCTATAAAATCCACGTGGAGAGGTGGCCGAGCGGCCGAAGGCAACGGTTTGCTAAACCGTCGTAGGCTAACCCCCTACCGCGGGTTCAAATCCCGCCCTCTCCGCCATTTACAGAGTCTCACGTAGTCTGCCTGGGTCCACGATGTCCCCACCTGTTCCATCATAATTCCTTGATGTTATTGATGTTTTCATGTAGGATGCCTGTCAATCCCAACACTGGCACGGGGATGGCGTCACCCCACACCCAGGCCTGTTCTTGGGAACAAACTTGGGAACACCTGGCAGCTTGGAGGCACCATGAAGGGGCTCACGGACACCAAAATCAAGACCCTCACCACGCCCGGACGATATGGTGATCGCATCCCTACCCTGTATCTGCTCGTCAAGTCCGCCTCGAGAAAAACGTGGGTGCAACGCTTGACGATCCACAAAACCCAACACGATTTAGGCTTGGGGCCGTGGCCCCTGGTCACCATCGAAGACGCGCGCCGGAAAGCCATGGACAATCGCCGCAAACGCTATCAAGGCGAGACGCTCATTCACGGGAAACGACAAGTGCTCGGCATCACGTTCCAGGAAGCGGCGGACACGGTGATCGCCTTACACGAGCCCACATGGAAGAATGGAGGAAAATCCGCGCAGCTCTGGCGGGCGACCCTGCGCACCTATGCCTTCCCGGTCATCGGCCAGAAGCCGGTCGCCGCAATCACGCCGGCGGACGTGATGACGATGCTCGATCCCATTTGGACGACGAAACCGGAAACCGCGAAGCGGGTCAAACACCGGGTGGGCCGGGTGATGAAATGGGCCAAGGCGCAGGGCCTCCGGTCCGACGACCCGACGGACGGCCTCAGAGCGGCCCTCCCCAACACGGCCACCCTCAAGAAGCGGTTCAAAAGCATTCCCCATCAGGAGGTCGCCCAAGCCCTGAGCACGGTGCAGGCCTCGGGCGCCCACCGCTCCACCCGATGGTGCTTCGAGTTTCAAGTCCTCACGGCCATGCGCTCCCAGGAAGTGCGGCTGGCGACCTGGGAGGAAGTCGACCTGAGAAAACGGACCTGGATCATTCCGGCCGCCCGAACGAAAACGGGCAAAGAGCATCGGGTGCCCTTGTCCACCCGGGCACTGACGCTCCTACAAGATGCCAAGAAGTCCGGATCGCGCCACGCCCTGATCTTCCCCTCTGCCCGGGGCAAGGCCTTGTCCGACGCGACGATTTCCAAGCTGGTCCGAGAGAACAGCATCAATGGCGTGCCCCATGCTATTGCCAGGGCATGTTTCCGGTCGTGGTGTGCGGACGTGAACGTGTCACGAGAAGTGGCCGAAGCCTGTCTCGCCCATGTCGTCAAAGGCGTGGAGGCGTCCTATCAACGCTCCGATCTGTTCGAGCGGCGGCGATCGGTGATGCAAAAATGGTCCGACTACGTCACAGGCGCCCTAAGTGCCGACGTGATTCCTTTGCACGGATGATTCTGATCTGCACATCTTCCTCTCCAGATTAGATGCCCTTGCTTCCCGCTCCCCGGGCGTATGCCGACAAAGTCACGCTGGCCTTCTCTCGGCCGCGCAAGCCGACCGATCACGCCAGCATTGAGTCGTTCAACGGGAGCTTTCGGGAGGAGTGCTTGAACGTGCACGGGTTCGAGGATGTGACGGACGCGCGGGCCAAGCTGCAGGTTTTGGTCTGCAACCCGCAAATTGATCCGACATGGAGGTGATGTTTCTGGCAAAATGAGCCTGAAGGAAGGAGGAGGATTTTGCCATGAAAAGGAAGCAGTAGACGGAGGAACAGATCGGGTTTGTGTTGCGCCCAGCACTGAATTTGGGGACAGTCAGCGGGAGGAAAACCCCTGTCGCTTCTGGGTGAAGGACAGTATCGAAGGCCTTGACGACGAGCACGCCGGTGACTTTGTTGGCTATTCTGCGGTTGTCTTTAGCTTGATAATGAAGAGAAGGGAGAACATTAATGATGGATCCTGGTGACTTAGGCTCTGAGGCCCTGAACACTGCAAAAGCGATTGCCAAAGCCGCAGGTCAAGGATTGGAAATTGTGAAGAACTCTGGTGCGTTTGTGTCTCGATTTATAGGTGGATCTTTAGAGCAAGCATTCGGGATAATTGAAGACAAATTGAAATACACGAGATGGGAAAGGCAAGTTAGGCTTGTGGATCGTGCCAGTCATTTCATGGACAAACGTGGTTCTCGACTGCGACGCAGAGCGGTACCCCGGAACGTCGCGATTCCGATTTTTGAAGCGGCATCATTGGAAGAGGACGATGATCTTCAGGATCTCTGGGCGCGACTTTTGGTAAATGCAGCCGACGCCGAGAGTGGCGTCGAGGTGAAACGAGGATTCGTAAGCATTCTCCAAGATTTGGGTCACATGGAAGTGCGACTCTTGCAGAAAATCCATGATGCCCCGCCCAAGGAGAGTGGCGTTCCGACCATGGGGTCGCCTGGACCACTTGACGTGGACGGGCGACTGATAGCGCCGCCCAAGAAAGGTGGCGTTGCGACCAAGGGGTTGCCAAACGAATATCTCGAACCTGGAGAAGAAAAAGAGGATCCAGGCTTGCCGTCAGAACCCGTCCAGATAGGCTTGTGGAATTTGATGAGACTGGGATGCATTGAATCCGCTGGTACGTGGGATAGTCTCGTCGGAATCCGAAGAGTCAACATTACTGCACTCGGCAAAGCACTTGTTCATGCGTGCTCAACGCCGCCGGATTGACAGTGAGTCGAGTTCTGCGTTTGTCATCAACTTCATTCACGCGTATCGGCTCTTGGAATTATGGCCAGCAATCGCCTAAGTGCTTCCTCTACCCGCGTCGCTTCTTTCACAATTATTGAAGGCGTGGGGCTTCGCTCTCCTGCTGTTCCTGCACAAGGTCTAATTCTAACGGATCTCCAACCCGATGTCCGACACAATGCTCCATACCCCACCTCCTTTCAATGGCAAAGTAAAACTGCTAACTTAAGAGGGGTCACCCCTCGCTCCCTCAATCTCACCCGTCGATCGGAAGACACGCGTTAGCAAACGCATGGCGAGGAAGGCTTGGGAATCGTGGGGATCGTGGTCCTCTGTTATTGGAACAACGCTTGACCAACCGTCCGGCTCTACGGCTGGACGCCAGGGCCCGTCAGGTGCACGGACCGTACGAGTTGTCACCAACAGACGCCCAAGCTGGTGTTCGCAGGTCCTGACACAAAGACGGGACTTTCTCGCCAGCCCCACCACTTGCAAATAGTTATTTGTTTTCAAGAAGTTATATATGTTATAAAATATAACACCGCATAAAGCCCCTCTCACTCCTTGACGTGGCACAACACCTAGGACCCGGTCCACGGAACACCTGAAACATTCGACAATCAAGACACAGGGAACTAATCTTCAAGATTGTGTCGGAGAGAGGGCATTAATCATCGTCGAATCTCAAGCATGGAAGAGGAAACAATGGAGACTCGAATCGAAATCATCAACATTATGTGGGAAGATCCGCTGACTCTTGATGATGCAAAGAAATTAACCGGAGATAGCGATTATGGCGTGTATCAATGCTACGGCGACCACCCCGTTTATGGCCCAGACGTACTGCTGTACATTGGAATGGCTTTGAAACAGACCTTTGGGAAAACACTCGAAAGAGATCAATTCATAGGAAAGTGGAAAAAGTGTATCCAGATATATCTCGGCCGCATAGAGCCAAAGCCGACGTCGGATGAAGCTTGGAATGATATGATCGCCCGCGCCAAGAATCTCCTGCTTCACGCGTGTATTCCTGCCTACAACGTCAGGTTTCCAGATGTGGATAGACACAAGGAACTGCTTGTCCTGAATTGGGGAAATTATAGGAGTTTGCTCCCGGCAGTCTCAGGGTACCGTGTCATAGAGAAGAGTCCCTAAAAGGATAGGAGAAATCACCCTTCACTACGTTCGGTGGGAACGGCCCGTGTCGTTGCCCCCTGCGGTTCATAGGGCGTGCGAGGTCTAAGCGGGACCTGGCTGGCGCTTGCCCATCCATTTCTTCAGAGCGAAGGCGGTGACGCCGACTACAACAAGAAAGAGAAACAAGACAAATACAGGCGCGAGAATAACCAGAATGGGTGTGACTAATGCGGCAGCATCTTCCACGAGGGAAACCACGGGCGTACTCACTCCTGCGGTGGACGCGTTCAGGAGGCTCTTCAGGAAACTTCTGGCGACGTGAAGGGCTCCTGCCGAGCCGCCACCGGCAATAGCGGCAAGACCCCATTTCAGGAATGGGTCCATATCCGTGATCAAGGACACTGAGAGAAGGGTTGCCGCGATGGGGACTAACGGCGTTTCGACGACATTCAGCACGTCATCTACCACGGGAAACTCATGAGCGATGACCTCGCCCACCGTGGCGATGCTGAGGGCAATCAGCGTGGGCCATTGACCCAACCATTGGAAGCTCTCGGCTAGTTCGAGGTATCCTGTTTGGGCCGCGATGCTGGTGATTAGCGGAGGAATGAAGACCCGGAAGCCACACGCCACGCTCAGCCCCAGGCCGGTGAGGATTGCCAAGAATGTGTTTCCAAAACCCATTACTTGAACTTTCTCTGAGCGGTCGATTTTCAGCGCCTGAAATCAATTCAATTCGTCGAGAGCCCCTTCCTGGCAGCCGATCAGGGAACGGGGTCAATCCACTCATGGAGGAGGACCAATATGGGGAAGCCCAAGGAAATCTTGTATATAGTAAGTTAGCGTTCCCAGAATGATCACAAATACATCCATAAATACCCAAATGGCTACAAGAGCCAGTATCCACAGAATGCCTTTGTCTAAACGTCCGAACATCACAAGTCAATCCGACTTTGTTGGCGTTGGGGGATTCTCTTGCGCCTCCTGTGCCCCGGTCGCACCTGTAAGACCATCTGTAATAGATGTCGCGGCACTCCGTATGCGCTCCCCTGTCTTTGTCGCCACCCCTTTCATTTTATTCTTTACGACGTCTGCGAATGACTTGAGAACCCGCGTTGTCCCTGCTAGAACAGTAGGTCCAAGTAATACGGTGGCTTCGGCAATTGCGGATTTTCTGATCAGCTTTTTGTCACGTGTAACCCGGGCATTACAGTATTGTCTGGTAATCATACCGACTCGAAGCGTGAGAAAGGCATTGGCGGTTCCAGAAACAATAGAATTAGTCACAATTGAGGTCACGATCTGGAACCCTGGAATAGCTCCGGTAAGCGACCCTAACGCGCTCGTCGCAATGGGTGCGATTTGCTCTCCAATCTCGATGTCATCCAATTTGCCGACAAGGAAGGCCGTAGATACAACGTTTGCATACAACTGGGCCATTTCTCTTAACGTCGGTCTCTGATAGTAAACGTGAGCCACATGCCACACCATCTTGGATTGGAGAGAGAGCACGATTATGGCATCAAAATTGCCATTTTGAGAAATGGCGGTGCTTAGAAAGACCTGGGAAGCCGTGTCCTTGATGATGTCTTCAGCCTGGGCGTCCAATACGTCGATGGCTTTTGTTACGTCCTCTCTCGTTTCAAGTGCAAGATCTTTCATGCGAGGGTTGGTTTTCAGGCGGGTCTTCAACAGAGAAAGATGCTTTTCAAATGCAGGTGACGTTTCATCATCGGGAGGTATCAGCGTTTTGGGAAGGCGAAAAAACAGCACGATGGGTGTGAGAATCAAAACGGCATAGAGTGTGAGCAAGCCCCAGGAGACGAGTCGGCCCAATCGTTCATCGAATTGGGTTGCCAACTGAATGAATTGGTTTGTCTGGTTGACCACCATCACGGTGCCGGCTACCAGAATCAACAGGGAAATCAGAACAAAGATGTATTTAATTGAACGATTCATTGTTCTTCTACCTTATTAAAGGGATAAGTCCCTACTTGAAAGATTCGACAGCCAAGACACGGGAAATGACCATCAATTCTTTAATCCTGTGTCGGCAAGAGATTTTGTACCAGGCCCATGACAATCCACACGGAAACAAAGGAACGGCTGGTCCCACCGCGTCATCCAACAGGCCGCAATCTGCTGCTGAAAAAGAGTACCGGATTGTAAAAAAAGGAATGTGAATTGGGCAAGAAAAATCTTGGCATTCACATGCATATTTGGCGAATGGTCCGACGGTGGGAAAGCGCGGCGTGGCCCAGGGGTGGGGTCAGGGCGCCTCCGGCGCCACGGTGCGGGCCGTGGCGGGACCGCGCGTCGGCCACCGAGCCAGTGCCCCCGGCCGGCTCCGGCCGGTCCCCCGGCGCAGACGCGATTCCCACGAATCGAGGCAGGCCAGCCGACCCGCCCCAGCGGATCGGCGGCCGGTGCGGTTCCCGTGCATCGCCAGATGCGGCGGGAACGAGCCCGACACCATCGTCCCCAGACGATGTGACGGGCGGCCGGAAGACCAACGGATCTGCCCCTCGGCAGAGGCGACGGGAGGCCGAGCCCCAGCGACGCCTCCCGGGTTGGTCGCGGCGCACGGGAGTGAGCCGTGACCAACCCCTGGGAGAGAGGAGCGTTCAGCGACGTGAACCAGACGGGTTCCCCGGGGGTTGGTCACGGCTGGCGACCCCTCGCCCAAGCCGGGACAGCGCAGCGGGGTGAATGGCCCAGGTCCGCCGCGTCCAGCGGGGGGCGTGGAGCCAGAGGGGATTCCCCTTGGGCGGGGCCTGGCGCTCCCAGGCCCCGCCGGTGAATGGGCCAAAAAGCGTTGTCCAAACGCGCAGTTGGCCCAGAGGCACAGCCTCCGCAGGGTGCCGGCGCTCCCGGCACCCTGTCGGGACAGGATGCGAGCCTGTCCCGCGACCGGCGACGGCTTCGAGGCGGTCGGTGTATCGCCTCATTGACAGGTAAGTGACCCCTGACGCGCGACAGGGGTCAGATCAGCGGTAGAATAGGCAGTTGAAGAGGCGAGACACGGGACGAGAACCAGGACGGGTCAGAGAAAATGGCGAGTGACGCGGTACGGTCATAGCGCCCCGCAAGGCGCCCGCGGCGGGCTGGGACGTTAGAGCGTAGATTCACCGGTCACGTGACCCGTGAATCTACCCGGTACGGCGGTCCGGGGTTGAGGACGGGGTAGCAACAGGGCGGAGGCGGGAGGGACAGGGTCACGTAGGGCGAGGGGTTCCATGGACGAAGGCGGCCAGTCACACCGTGATCAGAGTAGCCACTCCTTGCGAACCGGGAGGGTAACCGGGAGCCGCTTGAGGATAGTACCGTGTCCAAGGCCCGAGACGCATGCCTGGAATCAGAGGGGTGATCGACGGCAGAACGGGCATGCGCGACCTGACGGCGAGCTTGCAGCATAGCCCCCGGCAGGATGTGACACGAGGGTCGAGGAGGGTGTGCCCCATGACGCGGAAAACCGTTCCTGCTCTTGCCGCGTGGGTCCCACAGCGGCCGGTCACGGATTGAGAGGTCTTTCGTCGTGCACGAGGGGGACGCGGTTTCGCTGGTCACACGTGATGCGACCAACTTGCCGCGCAGTCGGCCTTCTATCCTGATCCAGACCGCTACCCACCGCAGGCCCTCAAGAGAGTCTCGTCGTTGTGTGAAGGCATGCGAACACCAGGCTAGGCGTCTGTTTGTGACGCACAGCGGGATCCGGCCAGAGGTCACTCTATTGCGGTCCTCCGCCGGCTCACGTTGTCTCCATGGTCCTTTTTTCGGCCTCCGAGCTTCCTCTGCGTCGGCCGAAGAGCATCGCTTTATGGCGACCCGCGCCAGCCGTGTTTGCGGCTTGCGGCTCGATTGCCTCCCTTCCCCCGTGTTGCCCGTGGCGGCGTCGTCCCGATCACGTCCGGATTCGCTGGCCCCAGCTCGGCGTGTCCGGGCTTCCTCCTCTCCTTCCCTCTCCTCCGGCTGTATTTGAGGGTCGGGCCTCGTGCGCTCCGCGCGACCGCCGGAACACCAAACCCTCAGACAGCCCCGTCTTTCGAGTCAAATACTGATCTTTCCCATTGTAAGAGGCGTGCTTGGGCACTCGAGCCGTTGCCGAAATTGTCTAATCTTTCAACTATGAAATCATGTATTTCATATACAGTTTGGCAATTTCATCCTGGTCAATCGTTCGAAACTTGACATCCCTGCCAAGGTCCGATTTCGAGGCATCCCCAGCATCGTCGAGGTTTCGGTTAAATTCGTCGGTCAGATTTCCGAGAATAACCAAGTAGGCAATGGTCGATTCAGAATTGCGTACACATCTCTTCAGATCATCAATCGGTTCGTCCGTGTCAACATCGCCACTGTAATTCTTACATTGAACCGGAACGTTCTCATGAAGATACTCGTCTGACAGGGGATCCTGGATATTGATCAAGAAATCCCAGCCCTTGCCGACATCACCCGAACCAGCAACGACCTCAACCCCTCGAATTTTCTCAAACAACTCTTTCGCAAAAGTCTCAAGTGCCTTTCCCGGCCAGCGCGTGCTGATGATGTCAATCGTCTTTTCAATGACGTCTAGTTCCATACGCTCTTTTTCAAGGCCAAGAGTCCTTCTCTTTTCGGCTACGGGACTTTCCCAAAGTTTCCGCTCAATCAGAGAATCAAAATGCTGTATGGTCGCCGGGCGATAGATCTGATAATACTGGCCGCGTTTCCTCAGATCGTGCTTGACCCAGGCCGGAATAAATTCAGCATCAATTCCGATGTAATTTTCCGTGATCGCTCGGCACTCCAGATAGTGATTAAAATCATCTTCCGAACCCAAGAATCCATAGGGACCAGTTACCTCCGCAATTAGAAACCGACGAAGTGGGCGTTCGGTTTGAATAATCAACCTATCCCCGGGCCTAATGCGATTGACAAGAAACTGGGTCATCCGCCAACATTGCTTTTCGGCTTCGTTGAGTGGCGTTTCCCCTTCTAATTTCTTTTGCAATGTCCGCAAGTCCATCCCAGGCTCACTCCATCCAAAGTGTGCCGTTCCCTTCAGAACCTGCTGGTAAATCCAATCGGGCTTATCTTCTCGAAATGCGTTAAACTTGAAATAGTTCATCTAAACAATCTTCCTCTATTGCTATAATTTGAAACTGATTCTTTCCCCAATACTCAAAATGGGAGAGAGTTGGTCTTATGTTCTTGACAAATGATGCAGACACATGTTGAGGCTGAAAAGTGCCGAACGCCGACGACTGTCTGATTGGCGGTCCTATCAGCACGATCGAATATAGGGCTGAAGAGATCGCCCTCGCCGTTTTCCAGGTAGCGTCGAAGAGCATAGCAACACAAATCCGCAATCTGAACCAATCTCGTTAAACTGCTATCCACGAAGAGCGGGGTTTCGATGATCCGCTGTATGCCGGTCCACAATGTCCCCTTCTGATGAAACTCTCTCATCAAGGTTGTATGCTTAAGCGAAATGGTCTGGTTATTGTCGTGGACGATGAGTCCATAGTTCCGTTGTCCCTGCGTCATATCCGTCACTTGCAAATATTGCTCAAACCGTGACACCACCTGTTCAAATGCCTGTTCAGCAACTGAACTCTTCGCTCGCGACGGATCAAAATGTGTCTTATCAATACATTCCGCAAATAAGCGAGCAAATCCCCATCCCGACACGATTTGCGCAATCTCGGCTACCAACGCTTGCCGTTCGTCCAACGTCAAATGCACATATTCTTCTGTGTGTTGATAATTCTTCTTGGTCTGCCGATATTTTTTGTGTTCCTGCTGTTTTTGAAGAGAAAGTAAATGGGCCGTTCGGTGTTGGGCAACGGCAGATCTTCTTTGCCGGTAATTTAATTGATCAAAATCAGGAATGCGGGACTGTTCCAGAATTTTCCGCAAGATCCACGCCGTATGCAATTCTGCGTGCTCAAGGTCATAGCGGCTCATGACCGCAGAGATATCACGGTCGGTATCTCTCCAGTGCCAGATCGGTATGGAGAGGCCAGCGAGAACAAAATGAGTCGTATTGCCGGGTATATCCGGTGTCCCGGACTCATCAACGTAGCAAAGATACATGGGTGGGTTTTCCTGATTTTGGCAAAAAAAAGCGACTGGGCTTTTGGGGCGATAGCCCCAAATCGAGACGCTTGGCGACTCATCCCAGACGCTGAGAAAGATTATAGCTATTTGATATAGGTAACGCAAGATGTGTCTATGAAGGGTAGTGGGTCATTTTGAATTTCGCTTCTTGTATGAACCTCGCGGTCCTGGCTTCGGACGGGCCTCATTCACCAGATTCACAATATCCTCAACCTCCCAGACGTGATCCGTGACTCCAGCAGCCATCGCCGGCGTAATCCCTTCTAGGCTTTTGTGTTGTCGACAGAAATTGTAGTACATGAAATGCAGTGACACGCTATGCACGTGGTTTTCAACCTTCTTGGAGAACGCATTGGTCAGACGAGTAAACCGGCGCATGGACATCCGCATGGTCAGGTTTTGTCTCTCGGCATAACTGGTCGAGACGTGTTTCGGATCGGGTTTGCCTGAAATCTTCCGTTTTCTGACACCGTTGCATTCGCCAGGACTATATCGCGTTTCAGGCGAGGAACCGCCAGCCGACCCATACAGCTTGACCAACATCGCATAGTCCACGTCACCGCCGAAGGCTCCTTCCACGGCATCCAGATAGGCCCTCAATCCATCACTGGTCAGTTGGACACGATCAGCCAACCGTGACCGCAGATCGTCCATAAATTCAATGGCTGTTTCACTCGACCGATCTCCAACCGTCCAAGACGGAACCAGTTTCGTGTCGGCACAAATGGCCGTCCATGTCCAGACATCGCCTGCGCCCTTCGGGGCGTCCTTGGTTTTGGGGACATTCCTCTGCTTGGCATAGACGAAGGACCAGATCTCATCAACCTGAATGCGTTTGCAGGGCAGATCCCGAAGGACACGATCTTGGTAAGCGTTGCAGGCTTTGCCTGTATCGACCAGTAGCTTCAAGACGGAGTTCTTGGTCACGTCTGCCGTCCGTGCTGTGGACAGCACGCTGTTGCCTTCAACCAAGCAACGGAGGATCAGGGTTTGGGTTTTGAGGGGCAATCGATTCATGCCCCCATTACATGATCTTTGTACTTGTCTATCAAGCATTAGAGTATTTTAAATGAACGTTTAGGAATGTAGAAAAGCGAGCGTGTTCACTCCCTATTACTAGTAAACAATTAACGACAACTCAGGATGGTAGGAATATGTAAAAACTGGGCGAAGGTGGGTATGCTTCTGATGAAAAAACGATGTATACTTGTCTTATGAACGATTGCCAACAAACCAATTGGGTAGCGACTCGGGCAGCGTGTTTTGTGCCTCACGTCTTTGGTGATTTAGCTGAGGTCGTGCGCCGTGACATGGAAGAAGCTAATCGTGTCTCACCGCTTTTGATGCGCGGCTTTAGCTTCTTTGTTTCCCCCAACCCAGAGAAACAGCAGAACCGCTTGGAGGTGAGGCGGAGTGCTCCGTCCTCAACGTCTGTTGCAGATATTGTCGTCACCTTCACAATGACGACGGAAGCCGTTCGTATAGATTGTCCTGCTCATCCCAACTATCCCAAAGGATTTTTTCATGTGCGGCCGACGTGGAATCCTTCAGAAGGTCTTTGCTCTCTTCAAATTAACGGTCATGCCCATGACCTTTGGCAAATTAGCCAAGAAGCCTTGGGCTACCTCATATTCCCCCAACCTCCAGACGAAGCGGCAGTCATTTTGGGGACGTTCTGACTCGCACCTATTCCCCCCAGTCATTCAATAGTCATGCCCTATTTACTTGTCTGATACGTTCCCTTATACTCTTTTCATTCTGTTCCACTAGGACGACCCCATTGTCGGGTCGGACCTGCAATACAACAGCCTCGCATCGCCTCCGTCGGTAGCTCCCATGCCAGACGATGTTGCATCCCAAAAGGTAAATACAGGCACCGCCAATCGTCTTGGTGGAACAGAAACGGCCCGACCTTTGTCGTCTGGCCGCATTGCCCTACCAAGACGAAGGGAGGCCTGCGATGCGACAACCCAACTCACGTTTCTTCATCAGTGTCCTACTCATTGGAGTCGTTGTTGGCTGTCTGACAACGGCCCAACCGAGTCGGGCTTGGGACGAGCTATGGATGCCCAAGGACTCGGAGTGGACAGACGCCAATCGGAAACGCTACCAAGATTTTCCTCTAAAGTAAGCCCTTTCAAGACCGATGCGAAACGCAACTAACGGCGGTACGAGGAACAAGGCCAACACATGCTGAGATGTCAGAGTGTATTGATTTGGTCGTGGATGCCTACTACGCCAATCAGTACAAGACGCCACACCAGGTCGGACGCCAAACCGAATCAGGGCGAGAAGGAGAGGTGCCGCGTCATGCCAAGCAAGCGGCCGTCCAGCAATGCCAAGACTCCTTGGAAGCCTTGGGCATCGAGTTGTCGTCATGGTGGCTCAATGCGTGTATCAAACAGGAACTACGGTCGTACCAGAAACTCCAGCGCGACTACGGTGATGTGCTGAATGCGCCCTGACAGGAGAATGTCATGATGATCTTGTTTCTTCTGACAGTATTGGTGTTCGGTCTACCAAGCCATGCTGCCGAGACCGACATTCTCTCGGAAATGGAGTCTCACTTCCAAAATATCCTAGAGGGGATTGAGCAATCCGAGTACTCGGCAGAGGAGGTCGTTAAACGCCTCAAGACCTTTCGTGAAATGCTTCATCGTCAGATCCGCACCAAAACCCGAACTGAATTGGAGGCCCTGCTCAGCCAGGATGCGCTCTATATTGGCCCCCTTCCAGTACTTGAAGAGAATCCTTCAGGCAGTGGACGAGACCGATATCAACTGCTCTCTCCTCAGCAACTCCGGTCTCGTGCCCAAGACATCGCTCAGAAGCTGACGGCCGCCTTTGAACAGTCAAGAGATCATGCCCTAAAACTCGTCAAACAATTCGGGGCGGAGTACGGAACCTGTCGGGCTAGGGATGTCTTGGAGGCCGAGATCCCATTGGTTGAATTAACGACGTGGGCCGACTCCTACGACTTTCGCGCTAACAAAGAGAGAGGCATTCGTCGATTCAATGAGACGTTCCACCGCCTGAAGACGGAGGCAATGCAAAGAAACAAGATCATGGCGTTCGATTGCATGATTGCTGGCCTCATCCATCGCACGACCAACAAAGACGATAAAACCACACAAGAACTCTCTGGTCGTCCCACGGTGATTGATGCGGACACCTTACTCTTGTCTGGCACACGGATTCGACTCCACGGAATTGATGCGCCAGAGAAGGAACAGCGGTGTGCATACTCCAGTGGGAGAGAGTACTTGTGCGGAATCGCAGCGACGGAGGACTTGCGGGCCAAGATTGGGGATGCGTCTGTCAGATGTGTCATCACTGGACGAGGAAAATACCAGAGACTAATTGGGCATTGCTACCTTGGTGACATGGAATTGAATCACTGGTTGGTCGAACACGGCTATGCGCTTGCTTATAGACCATCTTCAACACAGTATGTAGCTGAGGAGCAGAAGGCTCAAGCTTCGAGACGTGGAATCTGGAGCGGAGCGTTTGAGAAGCCGTGGGAGTGGCGGCAGAGGCATTAAAGAGGTGGAGGCGGCGGAGAACCGTCTTGGCTAGCCTCACCAAAACTGTTCTCGGTCTCCCCCGAATGATTCCCTTTCCCCGGTCACATTACGAGCAAGCGGGGGAAATCAAGCTAACAGGTCAACTGCAACCCTGTTGCAATTGGGCCGCTAACCCCTAGCAGTACTGCCAAGTGTATCAAGTATTGTATCAAGTGTACCTAACTATAATACTACCAACTTTCTGGTTCATCAAGAGCAAGTGTCATTTTTTTCGTCCCCACCTTGCCTGAGCCGCTTGTTTGGCAATCTCTTGCCGACGTTCTGGTGACAGCCTGTCTGCCCTGGCCTTGCCACCTTTCAATCCTCCCGCTTGGGCAAAGGTATTGACGGGGTTCACCTCCTGACTGGCTTCTCGCTCGCCAGTGGCGACATCCACAACGAATTTCGCTAGTTGATTCGCGTCGCGTGGCCTCTTGACTTCTTGTTTCATGTTCGACATCTTTGCATACCTCCTTGCGGTTTGTCACTAGGGTCAGATTTCAAAATGACCCACTACCCTATGAAGAATTGTTTATGAAAATTTGGTTCGTGGATTTTGATACAGGAGTCCCTTTTTTAAAGCGAATCCAGGGTGTTCCCGTGGGGCTCGTGAAGGAAGAGAAAACAGTCGCGTAAGTGCTCGATGGTATCCGGCTGGAAGTGGGTGCCGGCCGGGGTGATGTTGCCGGTCTGGCGATGGTAGTGATACTCGGGCCAGGCCTGAGCCGCGAAGAGCGTCTGGTAGTGTACGAGGTCGGATTCGCGGTCGAACAGATAATACACCCCGCTGTAGTGTCGCGTGATGAGCGCCCGCGCATGATTCATGAAAGACCGATAGATGCGCGGGTCGTCTTGCCGCCAGCGTTCATAGTCCAAGGCCACCCAATAGTGCTGCGGGGAGTGCATCAGGGCGTCCGGCTTGTCGAATGGCTCGGGTAACGTGATGTGTTTGTCCCAGATCACTTCGTCGTAGTGATCCAGCCGCGTGAGCACGGCGTGTTGCACGGCCAGGTCGTGCACGAGGTGCGCGTAGCGGTTCAAGCGGGACGTTTGGGTGTGGGCGTGGGCTACGTCCCGGCCGGCGACCTGCAACAGGTCCACCCCGGCCTTGGTGAGCATGAGATAGCGAGATTGGTTTGTATGGACACTTTTAAAGTGTTGGATGATCTGGTCCTCGAGGAGCGCGCGAAAGAATTTATAGGAACTCTGGGCCGTCAGGCCGAGGCGGCGGGCGAGCAGGTCGACCGAGGAAAATTGAAATTCCAGGAGCCAGTCCAGGACGAGCCGGCGCTTTTCTGCCCGGACGGCCTGGGGGTATGTCAGCGTGGGATCACGGTGTTCAATGCGCATGGGCCACCCTCCTTTCTCGGTGTCGGCAAGCCCGGCGGCCTGCGCCTAGGCCGCCATGAACCGGCCACCTCATCAGGCCTCTTCGTCTTGTCATTTTGCTGTCTCGCCATACGAGCGCGGGCGCGAATCGACGTAGGCGCGAATGTCACTTGCGCGCCATCGCACGGCCCGCTCCGAGACTTTCACCGGCACCGGAAAGGTGCCCTCGCGCATTTTTCGGTAAATGGTGCTACGGCTGAGCCCCGTGCGTCGCTCAACTTCACGGCGGGTCAGCAGCATGTCTTGATCGGTCAACATGGGCATCACCTCCTTTGTGATGCGCGGAGGGTGCCACACTAGGCGGGGGCTGTCGTCCTGATTATTTCGCCCTTTTACTCAGGATAAATCCCTGGTGTTCCAGGAGCGTGCCAGAGTATCCAGGGCGTGCCGTCCTGTTGCTTTCGCAGGCTTGCTGAGGACATAATGTCCCGTCCTCCGAAGTGAAATCCAAGTCTGTCAGAAATAGCATGACAGGAGCCCCGTCGCACGGAGTCCCATCCTGCGGGAGCAGTGCCGCCGTCTGTGGGAACAAACTTGGGAACACACATGACATGATCGGCGAAACGCTCCTGTTTATAGTGGTTTTGCGCATCATTGCAAGAACACCCTCTCCGCCATTAATGCATCTCTTCTGCCTTCCTTTCCCTCGCCCCCTAAACATGCAAATCCGCCCAAGGCACAATCGGCTGCTCCACTTCCTGCCGGAACACTGTCATGCGTGAACAGCGCTGGGAATCCCGTCAAGCCTTGACGTTCCCCCAAGTCCTCGACCTGCTCGACCGGTTGCAAGCCAAAGGATTGCGTCCCGTTGATCCTGAAAAAGAAGGAATCTGTTATATCGAAGAGTGGCCGGTTCCGTCGCCGGAGGCCATTCAACGACTCGATCAATGGCCGCTGGAGGACGTGACGATGATTCACGTGCTCGACGCCTGGAAGGACGATTTCTTTCTTCTGGCCGGCCGCTACCATTCGACCTTCCAACGGTACCAATCCGTCAGCGCCTATTGTTCAATCAGCCACCCGTGGCATCTCTCGATCCACCTAGCCACCCTTCAGCCCCTGGCCATGTTCTGGATGGGATTTCGGCATACGCACTCCTTCATCAGAATTCGATTCCATACCGCGACGATCATTGCCCAGGGTGAACCCTATGACCACCAGCAACGGCCGATCTGGCTGGATGAACGACAAGCGGTATTCCGTGAAGCGATTGAATTACTCGATTTACCGATAGACGTCTCGATTCAAAAAGACCGGATCACGCTCCGCAACGCCCACGAAGAAGTGCCGTTTTTTTGTTCATGGCCGGACGCGTTCGGTCCGTGTCAATTCGAATTCAATTCCTCGGATCCGTTCGCCTTTCTCGTGCCGGCCAGCGGATTGGCTTCGACGCATAGACTGCCCACGGCCACGGTCCGAATTTATCTGACCGGCTTTTCCCGGGAAGCCCTGAATGAGTTCAAGGCGATCGAGCCCAATGTCCGCACGGTCTACCGCTGTTCCGCGCATGCCTGCCTCACGGACCTTCCGGCCCTGTTGGACATTGCAGGCAAGGGCGGCCGGCTGTACACCACGGTTTCCGAATTTCGAACGCAAGCCCTTCTCCCCGATCACCCGGATGCCGCCGCCATTATCGGAATCATGGGGACGGACAATCACTATCAACTCGAAGTCCGGTTGAATATGATGCCCCTGCCCATGGACGAGATGACCGCCTGGCTCGAAGATTTGTTCACCTGGCCCATGACCTACGCTCCACTCTCCCCCTTTCCATAAAGCTATCAGCCACCAGACCGTTGTGCTATAAAAACGCTCGCGCCACTTCCAGAATTTCGCAGAACCGGTGGTCTAGCTTCTAGGAGAGGATGAGAGAAAGGTTACTTGCACAACACGGACTAGGATACGCATACTTGAGTTGATTACGGTTCTCTTGGAATCCTGGGCATCGGGCATAACCGGTAAATCATAAGCCCTTGAATTCACTTAAACCTTCTCGGTCAAATTCAAATCACCGCAGACACCAGCAAACTTTCGTTCATCAGCAATTACCGGCGCTTGAGAGGAACATGACCAAGCTCAACTCGATAGCGATTCGCGGTTTTCGGTCGGTCAAAGAGGCGACGCTGGAATTTCGCCCTCTCAACGTGTTGATCGGTGCCAACGGTGCCGGCAAGAGCAATCTGATCTCGTTCTTCAAGATGATGAACGAACTGACGGCCGGACGTCTTCAACAATATATCGCTGCCACGGGACGAGCCGCGGCCAACCTGTATTTTGGCCCCAAGGTTACGCCGCAACTGGAAGCAGAACTGCATTTCAGAGTGACGGATGAAATCGAAGACACTTATCGAATGCGACTCTTTTACGCTGCTAATGACTCGCTGATATTCGCAGAAGAGCACCTGTCATTTCTTACCAGAGGTCATGTGACTCCCAGGGAAGTGAATCTCGGAGCCGGGCACGAGGAAACTTTGATTAGAAACACGGCTTCTGAAGGTGAGTCAACGGCGAAAACGACAGCAAAAACCATTTTGTATATGCTCAACCGCTGCCGCGTCTTTCATTTTCACGACACCGGACCGACCGCAAGAATCATGCAGTATTGTTACATAGATGACAGTCGTTGGCTCATGCATGATGCCGGCAACCTGGCTGCAGTTCTCTACCGGCTACAATCGCAGAACGAGACTGCCTATCGCCGCATCGTGGCCACCATCAAGCAAGTCGCCCCCTTCTTCGACGATTTCGTCCTCGAGCCCACCGGTCCAGGCAAAAGAGAGATCATACTGAACTGGCGACACCGCGAATCCGATCTGGTTTTTGGTCCACATCAGCTTTCTGATGGGACGCTTCGGGCCATTTGCCTGATTAGCTTGTTGATGCAGCCTGCGGAAGAGTTGCCTTGCCTGATTATCGTTGACGAACCGGAGCTTGGCCTCCATCCTTACGCCTTGAGCGTCATCGCTTCATTATTCCGGTCCGCAAGCCATCACGCCCAAGTTCTGCTGAGCACCCAGTCCAGTGAGTTTCTCAATCATTTCGACGTTGAAGACATCGTTATCGTCGAACGTGACGGTGAATCATCCAAATTCGTTCGACCCAACGTGGAAGAATTGAAAGACTGGTTACAAGATTATTCCCTCGGAGAAATCTGGACGAAGAACGTCATCGGCGCCGGCCCTCACTGATGGCAAGACTCCAACTTTTTGCCGAGGGCCCGACGGAACAAACGTTCGCGGACACCGTGCTGAAACCGCATTTGGCACAGCATGGAGTTTATATACAAAAGACTATCCTGATAGCTAACGCTTACAAGAAAGGGAAAATTTATCGGGGAGGTGGCAGAAATTTCGACGCGATGCAAAAAGACATCCTTCGCTCTCTTAAGCAGAATTCCGCGCCTGACGTGTTCTTTACGTCGATGATTGATCTCTACGCCCTACCCAAAAGATTTCCCGGAACTGAAAAAGTTGCACAGTACGATAACGATCCTTACAGACGCGTCGAAGTTCTCGAAGAATCGTGGGCAGAGAACACGAATGACAAGCGATTCATACCTCACATCCAGCTACATGAATACGAAGCTTACCTGTTCGCGGATATTTCAAAGCTCTCGTTCTTTTACCAAAACACCGCGGCAATCAAAAAACTGCAACACATCGTTGATACCGTAGGAGGACCGCCGGAACTGATCGATGACGGACAACACACCGCCCCATCAAAACGAATCACGAAATGGCTGCCAAAATATGCAAGTGAGAAAGTCATCGTTGGGGCTCAAACAGCGGAACGAATTGGCTTAGCCAAAATTCGCAGTAAATGTCCTCATTTCGCGAAATGGCTCGAACGACTCGAGAACCTCGGATAAATACTCCATAACCCCACCAAATCCGGCAATCCAACCCCTTGTAGATCGCCAAGCGTCGAAAAAGCCCTGACAAAATTATGTACTCTCACTTGAATGAACGGCTTGCTTTAAGGTGTCTTTCACCCAAACGTTTAAGGTTTTATTCTCGTCTGCAGCCGCGATGCTGATCATTTCGTGAACATCAGGACCAATCCGGGCAACAAATTTGCCGGAATATGATTTATAGGGGGCGATTCCCCTCCGTGCACACTCATCCAGATAGACTGCCAAAGACTTTTTGAACTCACGTTTCAACTCGGCCACTGTCTTGCCGTAAAAATCCGCGCTGCCGGTTAATCCCAGGATCTCTCCCCGGAACAGTTCTGCATCCTGATCAAACTCGATTTTTGCCTTCATGTTCCCGAGCGTCATGATATTCATGGCTTGACTCCGTTCTCTTCCAATAATTTTCTGATGATGTTCTCCCCAAAACGGGGCTAGGTATACTGCGAAAAATCTCTTTCATGAGGGGACCCCGGTCTTTGCATAAACGGGCGGAGTGTTATACCGTTGCAGGGTTTATGAAATAGCTTCCAAGAACGCCGTATCGAAAGGAATTTCCGGTGAAAATTGCACAGGTTATGCTCGACCCGAATTATGGGGGGGCGCAGAGATATTTTGCAGATCTTTGCCTGGAACTCGCCGGCAGGGGACATTCAGTGCTATCCATAATCCGTAAAAACAGCGTCCTAGAGCCTGAATTAGTCTCGATGGAAAATATAAAGGTGGTAGCCGTCAACAACCTGTTTGGGTGGTATGATCCATTTGCCACGAATCAGATTAAAATCGCACTCAACCGGTTTCAGCCGAACATTGTCGAAACACATTTGGCTCGAGCGGCGTTTCTCACAGGGAAAACCAAACCCGCCGGCAAGTGGCCGTTGATTACCAAAACGCATGGCAACATCAACGGCAAGTATTACCGGAATATGGATTTCATCGTTCCAACTACAGTTCAGGCGGCGAAATCGGAATACCATCGCAATGTTCCCCAGCATAAATTTTCTACGGTCATTCCCAACTTGGCACGACTAAAACCAGTATCGACAGTTGTAAAACCTACTCGAATAGAAAAGATCTTTGCAGCAGGCCGGTTTGTAAAGAAAAAGGGGTTTAATATTTTGCTACAAGCACTAGCCGAATTGAAATCGATGGATATAAATTTCTCGCTGCAAATAGCCGGCGATGGTCCGGAATTCAACTCCCTCAAGGCACTGTCAACTGAATTGGGATTAAACGAAAACGTGCAGTTTCTGGGTCGCAGAAATGACATTCCGGATTTGATCAAAAATGCCGACCTGTTCGTGCTATCCTCCCTTAGCGATCATTTTCCAATCATTGTACTGGAAGCAATGGCAATGGGGACTCCAATTGTTGCAACCCGTTGTGAGGAAGGTCATCCGCTCGATGCCCTTGATGAAGAATCAGCCATACTCGTCGACAAAGGTGAAAAATCCGCACTCTTTCATGGACTGCGAAAAGCCATACAAGACCCGGAAAGTTGTGGGAATCGGGCACAAAACGCGTTAACTGTATATAAGAATTGCTATGCCGCCGATGCCGTCGTTCCAAAAATTCTAGCTCTCTATGATGGCGTCATACAGCAGTTTGAATGCAACAATGGGACTCGGCATTAATTGCACGTAACCAATTCGATTTGTGCTTAAAATAGTGCCTGTTAACGTCATCACCATCAAATGGGGCAAGGCGGCTCCGCCTTTTCGTATAGGTCGGCGGGTTGATTAAACGAATCTGCCCGCGTCAGCGGTCCATTCAAGGCCAGTAGAGATTGATGTACGGCTGCTTTATCAGCTTGGCTCTTTCGCGGAGTGCGTTCACACGCGGCTCGTGGCCGAGGATCAACCTTTCATGAGTTTCCGCGAAAATATGGTCGATTCGATTCAGAATATCGGGCCTATCGAACAGCGCCTCGAGCAAATCGACCTCTGCGCCTTCGATATCCATCTTGAGAAGCCCGATGTCTTCATTCAGATCTTCGAGATACGTGATGAAATTGACCTGTTGGATCTCGATGGCTCCATCTTCACTAAGCTTCCTGTTGCCTGAGATGACAGAACTCGATTGGGAATTCAGGGCGGGATTCTCTTCGAACCGAGCGTGCCGGTAGAGCAGAACCGTCGACTCGCTGGCGCCTGCCGCCGCATTTTCAATTTTGACATTGTCTAGACCGGCAACATTGGTCTGAAGCGCCGCATAAGCCCAAGGATCGGGTTCGAAAGCGATCACCTGTTTGGTCCCCGAGGCCATCTTTCTAGTGTATTCGCCAATATTAGCGCCCAGATCGATGCACGTCATGCCCTCAGAACGGTGTATCGCCTTCTCAAATTCGATCAGAGCCTGTCGCCTCATATATTTGCGTTCGTATCGGCGACCAAGCTTTCCGGGCAGTTGGCGCAACGCTGTATATATCACCAGCTTCATAGCTTGAATATATTCATTCATCTGTTGTCGGCCCAAAAGCATAGCGCAGTCTCTTTTCGCTCTGACCTTCCCCTCAATTCTCACAAACGGAGTTCCGGCCAGTTGAAGAGAAGGTAATCCAACGCCGCTCGACTACCAAAGAGCTTCGATAGATGGCGAAGACGCATGCGAAGCTGCGAGGCAATCCGGCGGGCACGATAGACACCTCGTCCGCGCAGTGGAGAATCCCTGCAGGTTGATGATTCTGTCGGAATGGTTGCACCACCACGTAGGCGGCGCACTAATCGAGTTGCAGGGCAAATCCCGGGTCGGCCTGCCACGAGGTCGATGCCCCCGTCCTTGTCGAAATGCAAGTGTCAGACCTTCGGCACGGTCACGTCTTTTTTTGCATCCAATGCCAATGGAGAAGCGCTTGATAACGAAATTGATAAATCAGACTGTGCCACGCTTGCATGCTGCCGCGTTTCACCAATAACCGTCGCTCCTCCCGAATCGTACGAGTCACTGCCTGCTGATCGCCGGCCAGCACCGGCGATGGCAATACGAGGGCCACTCTGAGCCCGGTCTCCCAGAAAAACTTCTGATCTTCGTCGACGGGTCGGAAAAAGGGGGTTGCCCGTCTGACGAGATGCCGCGACGCCTCGCGTGTCAAGCCATACCCCACCGTGCAGGAAGGTACCCGAAAAGGTACCACAACCTCGTGCCTCGGACCAAGTTGGCGCCGCGTCACTGTCCGTGGTCCCTGATCGAATGAAAACAGCTTGACCATGTCCCAATCTCGCTCGTCCTCGGACAGCCGGCTTAGCACGTCGGGAAGGTCTTCTGTTGCCAGGAAATCATCCTCGAAGATGAAGCCCCCGGCGCTCTCGCCCTCGGCGACCCGCCGCCAAGCCGTCACGTGACTGAGGTAGCAGCCGATCTCAGGACGGAGAAGCGGATGCTTCCCTCGCCGGCGGTTGACTTCGGCATCGTAGGCGAGGCTGATTTCCGATTCGGACAGCGCCCAGCCATTGACGGCGTCAATCCTTTCGAATGGGATGCGTTGCGCGGTGAGTTGCCGCGCAGTGTTGTCCATCCGTACGGTGTTCTCGGCCAAATTAATGACGTAGGACGGCCACATGGTCAATGCTGAATCACTCCCAGAAGCGAAGGCAGGATGCACCAGGGGCATCCGTACGAGCATCTATTCATAGATAACGGATGAAGCGCCGAATCCTTCTCGACAGCCCAGGCTTCTGGCGACCCTCTGCAAGCACATCGGGTTCTGCACAAAATTCTTTCAGTTGCGGAACGTGTGCAAGCCAATTTCGAATTCGCGACGAGTGCGTTGCACCCACCATGACATCTTCGGCCAAAAAGTAGTTCCGAAATCTTACATTCGACAGCATCCGCAAAATTTTCTCGGTTTTCTGCGCATACTCCGAATCTTGTACAAATCAAAATCGATCATGACATTTCCGATTTTGTGTAACTCATCGCTTTCCATCAGAGTTCCTGACATAGACGATTTTCCAGGCATTGCGAGGCACGAGATAAGATTGACTATTCGCGCCATGCTTCAATAATCCACTGGGTTGGTAATGTGTAATGTGGGAGGTAAGACAAAAAGCTCTCATTGTCTAATTTAAGTCGTTGGTATCCAAGCAGGTGCTCAGTTACATTGATTCCTTCCCGACCTTTCCAGCCACCGCGGATTCCATGCTCAGGATACATTCCCCCCGGAAAAATCACGATTTTTGTTCTTGAGCGAAGCTTCGGCTGAAGGAAAAGGTTAATTGGAAATCTACGCATACACTGAAGTCGAAAATGTTGGATCCATCGTCCGGGAAAGAATTTGATGCCGCCTGGGGCGTGACGAGTGACGAAGCGCTGCTCGTATATAAATTCCTTGGAAATGTCAAACGGGTTTTTGCTGAACATCTCCTGAAGAGGGGCAAGCTTGCCCACGGGAAAGCGAAAGACAGAGGTTTGCCCAAGCCTTTCCAAAGGCTTGACAGGATTACGTGCAAGAATCACATCGTCACGATGACCATAGCTGAACAGTTCATCCAGATTGCCAGTAATGACAATATCAAGATCAAGGAACAGCACCGGACCTGCAAGATCGGCTAACCTGGTACCCCAGAGACGGGATTTGTCCCAAATGCCCTTTTGGGTTATGGGTATCTCGACAGGGGTTGGCGGCAAGGGATGGCACTCGACTTCGGGTCTGATACCATCATTCCGATCAGTGAAGCAGACAAAGCGAAAGGGAGGAGTGATATTTCGCTCCACCATCGCATACAGTCTGTTAATGTAGGTAGAACCATACTTGGTCCCCCAGTTGATACAGATAATCTGCTTGAACATGTACCAAGTCTCGTCTTGAAGCAAAAGTGCTCAATTTCAGGCATGTAATCTACCATAGAGAGCGGTGCATTCTGAAACAGCCAAATGCAAAGCTCCTCACAATAGCATCCTACCTGTAGAAATTTCCTTACTTGTTGCGTGTATCAGATTGAGGATAAGGCAAAATGAGGCCAACGGTTGACCTACGGCAAGATAGGAATGACCACAATCGGCCGACATCTAAAGGCCTAGTTTCTATCATGTCAAATCGCACTTCTCTGTAATCAGTCGCTCATATATCGCCACCGAATTTTCGGCGGAAAAGTGCTCCGCCCGCTTCAAGAGCAACGTCTTCGGCGGCGGGTCATCGAGGGTAAGACGCATTGCTTCCGCCAGAGCTTCGACGTCGGCGACAGGCACCAGACAGCCAATCCTTCCACCCTCCAGAATCTCCGCCGGACCCGAAGGGCAGTCAGTGCTGACACAGGGGCAACCGCAGGCGAGAGCCTCGATCAAAACGGTCGGCAAGCCTTCCATTCGGGAAGATAGCGCGAATAAAGATGCGCGCGCCATGAAGGCGTAGGGGTTGTCCACCCATCCTGGCATCGAAACCCTGTCCTCCAGGTCCAGCCTGCGAAGAAGGGCAGTCAGGTCTTTTCGTTGGCTGCCGTCACCGAGCAGGATCAACCGGGAAGGGATCACCAACGACAGCTTGTGGAAAGCCCGGATCAAGGTTGGGAAATCCTTGACCTGTACGAACCTGCCGGCGGAAAGAATGACAGGTGGCCCCGCTCCGGCCAACCAGGGATGGTCCGGGATCTCTCGGCTCAGTACCTCCAGCCTCGGAGTCACGACAGGGTTGTAGATCGTGGTGATCCGTTCCTTGGGCACGCCGGCCTTGGAGGAAACGCTGTGACGGACCCCTTCGGAAACCGCGATGATGTGATCGCTGTGCGCCATCAGGGTGCGATACCTGACCTTGTCTCGCAAACGCCGATTTTCGAGATCGAGATGTACCACCGGAATCACCACCGGAAATGAAACGAGCAAAGATTTGGCGAGCAAGGTTGCCACCACCTTACCATTGGGCAGAGCCGGAAGAACGCAGTCAGGAGTTTCTTTTCTGACGTAGTCGGCGACGAACACCGCGCTCTTGAACATACCGATATTGGCAATGATAGCGGGTGCCAATTGAACGCCTGCAACACACGGAAGACGTCTCTCAAGCGTCCTTTGCCGTCCCTGTCCACGTGCCATCTGCAGACGGATGCCGGAATGCGCGACTCCTCTTCGGTCTCCAAAGCCTCGGAGGCGCTCTCAGACAACACGAGGCGTGCCGCGGCCGGGATTTCCTGAGGCTTCCGAATGCCAGGCGTGAGCAGAACGATAACGACCCGATGGCCCAATCCGATCAACCCATCCGCCGTCTTCAATAAAACGCGGTCCGAACCGCTGCCCCCAAGGTTGGTAATAACGAAGGCGATATGGAGGCGCGTCTTTCGTGAAAGCGTCATGGTCTGTCTTCGCCGCCATCCAGGAGTTCACGGTAGAGCGCGTTGAGCGTCGCTGCCTCATCCTCGATCCGAAACCTTTCCTCAACGCGGCGCCGGGCCGCCGCCGACCATTGTTGCAACGTGGCGGGTGAGGCAAGCGCCGCATCGACCGCCACGCGCATCCGCTCTGAGTCACCGGGGGGAATCAGGCGTCCGGTCTCGCCTTCTACCACCAACTCGTCGAATGCGCCGACCGTCGTCGCGATCACCGGCACACCGCACGCCATCGCCTCGAGCGGGGTCAGCCCGAAGCCTTCCCAGCGCTGCGGGGCCACGAACAGGTCGAGCGCCTGATACCAGCGTGGCATCTCCTCCACCGGCACTTCCGGCAGGAACAGGATCCGGTCCTGGAGTCCCGCCCGTGCTACCTTCTCTTGCAGGTCCTGCAGAAACGGTCCGTGCTTGTGCGCAGCGCGGCCCATCACCAGGGCGGTTATCCCGGCGTGTCGGGGCAGCACTTCCAGCATCGCATCGACGAATACGTCCGTGCCCTTCTGGCTCCGGATGCGCCCGAAGCACCCGATGGTCACGTTCTCGGAGAGACCGAGCGACCGCCGGTGAGCGCGCCGGTCCTGAGGTGGGTGAAACGTCCCGGTGTCGATCCCATGTATGATCACGCGCGCTGGTCGACGCAGATAGGACGCGGATTTGTGTGACGTTGCGACAACGGCATCCATGCCCGAGATCAGCAGGCGGGTATAGCGCGTGTGATGTCTCTGCGAGGCTGAGGTGAACACGAGCTTCAGCCGCTTTCCGAGAACGTGACGCAGGATGAGACCGAGGAGCATCTCGGTATTGCGCCGGGCATGCCAGACCCGCCACGTCCGGCCGGACATCGGAATCACGGACCGTAGCGGGATGCAGGGGACGTGGAACGGCAGGCCCGGCCCGGTTGCCACGATCCCGATCGATCTGGCTTGCAGAGGCAATAACCGCACGATCGTTGCCGTGACACCCGACAGCCGTCGCTTGAGATTCGGCGCGATCACTTCGATTTTGTCGTCGATCTTCTCGGACATCAATGGTTATCTTCAACATCAGTTATTGGCCGGGGGTGACTCAAGTGCTGACCAAGCCCCGTCACCCTACCCTCTCCTTCCAAGGGAGAGGGTTTTGTGTCAAACCCGTTACAAAGTCGATAGTGCCGTTTTCAACCGGCTTTCGCCATCCAAAAACTCCAATTCGAGGCAAACGGCATAAAGAGGAGTGAGGATCGACCAACTCGATTGCACTTTTATCAGATCCTTTTCCGTCGTGAGCACCAGATCAGGCCGGCTCTGCTCAACACGTCGATGAATGTCTTCGACCCTGGAAGGGCCATACGCTTCATGATCCCGAAACACCAGTTCATCCACCACCTGCACGCCAAGCGTGTTCACCGTCCGGCGGAACTGGTTCGGATTGCCGATTCCGCTGAAGATGAGCGCATTTTTTCCGCAGACGTCGGAAGGTGACATGGATTCAGAAGCCCCGACCAATTTGTTGACCGCAAATCTCGTGGTGATGGGATTGATGGTGGAACCCATGGCCCTCTCGATGGGTTCCAATACGTTGGGAATCATTGATGCATCTTCAACCCGCGTCAGGACAATGTCCGATGCTCTTTCGGCTTCGTGAAGCGGTTCCCGGAGTCTCCCTACAGGTAACAACTCTTTCATGCCCGCACGGTCGGAACTATCCACCAACAACAGGTTCACGTCACGCTCCAGGCTGATATGTTGGAACCCGTCATCCAGGACAAAACAGTCAACGGGCGTCAGGCCCAACACCCAACGGCCCAATGCATACCGATCGGCCCCGACGGCCACCACGACACCCGGACATCGTGTCGCCATGAGATAAGGTTCGTCGCCCGCCTCGTGCGGTCCGGCAAGGATCGACGTTCCATCGGACACCAGCACAAATTCCCGTTGATTGTTTCGACGGTATCCCCGGCTGAGGATGCCCGGCTTTTTCCCTTGTTCCAACAGCTTTTCGGCCACCCACATGGCCATGGGGGTCTTCCCCGTTCCGCCGGCCGTGAGGTTGCCTACGCTGACGACCGGACAGGGCAACCGGCGTCGCGTCAGCCATCCTCGTTCATACAGCCGCGTCCGAAAACACGTGACGAATCGATATGGGCCGGTCAGCAGCGACTGCCATCCACTCATCATGGGGTCATGATCTTTCCGCCTCCCCTCTCTTTTCCTCTCCTTTGCAAGGGGAGGTTGAGCTAGGCATGCCCCCGCGAAAGCGGGGGTGGGGTAGAGTCGTACGCTCAGTGGACACCAGCAACAAATAGACTACGCGGCTTGTCCGTCAGGCACAATCTCTACCTCCCCCCGCCCCTCCTTACAAAGGAGGGGAACCATGAGGACAGATCCTAAAGACGAGGGGAATCAAGGAGACAGATCTCAAGGACGAGAAGAACGGGCCTCACAAAAATCGACGACTTGTTCGACCATATTCAAATTTCTCTCGACCACTCCTTGATTGTCGTCGATGACTTTTCGCGCGCTCAACCCTATATGAGACACCCAATCCTGATTTTGCATTCCCTTCATCAACGTTTCCGTCAGTTCCTGTCCGTTGCGGACTCGAATGCCGCCGCCGGACTCGATCAACAACTCCGCAACTTCCTGGCAGTGATCGGTATACGGGCCGAAACATACCGGCTTTCCCCAGGCCGGCGGTTCCAAGAGATTATGCCCTCCGACGGGAACCAGCGTCCCTCCGACAAACGCCATGAACGCCAGCCCGTACACTTCGGCCAATTCTCCCCGGGTATCCAGAAGGATGATCCGAGGCCCCACGGTTTCCTGAGTAACCTCTTCACGCAACCGGCTTCGCCTCACCACGGGAAATCCGAACGCCTCGATCGTTTGGGCCAGAACGTCGCTTCGTTCGATATGTCGCGGAGCCAACAGCAGGACCATGTTGGGGAAGGAACGAATCAAGTCCCGGTAACTGCCCAAAAGGACTTCTTCCTCCGTGGGATGCGTGCTCCCCGCGACAATCAGCCATTCGTCTTCCGACACCCCAAAGATCGAACGCTCAAGCAACGGTTGAGAAAAGGAACGTCCGTTCATCGTCAAATCGAATTTCATGTTCCCCGTACTGTGCATCCGGTCCGGCGAAGCCCCCAACTCGACGAACCGGCGTTCGTCCCTGCCGGATTGCAGCAGCCCCAATGAAACATTCGAGAGGATCTGACGCATGAACGGCCTGATCCATTGGTAACGGGAAAAGGAACGGGACGACAATCGTCCGTTGATGATCACCGAAGGGATTCCCCGGCGGGAAAGCGCCCGCAACAGGTTTGGCCACAACTCCGTTTCGACGACGACAAACCCGATCGGGTTCAGCGACGCAATGAACCGGTTGACGATCCAAGGATAATCCAGGGGCAGAAAACAATGCGTCGCGATGCCGGCCAATCGCTGTCGTACGGCTTCCCGCCCGGTTTCCGTTATGGTCGATACGATGATCCTGACCGCAGGGTATCGCTGATGCAGCATCGTCACAAAGGGGACGATGGCGGAAACTTCTCCCAATGACACGGCATGAATCCACAACACCTTCTCCTGAAAACCCCATTCCCGAGGAATGACCCATCCTATCCGTTGCAACAGGCCGGACCGGCACCGTTTCTTCAGCAGCAGCGCACCAAGAATGAATGGAAAACCGAGAATGAGAAGCACGTTATAGATGCCGTACCACATCTCAGCACGACCCTTCCGAGTGTCCTTCCTGGATGTGTTCACTTATTCGTTGACAATTTCCGCTTTTTCCTTCCCCTCCTTTGTAAGGAGGGGTTAGGGGAGGTAGAGCCGGAAGCGGAGTGGGCAAAATGCGAATGTTCGTCAGTGCTGATGCCCTTTAGGTCTGCGACTCTACTCCACCTACCCTCCCCTTACAAAGGGGAGGGATAAGATGCCTCTGCTTTCCTGGCTCCCCTTCTGTAGTCCTTGCATTCTGCCAACGAAAGAACATTGACATGGCCCGCAACGGCCGGCTATTTCCCCGGATCGTCACACATCGCTTCCGCTTCGGATGACAGTGCGGAAAGGGCGCTTTCCAACTCCACCCGAATATGTTCCATGGTCGCGGGATCGGCGTCGCGGTCAACCTGAATCGGGTCGCCCCACAGAAAGATCCCGCGGGAGAACGGATATGGGATCAGGAGCCGGTCCCAACTGGAAAAGGTTTTTTTTTTGAACAGGCGAACGCCAAGGGCACGATAGGCAGGCCCGTCAATTTGGCGAGAGCCACGACACCCGGTTGAACATGGTGCCTCGGCCCCTTGGGACCATCGGGCGTGATGACGAGATCAACGCCCTGCCGGCCCAGGCGAATGAGTTGCCGTAATGCATTCTGTCCGCCCCTCGTGGTCGATCCGCGGACGGCGCCGAATCCGAAGCGTTTGACGATGCGATAAATGATTTCACCGTCCCGATGCTGGCTGATCAGGATCTCGGGGTGAGAGCCACGGTAGCCTAACGGAATCATCAATTGTTGCCCGTGCCAGAACGCCAGGATGATGTTGCGGCCTTCGTGATACATCCGATCGACCGGCTCGAAGCCAAACGACTGCAAGGACATCGACTTGCCGAGAAGACGAATCGTTGCGGCACCAAGAAACGACAGGATGCTCAATTTCATTTGGTTCATCATACAAGTTGTCAGGGCTTCACTGACTACCGCAACGCGGGCGCTACGGGAGCGTCGTGGAATTTGGTTTGATACAGGCGCGTATACACTCCGTTACGACCCAGCAACTCGTGATGGAGACCCTCTTCCACAATGCGCCCTTCATCCAGAACGACAATACGGTCCGCATGTTGCACGGTCGAAAGGCGGTGCGCAATGACCAGCGTCGTCCGGTTTTTCATCAATTCGGCCAGGGCTGCCTGGACGTTCCGTTCGGACTCGGTATCCAGCGCTGAGGTGGCTTCATCGAGAATGAGCAGCGGAGGATTCCGCAACATCGCGCGGGCGATGGCCAACCGTTGACGTTGCCCGCCGGAAAGGTTGACGCCGTTTTCTCCTGTCAACGTATCCAGTCCCTCGGGTAATTCGTCAATAAATTCCCACGCGTGCGCCGCGCGTGCCGCCAAGACGATTTCTTCCTCGGACGCTTCCGGACGTCCGTACGCGATGTTGGCCCGTACGGTTTCATCGAACAACACCGTCTCTTGAGAGACGATGGCAATTTGTGCACGCAGGGAGGTCAACGTCACGTCCCTGATATCCCGGCCGTCGATCAGAATGCGACCCTCGGATGGATCATGGAACCTCGGGACCAAACTCATCATGGTGGACTTGCCGCTCCCGCTTTTTCCGACCAAGGCGACCACTTCGCCGAATTCGACGGCGAGGTGAATGTGCTCGATTGCCGGTTCATCACTCCCTTCATAACAAAAGCTCACGTCTCGAAACTCCAGGGATCGTGAGATGGCCGGCAATTCCGCACGCCCCTGATCATGAACGAATTCATGTTCCTTATCCAGCATTTCAAAGACTCGATTCGCCGCGGCAAGCGCACGTTGAATCACGACGTTGGCGCTTGCAAGTTTTTTTACCGGCGCATAGGCCAAAAACATGGCCGCCAGAAAGGAAAAAAATTCACCGGGTTTCATTTGTCCGTCAATGACCAAGAACCCGCCGTACCATACAATAAAGGCAATGGCGCCAATCCCGATCACTTCCAGCAGCGGTGAACTCAGCGCAACCAATTGCGCCGACTTCATCACTGCCCTCAAATATGCCGCGTTCCCCTTGGCAAACCGTTGCTGTTCAATAGATTCACCCCCGTACGCTTTGACAATGCGAATGCCGGCAAAGGCTTCTTTCAGCGTCGAGGCCATATCCCCCATGGACTCCTGCCCCCTGGCGGCCAACCTTCGCAACCGCTTACCGATCTTGACGATGGCGTAGGTCGAAACCGGCATCACCAGGATCAACGCCGTGGCCAGCTTCCAATTCTGGTAAAAGGCCACTCCGGTCAACGCAAGGCAGGTCAGTCCCTGTTGGAACAAATCTTTCACCACGTTGGGAATGGCATTGGCCATTTCATTGACGTCGTTAACGACCCGCGCGACCAAACGTCCACTCGAATGCTTCTGATGAAACGTCAGCGAAAGGCGGAGAAACTGCCCGAACAATTGCCGCCGGATTTCCGCCACCACGCGATTGCCCACGTAACTCATCAGGTAGGCTTGGCAATATGAGAACAGCCCTTTCAACGCGGCCGCGCCGAGAATCACCAGAGGCAAGATCAGGAGCAGCAGTTGATCCTTGGCAATAAAAATTTCATCCAGGACCGGTTGCACCAGCCAGGCATACAGTCCCGACATGCCCGCCACGCCTGCCGCGCATAGGCAAGCCGCGACCAGCCGGACCCGGTACTCATGCAAGTAGGATAACAGTCTGAGAAAAGCGGTCATGCCTGACATTCGGCCAACACCACCTCCGCCGCTCGCAAGGAAGCTCCCGGAGTTCCGAGCCGGGCGCGAATGACGCCCAGCGCTTCCCGCATCCGGTCATACCGCGTTCGATCCTTGAGAAGCCTGAGCGCCTCCTCGCTCAGTCGTTCAGCCGTCATTTCAGATTGCAATAATTCCGGCACAATAGCGCGCCCGGCAACCAGGTTCACCAAGCCCACGTGTTCGACGGTCATGAGCAGTCTGGCCAGAAAATAGGTCAGACGGGAAACGCGGTACCCAAGAATCATGGGTGTGCCGACCAGGGCTGCCTGCAAGGTGGCCGTTCCCGAGGCCACCAACAGCAAATCCGCGGCCGCCATGACCTCAGTCGGCTGATTCGACACCACGGTCACGGGCATCGTCTTCTGATCAAGCGCCTCGTTGAGCCATTCGCCGGCTACCGTAGGCGCCTGTCCGATGACGCAATGAAGGTCGGGGAACGACTCCCTGATTCGTCTCGCCGCCTCCATCATGTCAGGCAGGAGTGACTGGATTTCGGATTGACGGCTTCCGGGGAGCACTCCGAGAATCAAGCCTTGAGCCGGAAGCCCCAAGTGCCGTCGTAAACGGGCCGTATCATCGCGTTGCACCACCTGATCGAGTAACGGATGCCCCACGAAACTGCAGGTCACGCCGGCTTCACGGAAGATCGGCTCTTCAAAGGGTAAAATGACGATCATCCGGCGGACGACGCGCTTGATCAGATTGATCCGGTGTCGCCCCCAGGCCCAAATCTGCGGAGCGATATAGTAGATCACGCGATGGCCGAATTTGGCCGCGATCCTGGCCAATCGAAGGTTCATGGACGGATTATCCACAAAGACCACCCCGTCCAAGGACTCCCGTCTGAAAAATCGTTTCAAGGTCAAGATATTCGCCAGTCCCTTCCAAATCATGCCCGGTCCCGGCACCCCGACGACGTCCAGGCGATGTAAGCCTTGCACCAATTCCACCCCTGCGGCCCGCATGTGTTGCCCGCCTACCCCGACGAGCCTGATTTCAGGCTGAAGTTCTTTTAGGGCTTTTGCCAAGTTTGCACCGTGGAGGTCGCCGGACGCCTCACCGGTGACGATCATGATCGACAGACCGGCCATACCCTCCTCTACGCCCCGATCTTTGAAAGACCGGGTAGCGGAAACGTCGTTCCACGGATGGAATCAATGATCGCATGAACCAATTCCAGAGCAGCCAGGCCCTCCTCACCGGACACACCGGCCGGCACACTCGTCTGAATGCCCTGCACGAAGGCCTGCAATTCCCGTTTAAGCGGTTCTTCGTCTCCTGCCTGAATCGATTCCTCCTGCACGGATGATTCGGCGGTTGCAGGGTCCGTTTGTCGATACACGATGCCCTGGCGGGAGAGAAAATCAACGGACAGATAGAGGTGTTCCTGAAAAAGACGCATTTTTCGCAAACGACCGGTCGACATCCGGCTGGCCGTCAAATTGACGACGCACCCCTCGTCGAATTCCACCCGGGCATGCGCAAAATCGACCTGCGGGGAAAGGACCGCGGTCCCCACGGCCTCCACGCTCTTCACCCGCCCCAAGCCGAAAGACAAAATCAGGTCGACGTCGTGAATCATCAGATCCAGCACCACGTTGACGTCCGTTCCCCGTGGCTGGAAGGGGGCCAGCCGGTGAAATTCGATAAACCTGGGATTCGAGATACGATCCCGGACCAGAGCCCCGACGGGATTGAACCGCTCCACGTGTCCCACGTGCAACACCAACCCGTTCTGCTTCGCACGGTGGACCATCTGCCGCCCTTCTTCAGGCGTGGCGGCAATGGGTTTTTCAACCAGGACGTGCACTCCGGCTTCAAGGCAGTCCAGCACGACGTCCCGGTGCTGCAAAGTCGGCACGGCGACGCTCACCGCATCGACCTGCCCCAACAGACTCCGGTAATCTCCAAAATGGGCTGCCCCGAAACGATTGCCGATCTCGGTGCGCCGGGCTTGGTCAAGATCAGCCACACCCACCAACCGGGTCTGTGGCAATTCGGAATAGATACGGGCATGGTGTTGCCCGAGATGCCCCACACCGATGACGCCTGTCCTAATGACTTCCATATCGCCTCTTGAACGGCACGATCTCTCTACCTCCCCTTGCCCCTCCTTACAAAGGAAGGGCATCAGAATGAAATGCCCATTTGTCCCTCCCCTTTGTAAGGGGAGGTCAGGTGGGGTAGAGCCCTTCCGTCGGATGACGCTGCGCTCATCCAACCTACGACGGACAAGGCCTTTTCTTGTGAGTCGAGTTAGCCCTGAGCTTGTCGAAGGGGGTAACCCGACAATCCCAGCGAAGCCCGCCAAGACGGTTGCGGAATCGTGCAACCCTCTCAATTATCCTTGGACACCAATGATCACGATGCCGGCCTGATGAGCTTTTTCCAACATCTCTTCCCGATCAAGCATAATGGTCTTGTGGGCCTCCAGGGCCAACACCGAAGCCTTCACTTCATCCATCACGTCGATGGTTCGGGGACCGACCGCAGGCAAGTCAAACCGCAAATCCTGCTGGGGTTTGCAACACTTGACGACGACGGCTCCACTCCGAGCCATTCGACCGCCGCGCCGGATGGTCTCATCCGTGCCTTCGACCGCTTCAACCGCCACGATCACGCGATCTTTCACCACCACGCATTGCCCAATGTCCATTCGGCCGATCTCTTTCGCGATGCTCCACCCATAGGACACGTTCTCCCGTTCCTTCCTGGACGGCCCACGCCGGGTCAACGTTCCTTCAGGCACGACAAGATTTGAAAGCCCGAACGTGGATTCCCGAATGGTAATCCCTTCGTCTTCGAGATCGTCGGCAATGGCCCTGAGAATATGATCATCCTTCCATGATTTCAGTTTGGCAAAAAACGCCATGGCGCGGAAATCAGGACGAACGCCGGAAAAGAGATGCGTCTTTTTCATCCCCCCCAGCATCACGGCTTGTTCGACGCCATCATATTTGAGGGCTTGAATGACTTTCCCGAATTGCCCGATTCGCACCCAATGCATCCGGTCGACCACCTGTTCCAACTCGGGAGCCGTTTCACCATGATGAGCGACGGCCGATACACGAAACCCGAGCTTTCTGGCGTTTTCGGCAAAAATGACGGGAAACCGGCCGTTACCTGCAATGAGGCCTATCCAGGCACCGGCGGGGGGAAGCGGCAAGGCTGAAGACGACAAGTCTCGATTCACCGCGTGTGGGATCACCTAGAATTCTTCCTGCTCGCTTTGCCCTTTTCGCGCAGAGCGACACATTCCGCGAGTCGAGGTTTCCAGGAACGTCAGCAGGATCAGGACGTCCGGGCTATCCTGGAATTGATGGCGAGCCAGTTTGATGGAATCGGCCATGCGCTGGTTTGTTCTAAAGAGCAAGCTGTAGGCTTGTTTCAACACGCGGATGCGCTGGGCGGAAAACCCTCCCCGGCGAAGCCCGATGGCATTGATGCCGTAAAGGTTGGCCCGGTTGCCGACCGCACGCATGAACGGGGGCACGTCCCTGGCGACGGCGGAACACCCGCCGATCATCGCATAATCGCCGATCCGCGCGTATTGATGGACGCCGACCAACCCACCGATCACCGCGTAATTCCCGACCGAAATATGCCCGGCAAGCGTCGCGGCATTGGCCATGACCACGTTATTGCCGATGTGACAATCATGCGCAACGTGCACGTAGGCCATCAAAAAATTATGCCGGCCGATGGTCGTCACCCCGCCGCCGAATGCCGTCCCGCGGTTAATCGTGACGTACTCCCGCAGGATGTTTTCGTCGCCGACCTGCACGCGCGTCGGCTCGTCATGATACTGAAGGTGCTGCGGAGGAGCCCCGATCGACACATAGGGAAAGATTTTGCACCGTTGTCCGATTTCCGTATGACCTTCGATACTCACGTGCGAACACAGTTCAGTCCCGTGACCGATTCTGACATGCTCGCCGATCACGCAAAACGGGCCCACGATCACGCCCTCATCGAGTTCGGATTTCGGATGCACGATAGCCGTGGGATGGATGGACGTACTCGACATCTTTATTCCGAAGGGTCTGCTTGCGCCGCGTCGGCGTTTGTGGAGTCCGCATCTTCCGCCTGCATCATGGCCGTTGATTCAGCTTCACAAACCAGTTCAGACCCGACAAAGGCCTTCCCTTGCATCTTCCAAAACGGTGGCCGGCGTTTGATCACTTCGACCTCCAACCGTATCTGGTCTCCGGGGATCACGGGCTTACGAAACTTCGCCTTGTCGATTCCCGTCAGGTACACGATCGGGGTCCCCTCAACGGACGAGGATCGAATGACCAACACTCCACCCAATTGAGCCAGGGCTTCCACAATCAACACGCCCGGGAAGATGGGCCTCCCGGGGAAATGGCCTTGAAAGTATGGATCGTTGATCGTCACGTTTTTCAGCCCTACCGCCCGTCGGCCGGGTTCAAACTCCACCACTCGATCCACGAGCAGAAACGGGTAACGGTGAGGAAGGATGGATTGCACTTCGACGATATCCATAATGGTGTCCGGCTCAGCCATCCGGTCGCTCCCCGTCTCCTAGGAGCGCTGTGAGACGAACAGTTCCCGATACGGCTTCTATGATGTGAGGCATGTCACAGTCCTCCTCAGCGGAACGTGGTCTGATCCAAGGCTTCCAACACCTTTGGTGACAAATCCATATTCGATTCATAATACCGCGTCGGAGTATTTTCCCCTTTTTCCACGACTAAAACCAACCCTTGTTGTTGCGCAATTTGTTTGACCACCAAATCGACCTGGTCACGGAATTCGCCCAGCAACTCGGCCTGTTTTGACTGGAACTCCCTTGTCATATTACCTGCTTTTTGCTGGTAGGCCAACATCCGCTGGCGCAATTGCTCTTCCTTTTGTTGCTTGGCCTCGGGACTCAAGACGCTGCCTTGGCGCACGAGATCATTTTCCAGATTCCGCAGTTCCTGCTGTTCGAGTTCAAGCAACGCCTGCCGATCCTTCATGAATTGGTTCAGGGTCTCATTGACCTGACCTCCAATTTTTGACTCTTTCAACAACCATTGCGTATCCACGACACCGATTGCAGCACCGGAGAACACAGGTCCTTCCGTCGGGGAAATTCCGGAGATTTCAGAAGAAGGCGTCGTGCATCCCAACGTCACGCATAACATGAGAGACACTCCTGTCAGGAGAACGTCGGATAACGATACTCCATTACGGTGGCTCATTCTCGGCATCGTGGTCCCCCTAAAAGACGTTCCCAACGGAAAATTCGAAGACGCTCGATTGCTCCTGGGGCAAGCGATCGAGTTTGAGACCCCACGCCGCGCGTAACGGACCGAACGGTGAAATCCACCGCACCTCCAATCCCGTGGCCCTCCGCAAGTCGAAATCCAGGCTTTCATCTTGGGCAAAGCCTTTGCCGTAATCGAAGAAGAGCACGCCATTCAATTTCGCGGCAGGAAGGACGGGGAAAATCAACTCGGAATTGACAATCAACTGTTTATTCCCGCCCGCCAGCGTTCCGGACGCGGTGACGGGACCGGCTCGCCCGTATTGAAACCCGCGCATCGTATTGATACCGCCGACAAAAAAGAGTTCCGTCAGGGGCACGGAGTCACCCAGATAGCCCTCCGCCATGCCAAAACGACCGCGGAACGCCATCCGAAGGTCCCAAACGGGTAGCGGGATGTATTTCAACCCGTCAAGAGCAAACCGGTAGAAATCGTTGGTCCCCCCGAGCACCGAAGTGCCGAACCCCAGGCGCAGACCCGTTCTCGATCCGCTACGCGGATCCTGGAAAAAGTCACGGGTATCACGAAAGATGCTCGAACGGAACCCCGTCGTGGATTGATCGCCAAGTTGGTTCTGAATGAATGACGTTGCGTCACTGGCCACGTTTGTAATTCTGATTTGCTCCCCAACGAGAGTAAAACTTCCCAAAATATATTCGGAAAAGGCCCTTCCCCATTGGACTGTTCCGCCCTTTCTTTCTTCCTGGTACGTCAAGAAATTCGTTTGCGTGCTAAACCCGTCCAATTGGAAGGACGTGGGACCGTCAAACAGTGCCGGATTCCTGAACGTCAGGACACCAATGGTTCGACGGACACCGACCTGTCCGCGAACGCGAACCAGATAGCCCAAGCCGAACAAGTTGCCTTCCGTGATATTCGCAATGGCCGTAAATCGGTCGAGCGTGCTGAACCCGCCGCCAATGCTGAATTGTCCCGTGGGCTTTTCCTTGACTCGGACTTCAACGTCGACTTTATCTTCCTCCACCTGTTCGGGAAACAACTCGACCGTTTCAAAAAAATTCAGATTGTTGAGTCGTTGAAAACTTCTCCTGACTGCCGCGGAATCCAGGACTTCCTGTTCATCCACTCGCAACTCCCGGCGAATGACGTTATCACGCGTCTTATCATTCCCCGTAATGTGAATCTCTCTCACCCGGATCAGCGACCCTTCTTTGATCGTAAAGGTAATTTCCGTTGTCAGCGTTTCAGCATTCGGGGCCAGATTCGGTGTCACTTCGGCAAAGGAATATCCTTCTGCTCCATACATGTCCGTAACGCGAGTAATCTCTTCCCTGACCGCCGTTCGTTGAAAGACGTCATCAGGACGGATATACGAAAACCGCGCAAGGGCTTCGTCTTCAAAGACCGTATTCCCTTCATAGCGAACCGTTTGAACCGTATAGGGATTGCCTTCACTGATTCGAAACGTCAGGTTGACGTTTTCTTTATCGTCACTCAGTTCAATGGCCGGCGCACCCACCTGGACGTCGAGATATCCCCTATTCGAATAAAATTCCTTGATCCGCTCGATATCATTGGAGAGTTCTTCCTTGTGTAAAATTCCGGCGTCCGTGATCAGGGACAGAATCGGGGTCCATTCCCGGTTGGCCATGACGCCCAACAAATCCTTTTTGCTGAAGACGGTGGCACCCGCGAAATGAATCGAATCAATCTTGGCCCGCACGCCTTCCTGAATAAAAAAGGTCACGCGATTGCGACTCTGCTGTAACTCCTGAATAATGGGAACGACCCTGACCTTATGATAGCCGCTCTTTTCATATTCCGCCCGTATCTTTTCCGCACTGAGTTTAATCGCTTGTTGATCGAGAAACACTTGATTCTTCAGCGTGATGACTTCTTTCAATTTGTCATCCGATAACGCGTCATTCCCGTCAAAAACAATGCCAACCACAAAGGGTTTTTCCTGCACGACGAAAATCACCGCCACACCCTTTGCCGTCGTCTCAGTCTGCACTTGCACGTCGTCAAAGAAGCCCATATCGTAAATCCGCCGGATTTGGTCTTGCGTAGCCCGTGTCGTCAGCGGATCTCCCGGTGTGAGGGTCACGTTTCCCAGAATCGCCGCATCCTCAATTCGCTGATTCCCTTGAATCGCAACGCTGTCTACGAGCACATCAGGTGTTTGCCCCAACACCGGCGGGGACACACTCATGAACATGAGCCCATACCCGAGAATCACCCCCAGCACTCCCGCGGCTATTGATCTCAAAGGGATTGTGTGGTTGCGAATCGTCATGCGCTGATCTTCTGAACCGACTTTCGTCATCCGGTGTCGGGGAGACAGAACGCCCTTCTTATGAGGCGGACACATACAATCACAAGTTACGTCCGACACTCAACGATGAAAGGCACACGGTTGTTATCTGGGGACTTGCTTCAGACACTCAAACCTGACAGGAAACCAAGAAGGGTTTCGATATTATAGAGCGACCCGTATGGCTTGTAAAGTTTTGAAAACGTGTCTGCGAAACGTGAGCAGGAGTTTCCTCGCTTGACATTCATTTTTTTGTTCACCTACTATCAAAGCATCCGTTGGAAACAAATGTTGCAGACCACAGTCACAACCCGTGTGGGTCAAAGACGAACGATTCCTGCCCCCGGCAGTGCAACCCAACAACGTTTTTCTTGTTACTCGCAACGCTGACCGGCTTAATCTATTCAAACGCATAATCGATGACGCAAGAACTCCATCCCGCACCTCAACACGTTGACATTCCTGACGATTTGCCACTGATTCCAGTCAGGGACATCGTCGTCTTCCCCTATATGGTCCTGCCCCTGTTTGTCGGGCGGGAAATGTCGATTAAAGCGATTGAGACGGCCCTCGCCGGCAATAGAATGGTCCTGTTGGCGGCCCAGAAATCCCATGACACCGAAACGCCCAAACCGGCGGATATTTTCGAAACCGGAACCGTCGGCATGATCATGCGCATGCTGAAGCTCCCCGATGAACGGATCAAGATTCTGGTCCAGGGCCTGACCAAGGCGAAAATTCTCGACTATCTCCAATCTGAACCGTTTTACTCCGTCCGCATTCAGCCCTGCCCGGCTTCCGGAGAGCAGGCCCCGTCCCTCGAGACCGAAGCTGTCATTCGGACCGCAAAAGACGGAGTGGACCGGATCGCCAGTCTTGGGAAAGTGCTCATGCCGGACGTCATGGTCGTCATTGAGAATTTGGACGAACCCGGCCGGCTGGCGGACATCATCGTGTCGAACCTCGGATTGAAAGTGGACGTGACCCAGGAGATTTTGGAAATTGACGACCCGGTGACCCGATTGAAACGCGTCACGGAGATCCTTTCGAAAGAAGTGGACGTCTTATCGATGCAACAAAAGATCCAGGCCGACGCCAAAGGCGAAATTGATAAGACCCAGCGGGAATATTTTCTTCGTGAGCAGTTGAAAGCCATTCAGAAAGAACTTGGGGAACTGGATGACCGGGCCGAAGAAGTGGCGGAATTTCGTAAACGCATTGAGGAATGCCGCATGCCGGAAAAGGTGCTGAAGGAAGCGGATAAACAATTGAAACGCCTGGAAAAAATGCACCCGGACACCGCTGAAGCGGCGACCGTGCGCACCTACATGGAATGGATGGTGGAAATTCCGTGGAGTCAGGCCTCCACGGACAATCTGGACATTCAAACCGCCAAAAATGTGCTCAACGAAGACCACTATGACCTGGAAAAAGTCAAGGAACGCATCCTTGAATATTTGGCCGTACGCAAGCTCAAAGAGAAACTCAAAGGACCGATCCTGTGCTTCGTCGGTCCGCCCGGCGTGGGCAAAACGTCATTGGGGAAATCCATCGCCCGCGCCCTGGGCCGGGAATTCGTGCGCATGAGTCTGGGCGGGGTGCGGGACGAAGCCGAAATCAGGGGGCATCGCCGGACGTACGTCGGAGCCTTGCCCGGACGGATCATGCAGGGGATCAAGCAAGCAGGAACCAACAATCCCGTGTTCATGCTGGATGAAGTCGACAAAGTCGGTATGGATTTCCGCGGCGATCCGTCAGCCGCGCTGTTGGAAGTATTGGACCCGGAGCAAAATCATGCGTTCACCGACCACTATTTGGGCGTCCCCTTTGATCTCAGCAACGTGATGTTCATCACGACGGCCAATATCATGGACCCCATTCTTTCGGCTCTTCGGGACCGAATGGAGATTATTGAAATTCCCGGATACACCGAAGAAGAAAAACTCGGAATTGCCCGCCGCTTTCTCATCCCACGGCAACTGGATCAACATGGGATTTCGGAAAAACATTTTCACATTACCGATCCTGCCGTTCAGAGAATCGTGACCCACTACACGCGTGAAGCCGGCGTTCGCAACCTGGAACGCGAACTCGCCAACGCGATGCGGAAAGTGGCCCGGCGCGTGGCCGAAGGCAAACCGAAACAGTGTTCCATCACGCCGCATTCCCTCCGCACCTATCTCGGCATTCCAAAATTTCTACCGGAAACCGAAAAGGAAAAAGACCAGGTCGGGTTGACCATCGGGCTGGCGTGGACGGAAACTGGTGGGGAAACTTTGCACATCGAAGCCACGGGGATGCAGGGCAAAGGCAACCTGACCTTAACGGGCCATCTCGGTGACGTCATGAAGGAATCCGCCCATGCCGCGCTCAGCTACGTCCGCGCACAGGCCGGCACCCTGGGCATCAAGGAAGAAACCTTCTCGACGACCGACATTCATATTCACGTTCCGGCAGGCGCCATCCCCAAGGATGGACCTTCAGCGGGAATTACCATGGCCACGGCTCTCGCGTCGAGCCTGGCGAACAGGCCCGCCAGACACGACGTCGCCATGACGGGAGAGATCACCCTGCGCGGGCGCATTCTCCCCATTGGCGGTTTAAAAGAAAAAATCCTTGCGGCGAAGCGGGCCTCGATCCCTCGCATCATTCTTCCGAAACGAAACGAAAAGGATTTGGAAGAACTCCCCAAGCATTTATTGAAAGGCGTCAAGATCATTTTTGTGGAGACCGTGGACCAGGTCTTTGCAGCCGCGCTTCGACGACCGTCCCGCGCGCGCGTCACCCCCAAACCGTCAAAGCCCACGCGCGCCAAGACCGTCTCTCCAAAGCGAAACAATCGAGTCGCCGCTCTGCCTGCAAAAAAGGCTCGGCGGTGAACCGCTCGACCGCTCTCCCTCCTTCAGGGATGAGCACATCTTCCAAGCGTGACTCCCTCAAGACCATCGGAGAATTCGGTCTCATCCGACAACTACAACAACAGTGGCCCACGTCCTCTCCCTGTATCGTCAAGGGGATCGGCGATGATGCCGCCGTTCTGAACGCACGTCAGGGGCAACAGTTTCTTATCAGTACCGACGTTTCTATTGAGGGGGTCCATTTCGACCTTGCCTTTCACACACCGAAGGACGTGGGGTGGCGAGCGGGAGTGGCCAACCTCAGTGACGTCGCGGCCATGGGGGGAACCCCGCTGTACGTGCTCGTCTCAATAGCCGTTCCCGTCCGGACTCCTCCCAAGAACATTCGAGCACTCTATCGAGGGCTGCAAGACGCCTGCGCCCCCTGCAACGTGGAATTGATCGGCGGAGACACCTCCTCGTCTCCGTCGCATGTGTTTCTGAGCCTGACCATTGTGGGGTCCGTCCGAGCGAATCGTGCGCTCACCAGACACGGGGCTGAAGTCGGCGATCGCCTTTACGTGACCGGGACCGTCGGTGATGCCAACGCCGGCCTCCGCATCCTGCAATCCCACTCGAACAACCTTCGACGGTTCAGCCCGTCGGCTGCTGAAAAATTTCTCATCCGGCGTCATAGACGACCCACCCCACGAATTCAGGTCGGGCAACTCCTGGTCGATCGAAACCTCGCGCACGCTGCCATCGATCTCTCCGATGGACTCTCGTCCGACGTTGGTCACGTCTGCGAAGAAAGTCAGGTGGGGGCCGAGATCAGGGGGGAGGCCCTTCCGCTCTCGTCCCCACTGCGTGCCTTTGCCAAACGGCATGACCTGGATCCCATGGAACTTGCGCTCCAGGGAGGGGAAGATTACGAACTCCTGTTTATCGCCCCCGCCAAACACCATCAAAAAGTGTTACTCGTCTCCGAGCAGACCAAGGTGCCGATTTCCTGCATCGGTGAAATCAAACCGAAAACCTTCGGGCAACAACTTGAACTGCCCGGAGGCCGGATACAAAGACTTGCAACAATGAGTTTTCAGCACTTCAGCAGCCGGTAACAGTTGCCGGTTCCCGCATCGTGGTGACGCCCAAATACTTTCGCGCCAAAATACGGGAGGCGCTCCACCTTGGAGAAACGCCTCAACGGACGGCCGTTGCGTTTGCGATCGGGGTCTTTATCGCGTTCACGCCAACCTATGGACTGCATTGCGCCAGTGCCATTTTCCTGGCCTGGGCCTTCCGCCTGAATTTTCCCGCGCTCCTGGTCGGCACCCTCATCAACAACCCTTGGACAGTCGTACCGATTCTAGGCGCCACGATGTGGACGGGCTTTTTTCTGTTGCGCATGCCGGAAGTTCCGGACGTTTCCTGGGAACAGCTTTCCCTTGTCACACTCTACGAATCGGTGCTGCCCTTTATTCTTCCGTTTACCCTAGGGGCACTCACTCTGAGCGTGCTGGGCGCCCTGCTGGCGTACCCTTTGGGGTTGTTCCTGATTACCCGGTACCGCAAACAACACACCAACCTCCTTGCTCAAAAAATGTAGAGCCGCGACTCCATCACGGGGACGCGGTGCCGGTTGTCCGTTCCATCACGCTACGTTAAGATTTGCCTGAGAGTATTCTTCCGACGCAAGACATGATGGTCAAACCAATCCCTCACGACGTTTCCCTTATTGCCGATCCCATTCATCACTACATCCAATTTACGGTTCCTCATTCCCTATCGGGTACCGGCGAAACGACCGAAAAAGATCTCATCGATTCTCCCTGGCTCCAACGCCTTCGATACATCTATCAATTGCAGAGCGCACGATGGGTCTATCCCGCGGCGGAACACAGCCGGTTTCAGCATTCCCTGGGAGCCATGCATCTTGCCGGCCAATACGCGAAACACGTCTATCCGACCCTGGCCGAAACGGTTCGGGACGCTCCCACCCTCCCGTACGTCGAAGCATTGCTCAGGATCACCGCACTGCTCCACGACGTGGGGCACGGCCCGTTTTGTCATTTTTTCGACCACCACTTTCTTCAACAATACGGGTTATCCCACGAACACGTCAGTCAAGCCATTATCCGTCATGAAGTCGGCGCCCTGATCAAGCGGGTACGGCGAAGTCCTTCAGGAAAGTTTGCGGACCATGAAACGCTTGACCCCGAGCACGTGGCCTTTTTGATTTTGAAAGATCCCAACAAGCGAAGCCGGCACTATCCCCGCTGGCTTCAGCTTCTTCAACCATTGATCGGAGGACTGTTCACGGCGGACAACTTCGACTACGTCTTGCGTGATTCCTACATGTGTGGAGTCGCGATCGGGCCGGTGGATATTCCCCGATTGATGCATTACACGTTGATCACCCCAAAGGGATTGACCATTCATAAGAACGGCTTACCCGCCCTCCAGATGTTCCTCAACGCCAGACTCTATCTCTATTCCAACGTGTATTACCACCGCACCTCCCGCGCCATCGATCTTCATCTCCTGGAGATTTTCCACGAAACCATGGAATGTATCTTTCCTCATAACCCACTCGAACACATGCAGCAGTATCTTCGGCTGACGGATTGGTCGCTTCTTGAAACGGTCCGCACTTGGGAGTCGTCATCGAATCGCAAAAGAAAGCGGATCGGAAAAGAATGGGCCCGTGTGTTGGGACGACAGGTCAAGTGGAAAACGGCCTACAGCAAAGTGCTGACGATTCGGGATTGCCGTCCGCGAGGACCGGCGGCGACGCCGGCAAAACTTGAATCGAGGATTCGTCAACAATTGCCTCGGCACCTGCGGGGCCTGACCTTCCGAGTGGATATGGCCAGCAAGGATACACGGCCCTTCAACGTTCTCAACATGGGCCAGTTTCAGTTTTATCTCTATGATCCGGCCACACAGTCCGTTGAAAAAGAAAAACTGCAAGAACTGTTTGAATTTTTACCTTCGCAGATCGTCCAACTGCGGATCTTCGCCGAAGATCATCACGCCGATGCCGCATTGGCCACGGCGGTTGAACAGGTGCTTGACGGCCGGTGACGAGACGAGTCCCCGTAGGTCAGATTAGCGAGAGCGTCATCCGACGCCTGGGTTCTACCCCACCCTGCCCTCCCCTTACAAAAGGGAGGAAACAGATGGGCATGCCTTTCTGATGCCCCTCCTTTTAGAGGATTGTCGGGTTACGCCCTTCGACAAGCCTGTCCTGAGCTTGCCGATGGGCTCAGGGCGAACCCGACCTACTCAGGACCACGGCACACCCGGTTCATCCTCAAGAAGCGGGCCTAAGATACGCTTGAGGAGTTGCGTCCCTAATCCGGTGGTTGCCCCGAGGCCGCGTAAGGTAAGGACAAAATTAAACTGGTTGCGTTCGGGGAGACCGTTTCCACCCGACAAGCGAATGTAATACAGGCCGAGCGACCAACATTGACAGGCATTCTGATACAATCCCGCCACGTCCCATTCGGGAGTCCGGCCCGTGGAAAAATCATGATAGGCCTGTGTCCCCACCGTCCACCCCAAAGGAAGCCGGACGGCGCCGCCGGCAGAAAAAAAGTTAATTTCCGATTGAGCGGTCAACACTTCGTTAAAGGACACCGGATTCCAGATATCGCCCCGGCGCGGGATAAAGCCCGATCGGGTATAGCGGTGCCCCAATTGCACGTACGCCTGCCGGTGAGCCTGGATCGTGAGATCCGAGTTGAATTGAGTCAATTCATGCTCGCCCGGATCATAGAACGTATCAAGACTCAGGCTGAGGCGGCTCACTCCCCCCGGCAATTGCCTCCCCGGAAGTTCGAACGTCGCCTTTCCCCATAAATCGGACAACGTATTCGCCGAACCCGGCGTATCGGCAAGATGGTAACTTTGGGCGATCATGACATCCACCAACGTTGCAGACGATTTGCCGCTCCACTCATCCTGCAAGCGGGTTCTCAGGGAATAGGTCACCAGATGTTTCCTCAGAAGATTATCGGTGGCGTCGATTTGTGGGAGGTCGGACTGCCCGGTAGCCGGCACGTATTCGTAGAACAATCGTGGCTCAACCGTGTGACGCAGCCGATGCCCGGTCCCGACCTGAAAAGCGCGTGAGACGTTCGAGACCGCCTCCAGGCCAAGCCAATACGTCCCACGATCACGCGCATCATCCTGAACCCGTCCCCGGGAGTAGAAGACCTCTCTGAATTTGAATTGCGGACGAAGACCGATCATGTGCCCCAGGTGCAATCCCCGGACGGCCAGGGTCGGCATGACGTCGAAACGGCTAACGTTGAACCCTTCCTCACGAGCAAAATGCACAAACGTCGAGTCCAATCCGACATCGAGGCTGAACGTCTCCGCACCCACGGTGAATCGACGCCCGTACCGGTGCCCGATTTCCGGCAGCCGTTGAAACGTGCCTCGTCCTCCGGAGTCGAGTGGTTGCAAATACTGAGCCCTGAGATAGGCCGCGCCTCCCGGCAATCGACGCGTCACGTTCAGCACGGATTCCTGGCTGGGCAACGCCCGTGAAATTCCGGAAGCACTCAGATCCCGTAAGAGTCTCCGATCGGTCGCATAGTTGACATTGGCTTGAATCAAAAGGTCGTCCTGCACGTGGTGAACGTGGGCACCCGTTATTTGTGCACGAGCCTGATCCACCTTCGTGTCATTAAACGCATTGAGCAGCCATCGTCCCCTCGAACGGCGATTCAGGACGTAACGATACGTGACGCCACCCCCTTGTCCCCGTTTGGATAAAATTTGCGGCGCAATGGTCAGGTCCTGAGCGGGAGAAATCGCCCAATAGAACCCTTGTCGATATTGAACGCCCAACACGTTGTCATACCCGATCGTCGGAACCAGAAATCCGGTTTTTCTGGCACCCGGCATCGGATAGCGCAACGCGGGAATCGGGACAATCGGCTGATTCCGAACGTTCAGCCACGCGTTATTGGCCGAGACGCTATCGCCCTGTTCCACGTCTATGTCCTGAAACGAAAAACTCCAATCGGGGATTTGCCCGTCATCCGCTTCGCAATTCGTAAACGTGCCGTCCTTGACGCGATAATGAGTCTCGGAAAACCGTTGAAGGAGACGTCCTCGCAGCCACGTGCCAGTTTCTTTCAGAAAAATCTTACCGTTGACGACGAGGACGGACTCCGTGTTCACGTTGATGGTCAACTCTTCGGCCCATACGTCATTCACCTGGTCCTTGAGGTGAACGTGACCCGTCGCCGTTAATCGGCCGGACAGCTTGTGAAGGATGGCTTGGTCGGCGGTCAACCGAACGACACCCTGCGTCACCACCACTGAGCCGACGGCTTTGAATTCCTCCGTGACTTGATTGAATTCGGTTCGTTCGGCCGTGATGCGAAGCGGGGAAGAATCTTCGGATCGTTCAGACGTGACGGGAAGTGGGGAAGAACTCTCCGAGTCCAAGGGCTCGGACACGGGAAACATGGACAACGCATGAGCCGGACTCACCAGCGTCAATGCCAGCTGACCGGCAACCAGCAAACCAACCGCGTTGACCACCAGGTCGTGCCGTGAACGGCCTTGACTACCCCAGAACCGGTTCATAGGCATTTCCCGTCATCAGGCTTTTCACGTGCCCGACCAGAAACAATGATCCCGTCACACAGATCAGATCGTGTTCCCTCGCCAAGCACGCGGCCAAGTCCATTGCCGCTTCGGGCGCGTCACGCTCATACACCGGACGATCCATGACCGGCAGTGCCTCTTTCAAGGCATGGACGGCCGCTGCCCGGGGAGAATGAATTTGAGTCAAAATCACCACCGCGGCCAGCGGGGCCACCGTATGCAAAAAGGCGGAGAGGTTCTTATCCTGCATCATCCCGACCACCAGAATGAGACGGCGCTCTGGTTGTTCGGAAACGTTCCGTTGCAAGAAGATCTTGAGGCATTCGGCAGCAGCCGGGTTGTGGGCGCCGTCACAGAGGGTCAAAGGATGACGCCGCAGCCGTTCGAGCCGGCCCGGCCAGGACACCTGCTCCAGACCCTGCCTGACGGCCCGCTCGGGAATCGAGGTCAGGGGCATCACACCGTCTTCAAGAACGGCTAAGGCACAAGCCGCGTTGATGGTTTGATGCTCGCCTTTCAACGCGCACCGCAGATTCACGTAGTTGTGACGCATCCCGATGAAATCAAACGCTCCTGATGGATGGGAAACGCTCAGGAACTCGCTGCCGAACGTAAACGTCCGGACCTGCTTCTGTCTCGCCTGTTCCCGCACGACGCCGTCTACCGATGATTCAACCGGTCCCATGACCAGTGGAACGTTTCGTTTCAGAATGCCCGCTTTCTCGAACGCAATCGCCTCCAGGGAGGAACCCAGGTATTTCTCATGATCGAATGACACGTTGGTCACGACCGTCCCGATCGACCGGCACACGTTCGTGGCGTCGAATCTTCCACCCAGCCCGACTTCCATCACGGCGATGTCCACCCGTTCCTCGGCAAAATACTGGAAAGCCATGGCGGTGGCCACTTCAAAAAACGTCGGCGGGACGGCGAATGAAGGTAGTGTTTGGATTCTGTCGAACAGTTCAACGACTCGATTCTCGGGAATGCATGTCCCTCGAACCTGGATGCGTTCACGAAAATCAAGAAGATGCGGCGAGGTATACAAGCCCACGCGGATTCCGGCAGCCTGCAAAACCGAAGCCGCGATGGCGGCTACGGACCCCTTCCCATTGGTCCCGGCAACGTGGAGAACCGGAAAACGCTCCTGGGGATTTCCGAGTTCCGACAACAACGAGGAAATCGTTTCCAGGCCCAGGTGGATTCCGAATTGTTGCAACGCGTAGAGACGTTCGCGTGCGGCTTCGTAGGAACGCTTCATCGACGCTCTCCATGGCTGCCCACCAACGTCGGAGTATGCTTCGCTCATCCGACCTGCACACTTTTATTCCCCTCCTTTGTAAGGAGGGGCGAGGGGAGGTAGAGACTACCCGGGACAGCACCCATTGCTCCCTCGATGGGTGGCTCTAGCCCACCCCCGCTTTCGCGGGGGCATGCCTAGCTCGACCTCCCCTTACAAAGGGGAGGAACGGGGCCGGAGCCCGGCATGGTCCCATTTTCACCTCTTGGTGTGCAGACGGCAAGCCTGCATGGGGGCAGGGACGGCGACCGCACAACATCCGGTTAGACGTTGGCACTCAGGTGCCGCATAACCGTGTGAAGCGTCTGCCGAAGACGGGGCCGGCTCACAATGGCGTCAATCATACCATGTTCGAGTAAAAATTCCGCGCGCTGAAACCCGTCCGGCAACCGCTGTTTGATGGTTTGTTCAATCACGCGTGGCCCTGCAAACCCGATCAGGGCTCCCGGTTCAGCCAGGATGACGTCCCCTAACATGGCCACGCTCGCGGTTACGCCTCCGAAGGTTGGGTCCGTCAAGAGGGAAATGAACGGCACGCCGGCTTCATGAAGACGGGCCATGGCCGCCGACGTCCTTGCCATTTGCATGAGAGAAAGGATGCCTTCCTGCATTCTCGCTCCACCGGACGTGGTCACGAGCAAGAACGGCTTGTTTCCCTCGATGGCCCGACCGGCGGCACGGCAGATCTTTTCTCCGACCACGGACCCCATGCTGCCTCCCATGAATCCGAAATCAAAGATCCCCACGATAACCGGGTACGTCTGGAGCCTGCCTTCTCCCGTGACGATGGCATCGCGTCTGCCGGTTTTCCTCTGATAAGTCTCGAGTCGTCCGGGGTATGATTGCGTATCGACAAAAGCCAGGGGGTCGCCCGGAGACAATTCGTCATCCCACTCCTGAAAACTGTCCGGGTCGAGCAGGATGTCTATTCGTTCGGGAACCGACAGGGGAAAGTGGTAGCCGCACTTGGGACACAATTTGAAATTCTGATCGACCTCTTTCCGATAGACGATGGCGCGGCACGAGGCACATTTGACCCACATGCCTTCAACAATGTTCAGCTTGCCCCTATCCCGTTCTTCCAACGAGCTTTTCTTAAACCAACCCATCCAGCGTTTTCCTCAGAAAAGTGCGAGATCAATGAGCGGCGGGGACAATCAGCCGCCGCGCGCGTGCATTTCCAAATGTGGGTCCTGGCGAAGCTCTTCGACCTGAATAAACTGGCCGCGCCCGCTTGAAGACTCAAGCGCCTTGCGTTCTTCGGCGCCACGGTCGATCCGATGCTGCCAGCCCGACTGAATACGGGCCCGTACGGCCGCGTCATCGTGTAACCGCAGCGGTTCCCGCAAGTCCAATCCGGTCCTGGCATAGAGACAGAGATACCACATGCCGTCCGCCGTCAAGCGACTCCGGTCGCACGTGGCACAAAACGGCTCCGTCGTGGAGGGAATGATACCGAACGTGGTCCCATCGGGTAATCGAAACCGCCTGGCCGGAGCCGAACTCTTTTCCTGAATGGGCTCGATCGGGCCGTACGCCTGCCGGAGACTCTCCAAGATCTCCGCCTGGGAAAAAACTTTTTCCATGCCCCAATCATTCGCGCCCCCCACGTCCATGTACTCGATAAATCGAACTTCCGCCTCGACGCTTTTTCCATATTCGATCAACTCGACGAGTTCATCGTCATTGAATCCCTTGATCGCCACGGTGTCGATTTTGAGTCCGGTCAATCCGACAGTCCTGACGTGCGCAATGCCCTGTAAGACCCGATCAAAAGTATCGCGTTTGGTCAGGGTTCGAAACTTATCGGGTTGCAAGGTATCGAGGCTGACCGTGATGCGATCCAAGCCGGCGTCGCGGAGTGATTCAGCTTGCTCATCCAACAAAATTCCATTGGTGGTCAAGGCGATATCCTGAATGGAGGTCTGTTGCTTCAACAGGCGGATGAGGGTGGGCAGGTCACGGCGCAGCAGAGGTTCTCCGCCCGTCAACCGGACTTTATCCACGCCGAACTCCGCAAAAATCTCCACCAACCTGTTGATTTCTTCGAAACTCAGGAGCGTTTCCCGGGGAAGCCACGCATACTCGTCCTCCGGCATACAATATCGACAGCGCAGGTTACACCGGTCCGTCACCGACACGCGTAGACTCCGCAAGGGACGACTGAACGTGTCAAAAAGATCCGAACCTGTCGTCCCGGCATTCATGGATGTTGTTCGACCCATACTTGCCCGTCCGGCGTCTGTTCACATTTCCAGATCGGCGTGATCTGCTTCAATTCGTCGATACACCATTTGCAGGCCTTGAACGCATCCGCTCGATGCATGGCGCCCACCACGATCAGGACGATGTTCTCCCCAATGTCGATGTCCCCGTACCGGTGCAGGATCAGCACTTCGATCACGTCAAAGTCCTGAAGCGCACGATCCCGAATCTCGCGGAGTTTCTTTTGGGCCATGCCCTCATAGTATTCAAACGTGATCCGGCTGACGTCCCGATCCTCCGACCTGTCCCGCGCGGTCCCGAGAAAGGTCGCAATCCCGCCGATGCGCGTGGATCGATTCCGCACCCGGTTTATTTCCTCGTCAATCGAAAAATCCTCTCGTTGGACCCGGACCAACATGGCGTCTGTATCAACGGTAGACATCGGAAGGCATCCCTCCTGGCGTATCCGATCCGCCGGAAAACGGCGGAAGCAACGCGATTTCATCGGAGCTTGTGAGTTCGGTGTCACCATGAGCCATCTCATGGTTCACCGACACAAGGATTTTTCTTTTGAGCAACAAGTCCCCTACGTCGGGATTCATCAACTGAATGGCCGCGATCAGATCCTCGACGCGACAACCTTGATCCAGTTGCACCTTCAGGTCGGAGTCAGCGGCAAGCTGAGCTCTCAACATACCGAACAATTTGACCGTGACGGTCATGACGGCGACCCATGCGCCGGCGCCACGGCCTCGACGCCGGCTCGCTGGTAGACCCCGGACTTGCCGCCGGATTTCGAAACCAGACACACGTCGCCGAAACTCATGCCCTTATCCACGGCTTTACACATATCGTAAATCGTCAACGCCGCGACAGCCACGGCGGCCATGGCTTCCATTTCAACTCCGGTCTGACCGCTGGTTTTGACGGCGGCCTGGATGGTGATGGCACACTGTCCCTTCTCATCGGGCGTCGCATGTTCCTGGAAGTCGATATTCACGCTCGTAAGCATCAGCGGATGACACATGGGAACCAAATCCGGTGTCCGTTTGGCGCCCATGACCCCGGCCACCTGGGCCACGGCCAGGACGTCGCCTTTAGCGATTTTCCCCTCCTGAATACGGCGTAGGGTTTCCGGAAGCATCAACACCCGTCCGTGAGCCACCGCGATGCGTTCAGTCGAACCCTTGGCCGACACATCGACCATCCTCGCACGTCCGGATTCATTGAAATGAGTAAAATCAGCCACTTGGCACAACCTTTCCCGCTCAGGCGTTCCTCGCTATTATAGGAGCCCTTCAAAAAGCAGGTCAAGCAGGCCCGGCGTTCTCACGACGGGTCGAAGCGGGACGGGTCAACCGGGCTTGACACGTATTTTCCCCTTCCCGACAATGCCGGTGTGTCCGAAGCCATCATCATTGAAGGTATCCGTTTTCAGGCAAGGTGCGGGGTGACGCTTGACGAACGACAACACCCGCAGCCCCTGTTGGCGGATCTCGAACTCACCTGTTCGGTCGAGGGCGCCATTCATTCCGACAACCTCACGGAAACCGTGGATTACGCCCAAGTCGTCCAACGGGTGATTGACGTCGGGACGACCCATGAAAACGCGTTGATCGAACGATTGACGGACCAGATCGCCCAAGCTCTCATGTTGGGATTTCCTATCCAACGATTGACCATCTGGCTGCGGAAAGCCGAGCCACCGCTCCCGGACGTGTCGGGTTCGGTGGGAGTACGTCTGACGTACCCGCGCACGCACGCCGTCGATTCCGTTGCCATCTTCCACCCTTCGCCTTTTCTGCACGCCACCGCTCACATGATCCCCAAGGGGACGGTCTTGGACGTGGCCGCCGGAGAAGGGCGTCACGCCCTGTACATGGCTTCCCAAGGATATGACGTGATCGGTCTCGACCGGGACGAGAACGCACTGGCCACCCTGACACGGACAGCCAAGGACCATCGCCTTTCCAATCTTTCGACGTCGAACGTCGACCTGGAAAGAGACCCGGGGGCACCGCCCTCCCTGGGCAATCAGGCATATGACGGGATTCTCGTGTTTTTCTATCTCTTCCGACCGCTCTTTCCCTCTATCCTTCAAGCCCTCAAGCCCGGAGGCGTCCTGATCTATGAAACGTTCTTGATCGATAACCACGTACGGTTCCGGCATCCTCGAAGGAAGGAATTCTGTTTAGAGCATAACGAACTGCTTCACTTAACGAACCCTTTGCGCGTGTTGCACTATCAGGAAGGCCCCCAACCCTCCTCAACTCATCAAGAGCCTGCCCTGAGCGCAGCGCGGCGGCGCGAAGGCGAAGGGCCTGTCCTGAGCGTCGCCGAAGGAAGCCCGTCGAATGGGCCTCCCGTGACCGCACGGCTTGTGGCCCAAAAACCGTGACCCCGGGGTCCCCATGATTTCCCGGAGCCGATCGCCCTTCGATGGCACGAATCGACCTTCATTTGCATACCCGCTACTCTGATGGCAGTCTGACGCCGGCGGAGGTCGTGGCCTTGGCCCATCAAACGGGAGTGACGGCCATGGCGATCACGGATCACGATATCGTGGACGGCATTCCCCACGCCATGGAGGCGGCAACGAACCTGGGCATCGAAGTCGTTCCCGGCGTCGAAATAAGCTCTCGCTTTAACGGACGGGAACTTCACGTCCTCGGCTATTTCTTCGATTGGCAGGATCCGGCTTTCCGGGACCATCTGGCTCGACAGCGCCTCTCGCGACACGCCAGAAATCCGCAGACCATCGAACGACTTCGCGCGTTAGGGCTGGAAGTTTCGGAAGACGAAGTCAAGGCAAAGACCGGCTCCGACTCCATCGGCCGCCCGCACATCGCTCAGGTGTTGGTTGAGAAAGGATACGTTCGCGATACACGGGAAGCCTTCGATCTCTACCTGGCCGAGGGAGCCGCGGCCTACGTGCCTCGGATCCTGTCCGACACTCATGAAGTCATCACCTGGATTCGCAACGCGGGAGGAGTCCCGGTTCTGGCGCACCCGACGTGGACCCGGTGTCAGGGTGAGCCCCTGTATCGCTTATGTGCCGGCTTAAAGGAAGCCGGACTGTTGGGATTGGAAGTGTTTTACAGCACCCATGACCGGAAACACACGTCACGGTATCTCGAATTGGCAAAACGGTTGGACCTGTTGGTCACCGGCGGCAGCGATTTCCACGGTGCGGCGAATCCGGCCATCCAAGTGGGGCGAGGAAAGGGAAACCTGAAAGTCCCGGCTGCGTTGTTGGAACCCTTACGCCTGGCCGCCCGCAGTAGGTCGGATTAGCGGAGCGTAATCCGACAAGAGTGTAACCCGCCCTCCCTCAGAGCAGCCCATTTCCGAAACAGTTTTCATATCGAATTCCGACACCTCGCAGCACAAACGTTCGACACCCTTGAAAAAAGTATCATTAGTGATACTATATAGCGAACGATGGCAAACATTGAAGACACGCTCGTTCGAATGAGGCGAAATCCAAGAGGTATTCGTTTCGATGAGTTGTGTACAATCTGCAATTACTTTTTTGGAAAACCAAGACACACGGGGTCCAGCCACAGGGTGTACAAAACGCCATGGCAAGGCGACCCTCGCGTCAACATTCAAAACGCCAAGGACATGGCCAAACCGTACCAAGTCCGCCAGGTTCTGCGGGCGATAGATCGTTTGGAGGCCGAATCATGACCAAAACATATGATCGTTACACGTACCGGGTCACGTGGTCTGGAGAAGATCGGGAGCACGTGGGTTTATGCGCCGAGTTTCCCGGCCTAAGTTGGCTTGACACGTCACCGGAGAAAGCGCTAGAAGGCATTCGACGGCTTGTCAAGGACTGCCTCAGAGATATGCGAAGGAACAAAGAGGACGCACCCGAACCCATTGCGCTGAAAAACTACAGTGGAAAGTTCATGGTACGTGTTCCACCGGAAACGCACCGGATGCTCTCCATTCAGGCGGCTGAATCCGGGGTCAGCTTGAACCGGCTAGTAGCCGGCAAATTACGATGAGTCGTCGGGTTACGCCTTCGGCTAACCCGACCTACGGTCTACTAATTGAAATGAAAAAGATCACCAACAGACCACGGGACCTCGATGACATCGAACACCTGGAAATCATCTTGAATGAGGAGCGTCGGAGTTGACCAGTTACCTGAAAAACGCTGGGCGTTGGCCACATGGGAAGACAGCCGGCGCGAACAAATTCGACGCGCCCTGCGTCTGACGATACGCGAACGTTTGTAGGCGGCTGAAGAGTTGAGCGACGTGTCGAGAGCTTTTCAGCAGATGAGAGCCGCCGGCAAATTCAAGCCGGCTTCCTCATAAAGATAGACTGGCAAGCTGCAGACCGGATCAGCGCAACGCAATCCGGCAAAATCCCAAGACAACGACCCTGGATCCTCGATTACAATTATCTCATTGACAGGGAAACTTACACTTGAATTTCAGGAAACTTGTGAAAATCTGTGTAGTGACGGATTAAAATATTACAGCCCGGTGGATCGGATGAGTCGAATCGAAGGTGCTCTCGAACACCTTCAGCAATTCCCTTGTGAAGTGATGACCTTCGTTCTTGATCTCTCGAAAGGTTCGATTATCTCGATTCTCAATCTCCAACGTCTCCAAGCATTTTCTGGTTTTAAGGTCTTCCAGCTTTTCTAGGAAACAATTATAGCTGGTTAGAACCGGCTCCATAGCAGCTTTACCGCATATCTTTATCATTCGTTCCATAACGGGACAGTCGAACAAGTCCTCCAGCATTTCGATCTTTTCGTCCCGTGCACGATCGACCGTCATGGCAATGCTGAACAAGCCGCTCGCGCAGAGAAGCTTCCGAGAGAAAACGAGCTTGATGTTTCGGATTGCCCACGGCTTCGGGCTGTCATTCCCGGAAATTTTGAACTCGTAGTCGACCGCTACGGTAGTATCTGATGATGTCATTCAGCAGAAACAACGCCAACTGGTGATCTGTCATGCCTTCGCCAATATAGCAATCCAGTATCTCTCGTCGGAAACCTCGCAGCCCATCTTTGTTGAACAGCCACTCCCCTTCAAGGAGCAACAATATCCGCCGCGTGATGTTCTTGTTGCTGTCGACGTTTCCTCCGATGTTGGCAAGAATTTCGTTGCGACTGAATGGCTTACCAAAGGCGCCATCCTCCGATGGACCGTTGGGGACAATGCTGCAGATTTCGGAACGAACGCGCTCTCTCAGATCAGGGGCCGTTTCTGTATTGTCGAACACTATGACGTAGTCGATGTCCGATTGCTCTGACGCCTCACCCCGTGCATATGATCCACAACAAACCACTTGTACTATCCCGTGTGATTCTGGAGGAGTTGCAAGGGCGTCTGATAGTTGAGGCACTTTAACCGCGTCCGATTATAATTGTCCACGAACCGCGTGAGAAACGCGTTCCGCTCGGCGTGGGTCCGAAACCGATTACGGCAATGGGGCCGAAGCGGTGGCTGACTCTGGAAGGCCTCGCTCAACCGCCGGTTAAAGCGTTCGACCATCCCATTCGTCTGCGGATGATAGGGCCGGATCAGCCGATGCTT
>MPMZ01000074.1 GCA_002238765.1 Nitrospira sp. bin75
GTGTTCAGTCATTCGTTGACAGAATGAGGAACTGCCCACAAAGTGGGAACCAGAAAGAAGGGCTCTCTTTTCCCTCCCCTTTGTAAGGGGAGGCCGAGCTAGGCATGCCCCCGCAAAAGCGGGGGTGGGGTAGAGCCACGCGTCCATGGGGCATAGGGTTTGCGCTGTTCCTGCCACATCTTCTACCTCCCCTTGCCCCTCCTTACAAAGGAGGGGCACTGAGGCACAGAAGGAGACAGCGGAACGTGTCAATGAATGACTGAACATTTACAATTCCCGGCTTGATCGGGGATCCAGGGTCTTTCTTTTTTTGTGCGGGGTTTCGCCCCCGCACGACGAGGTTCTTTTGTTTCGGCAAAAGGACCCAAAACCATTGGCGCCCGGGCGTGGCCCTCCGGGTGCCTTTGCCCCAGTCCTGATTCGTTGGGCTGCGGAACTCGCTTCGCTCAGACAGTCCTCGCCCCCATGTAGAATCTTCGGGACTGCGGCGCAGCCACGCCCGCGGGCGCCGAGACTTTGCCTGTCTGCAATACATATCATGTTGGTCAGGCGGCGTCACGGTGAATCGTTTGATGAAAGCGAAACAGGAAAGTTTCCAGGCAGAGTTGGAGATTCAAATTTTGCGTGGGAGCCTGTTCCAGGGTTTGCAGAAACTCCAGGAGTTCCACGACGTCCGCCGGGGTCAAGGATTCGGCGACGTGTTCCAGCAACGGAATGTGTGACTGGTGCAAGAGGTGGTCCGGCCCGGTTCCGAGAGTGACCAGCAGCACGTCGCGCAGGCCGTGCGCGAGCCAGTCGATCACGTCCGGGAAGGGTTGGGATTTCGAGAGGTCTTCGGCCCGTTGGAGCACGGCCGTGGCATGGGCGAGGGTCTCGGCTTGGCATAATTCAAGAAATTGATCGTGGCGGCTGCGCAGTTGGGAAAGATCCGTGCGCAGGGCCACCCCGATACGGTTGCCACACACCTGAGAAAGAAACCTGGCGTCCTCGATCGCCATGGCCTGCTTCAGGGCCAGGGCTCCTTCGAATTGCGTGGGCGTCGCGGGCGAGAACTTCAGGGTCAAACAGCGGGACCGCACGGTGGCCAACAGGCGTAAGGGCCGGCTGGTCACCAGGATAAACAGGCTGTGGTCGGGAGGATCTTCGAGTGTTTTCAAAAATGCGTTGGCGGCATTGGCGGTCAGGCGGTCGGCATCGTCGATGACACAGATCTTGCGCGTGCTCAACAGCGGCCGGTAGATCACGTGACGTTCAATCTCGCGGACCTGGTCGATTTTGATTTGCGGGTTGGCCTTATCCTGCTCGGGTTCGATGATCAACAGATCGGGCCAGGCCCCGGAGACGATTTGCTCGCAGGCTCGACAGGAGCCGCAGGAGTCCGGTTGAGAGGGGGAGGGCGGAGCTTCGCAGGAGAGGGCTTGCGCGAACCGCAAGGCCATGAGGCGTTTGCCGATGCCGTCGTCTCCCGAAAAGAGGTAGGCATGGCCGATGGCCTCCCGGGCCAGCGCCGTTCTGATTTTCCTTTTCGGTCCGTCCTGACCGATGACGTCTGCAAACGGCATAGGGAGTTACGAATGCTTGACCGTCAGGCGCTGTTTCTTCAGACCCTGTTCGAGCAGGGGGTCGATCAACGTGATCAGTTGCCGGGCAATCGCCTGGGTCGACCGGCGGGCATTGATCGTATGAATCCGTCGCGGTGCTTGTCGGGCCAGGCTCAGGAATCCGTTCCGCACGCGTTGATGGAACGCCGGGGTTTCTTGATCCAGGCGATTTACGTCCGTGCTGTTCAGTCGCCGCCGCAACCCTTGGGCCACGGGCAAATCAAACAAAAAGGTCGCGTCGGGAGTCAAGCCCTTGGCAGCCCAACGCGTGAGGGACCGCAACTCGCGCAAAGGTACTCCTCTGCCGTACCCCTGGTATGCCATCGTCGAGTCGGAAAAGCGGTCGCAAACGACTACGGCCCCGTGTTCCAAGGCCGGCAGGAGCCGGTCGGCGACGTGTTGACTGCGGGCCGCCAGGATCAGGGCGACTTCGCATTCCGGAACCAGTGGATCGTCCGCGTGACGTGTGCGCGCGGGCCGAAGAAACACTTCCCGGATGTGTTCGGCCACGGGGGTGCCGCCGGGTTCACGTGTTTCGATTACCTCAAAGCCTTTGTCTCGGAGGTATTGGGCGAGCGCCTGGGATTGGGTGGATTTGCCGCTCCCTTCGATCCCTTCGAACGTGATGAAGAGGCCCTTTCGACGGGGACGTTGTGACGCGGGCGGGGTGCCTGGCGATCTCCGATTTTCCACGGCGCATCGTAATCTAACCCGTTGATATTCGCAAGAAAAAGGGTTGCAGGAAATGCACCGGGTTTGTAACATTCGATTCGCCATGTCCAGCACGTCATTCAAACGATATTTTCTGACGGGCCTGTTGGTGGTTACGCCTATTTGGGGGACGGTGCTCGTCCTCAAAACCCTGTTCGTCACCGTGGACAGCATTTTGGGGAACATGCTGGCCGAAGTGGTGACCGAAGACTACTACGTGCCCGGGTTGGGGATCCTGACGTTGCTCTTCCTGATTCTCTTCGCGGGGTTCATGGGGACGAACTATCTCGGGGGCCGGTTGGTGAAACGGTGGGAAGAGTTCCTGGAACGGGTGCCCGTGGTCCGGGGGATTTACGCGACCCTGAAATCGATGATGGATATCCTGTCGTTCAAACAGCGGAAGAAATACAACAAAGTGGTGATGATTCAATTCCCCAAGGACGGAAACTATTGTTTGGCCTTTGTGACCGGAGAAACCAGGGAAGAGGTGCAATCCTTGGCGCCGGAACCCCTGGTTCACGTCTACGTCCCGACTTCGCCGAATCCCACGTCCGGGTATTTCCTGTTGGTCCCGGAACGGGAAGTGGTGTCCGTGGACATGAGCGTGGAGGAAGCCATGAAATTAATCGTTTCGGGCGGGCTCTATTCTTCCGGGAAAGCCATGAACGTGCCGACCTTCGATCCGGCTCGCGAGCCTTCCGCCTTTCCCGAACGGAAGGTCGAAGTCAGGACGGGATAGCCTCGACCGTTTCCGCACGCCTCACCATGAGGCACCATCCATGAAAAAGTTTTCCGCGATTGTCATCGCAGCGGGCCGGGGGAAACGCATGCGGTCCCAAACGGTCAAGGTGTTACACCCCGTGGCCGGGCGACCCCTGCTCTGGTACACGGTCTCATTGGCCGGACGGGTCGCGGACGCGCGCGTGGCGGTGGTCATCGGACACCAGGCCGACCGGGTCCGGGCCTTTCTGGAACAAGCCAAAGCAGAACTCGACCCGTTCGAAACGGTCCTGCAACCCGACCAACTGGGAACGGGGCATGCGGTGCAACAAGCCCAAGCCATCCTGATGCCGAGCGGGAAGGTCGCGAGCAGGCATTGCCTCATCCTGAACGCGGACACGCCTCTGCTGGGTCGAGCGACCGTGAAGCGGTTGTTGGCCCGTCATGAAAAAGACAAAGCCGCCCTGACCATGCTGAGTACGGAGGTGTCCGACCCCAGCGGCTATGGCCGCGTGGTGAGAGGCGACAAGGGGCACGTCGTCAAGGTGGTGGAAGAGCCGGACGCCACGCGGGCCGAGCGCGCCATCCGCGAAGTGAACGCCGGAACCTACGTGGTCGAAACGTCGTTTCTGTTTCGGGCGTTGGCCCGGGTGCGCGCGCGGAATGCGCAAGGGGAATATTATCTGACCGATATCGTGGGTCTGGCCGTGGACGAGGGTCGCCGGGTGGCGTGCCTGAAGACCGCCGACGCTTCGGAATGCATCGGCGTCAACACCAGGGAAGACCTCGCCGGTGTCGAACAGATCATGCGGCACCGTATCCGGACGCGATGGTTGAAGGCCGGCGTGACCATGCTCGATCCCTGGACCACGTCGATCGATGAGGCGGTCACGATCGGTGCGGACACCGTGCTGTACCCGGGCGTGACGTTGGAAGGGCAAACGAAAATCGGGGCCGGCTGCGTCATTCGATCCCATGCCCGGATGACGAACAGCGTGGTGGGAAATGCCGTCACCATCGAGGACAGTTCCGTGGTGGACGGTGCGGTCGTCGAGGACCGGGTCACGGTCGGGCCGTTCGCGCACGTTCGTCCCGGTTCGGTACTCGGGAAACAATCGAAAGTGGGTAATTTCGTCGAATTGAAAAACACGGAACTGGGTGCAGAGTCCAAGGCGAATCATCTGACGTATCTGGGTGATACGTCCGTGGGGAAGCGGGTCAACATCGGGGCGGGGACCATCACCTGCAATTATGACGGATACCAAAAAGAACAAACCATCATTGAGGATGAGGCGTTCATCGGCAGCGATACGCAACTGATCGCGCCCGTCAGGGTGGGGAAGGGAGCCGTCGTGGGGTCCGGCTCGACGATCACACAAGACGTGCCCGCGGATGCGCTCGCGTTATCGAGGAGCCCGCAGGTCACTCGTGAAGAGTGGGCGGCCAAGCGGCGAGCCGGCTTTTCGGAAAAGACGCCACCCGCCCGGAAGTCCACTTCCTCTTCCCGCGGAAGAAAAAAAGGTTCAAAGGGGCCACCCTCTCCCCTGGCGGGAGAGGGCAGGGTGAGGGGGAAATGACTACACCTGTATTCCGTAAGATGTAAAAATGCGCAATTCTGATGCTGAAAGTATGCTAAAAGGTGACAGAAGTGAGCAGAAATGATGCCATTTAGGTGACAAACAGCGCATGTGTGGAATCATAGGATATATCGGAGACGACAATGCCGCGGGGGTGCTCATGGAGGGCCTCAGGCGGCTGGAATACCGGGGCTATGATTCCGCGGGGATCGCCGTGTTGCAGCATGGCCGGATCGAGATCCGGCGAAGCGTCGGCAAATTGCGGCAACTGGAAGAGGCGCTGCAAGACGAACACCTCTCCGGGACAATCGGGATCGGACATACCCGATGGGCCACGCACGGCAAACCGTCGGAACAGAACGCCCACCCCCATCGGTCCGGCAACGTCGTCATCGTGCACAACGGCATCATTGAAAATTACCTGTCCCACAAACGCCGCCTGGAACACGCGGGGTACCGGTTCGAATCCGAGACGGACACCGAAGTGATCGCCCATCTGTTGGCGTTTCACATGGCAGAGGGGCACTCCCTGGAGCAGGCGTTTCGCGCGACGGTGCGGGAACTGCACGGGAGCTATGCCATCGCCGGCATGTGCGTGAGCGAACCCGGGACCCTGGTGGTGACCAAGTCGGGTTGTCCGCTGGTTGTGGGACACAGTGACAAAGCCGTCTTTCTGGCTTCCGACGTGACGCCGTTACTCGCCCATACCCGCCACGTGACGTATCTGGAAGACGGGGACGTCGGGACGTTGACGCCGCTCGGCGTGACGGTGACCGGGGCGGAAGGCCAACCCGTCTACAGGGACGAGGTGCAGATCGACTGGAACGCGGAAGCCGCGGAAAAAGGCGGGTACCCGCACTTCATGCTCAAGGAAATCCATGAGCAGCCGCAAACCATCCTGGATACGCTGCGGGGTCGCTACAGTTACGACTCGGGTGAAGCGGATCTGCCGGATCTGGCGATTACGCCCGGCCAGTTGCGGGACGCCCGGTCGATCTGGATCGTCGCGTGCGGAACGTCCTGGCACGCGGGCCTGGTCGGAAAATATTTGTTGGAGGAACTCGTTCATACACCGGTCCAGGTCGATATCGGCTCGGAATTCCGGTATCGCAACCCGATGGTGCAGGCGGGGGACGTGTTCATCGCCCTTTCGCAATCGGGAGAAACCGCGGATACGCTGGCGGCCGCCCGGGAGGCCAGGCGGTTGGGGGCGCACGTCCTGTCGATCGTGAACGTCGTGGGCAGTACGCTGGCCAGGGAATCCGACGGCGTGATCTACACCCGGTGCGGCCCGGAGATCAGCGTGGCCTCGACCAAAGCCTTCACCGGTCAGGTCATGGCCCTGTACCTCCTGGCCTTGCACGTGGGGAGAGTGCGCCAAATCCTCGGCGTGGAAGACGGGCAATGGTGGCTGGATCAATTCATGGCCCTGCCCGGACACGTGGAAGGCGTCATCAGGCGGGAAGCCGAATTCATGGCCATGGCGAAACGGTTCTACCGGAAGAACAACTTTCTCTATCTCGGACGCGGGATCAACTATCCGATTGCGTTGGAAGGCGCGCTGAAGCTCAAGGAAATTTCCTACATCCACGCGGAAGGGTACGCCGCGGGTGAAATGAAACACGGTCCCATTGCCCTGATCGACGAAGACATGCCGGTGGTCGTGCTGGCCCCCCGGGACCGGTTATACGAAAAAACCGTGAGCAATCTCATGGAAGTCAAGGCGCGGAGCGCGCCGGTCATGGCGTTCGTGAGTGAGGGCGAACAGGAACTGGAAGCCCTGGCCGATTGCGTCTTCAGGATTCCCAACACCCATGCCTTACTCTCGCCGATCCCCTTCACCGCCGCGCTGCAACTCTTGGCGTATCATATCGCCACGCTCCGCAACATCGACGTGGACCGCCCGCGAAACCTGGCGAAAAGCGTGACCGTGGAGTAAGCCATCGAAGATCGCCCGTGAGTATGTTTCATGTGTGGCTTGTCCCGGCGGGGGTGGCGTACGACCGGTTCGCCGGCGTGATCGCCGACCTGAGCGTCCGGTATCGAAGTCCGCAATTCGACCCGCATCTCACCCTGCTCGGGAGACTCGAAGGCGAGGAGGGGGATGTGGTCGATCGCACGCACCGGTTGGCGCGCGCGCTTCAACCCTTCGAGGTTCGGCTCCGGGAGCCGGGCCATGAGGCGCACTACTTTCGCTGCCTCTTTCTTCCGGCGGAGCCGTCTCCGACTCTCCTGGAGGCGCATCGTCAGGCCACGCAGATCTTCGACGCACAACCGGCGAATGCCTTCGATCCGCACGTCAGTCTCTTGTACGGGGTATTTTCCGAAACCGTGAAGCAGGAGATCATCAAAACCCTGCCCCCGGACCTGCCGGGCGCCGTGCTCGTCTCACGGCTCCACCTCATACGCGCCGGTTCCACGAACCCGCAGGACTGGCAAGTCGCGGAGAACGTGGATTTGTGACTGTTATGATTTGCCTTCGGGGATGAGAATTTGAGAATGGTTTGTAATTGAGAATCCTACCCCCGGGGCCGTGGCAATTCTGACGCGCCTTTCCTGCCCGGGGCGGTCGCCCCCACTCCTGTTCGGGGCCGTGGCGCAGCTCGCGGACTCGCCGCACCCCGCGCCCCTGGTGGGTCGGGCTGACCTGGTGGGCCGCTCCCTCCCCTCCGCTGTTCGGGGCCGTGGCGCAGCTCGCGGACTCGCCGCACCCCGCGCCCCCAGTCGGTTGACTATTTGACGCGGTTACTCCACTCGGCACCGCTCCACTCAGCATCACTCTCCTCGCCATCACTCTCCTCGCCATCACTCTCCTCGCCATCACTCTCCTCGCCATCACTCTCCTCGCCATCACTCCACTCGCCACCGCTCTCCTCGCCATCACTCCACTCAGCATCACTCTCCTCGCCATCACTCCACTCAGCATCACTCCACTCGCCACAGACCCATTCGCCGCAAAGCCGGCAATGGGATCTGTCGCCGACGTGGACGTGATCGCCGAGGGAGACGCGGTCGCCGACGTGGACGTGATCGCCGAGGGAGACGTGATCGCTGACGTGGACGTGATCGCCGAGGGAGACGCGGTCGCCGACGTGGACGTGATCGCCGAAGGAGACGTGATCGCTGACGTGGAAGCGGTGCCGAGTGGAGTAACCGCGTCAAATAGTCAACCGACTGGGGGCGCGGGGTGCGGCGAGTCCGCGAGCTGCGCCACGGCCCCGAACAGCGGAGGGGAGGGAGCGGCCCACCAGGTCAGCCCGACCCACCAGGGGCGCGGGGTGCGGCGAGTCCGCGAGCTGCGCCACGGCCCCGAACAGGAGTGGGGGCGACCGCCCCGGGCAGGAAAGGCGCGTCAGAATTGCCACGGCCCCGGGGGTAGGATTCTCAATTACAAACCATTCTCAATTACAAACCATTCTCAATTACAAACCATTCTCAATTACAAACCATTCTCAATTACAAACCATTCTCAATTACAAACCATTCTCAAATTCTCATCCCCGAAGGCAAATCATACTGATCGCTGTAAGCCTTTATTTTTATTGGAGAAAAGTGAAAAAATCGCTTGACAAGTGTTTTGATCTATGATACCATCCTAAATGATAGGTATTACTCTCACAACCACAAAGGAGGGCTTACAATGAGAATGCTTCAACGGATCCACAACACCCCGATCTTGGCCGGCCTCTTGGTGCTGGTCCTGCTTACTGCTTTCGCCGGCTCGGGCTTGGCCTGTTCCGGTCCCGTCGATCTCAACGCCGGTACACAGGCCGATCTTGAACGGGTCAACGGTATCGGCAAAAAGAAATTGGTCAAAATCGTCGCTTGGCTTGACGATCACCGCAAGTAGACCAACGGCAGGGCACCCGCAATGGGTGGCAAGAATACATTCAGGAACTCCGAGAGTAGATTCTGAATGTGATTGCGGCCGAGCCACAGGAAAGCACACAGGATTGAATTGCGGGGTCAGATTACCGAAGAGGAGGCAGCTATGGTAGATATGCGGTTCTTCCAATTTACACACCTAAAACCAGAGCTACAGCAACCCTCGAAGACTATCTGTGAAGCCGCCTGGAAGATACATAAGAGCGTCCCGGATGGACCGGAAAAAACCACCGCGCTCCGGAAACTGCTGGAAGCCAAGGATGCGGCCGTGAGAGCCGTAGTCTACCCACCAGAACAATAAATATGCGGAACATCAACAGATTCATGGGGGCGGTCGCCTTGGTCGCGATAGTCGCGCTTTCGTGGTTCTCGCCAGCCGGAGCGGGAAAGTGGGAGGGTTTAACGGTTACGCCAGAAAATCGGTGTACGCCATATAATCGCGAACACTACCGCTACAATCAGTCCGTCGAAGACAAGATCATCGAGCGCGAAGGGAAGATCTGGTCGCCCTATACCGAGGAAACCTTTGCGTCGAAGCAGGAAACAGACATCGAGCATATTGTCTCCATCTCCGAAGCACATGACTCCGGGCTTTGTGCCGCCGATCGCGCCACAAAGAAACGCTTTGCGAGTGACCTGCGAAATCTCACGTTGGCCTCTCCTAGGTTAAACCGGTACGAGAAGAGCGGGAAGGATGCCGCAGAATGGCAGCCGGCACAGAATCAATGTTGGTTCGCCAAGCGCGTGATCGACGTGAAGACCGCGTATGGGTTGACCGTGGACGCGAAGGAAGCCTTGGCCCTGGGGAAACTTCTGACGACGTGCGCCGTGATGACCACGCCGAAAACGGTGCTATCCCCGTCCGACGACCATCTTGTTGACGCCAACAAAATGGTCACTCGCCCGTCCGTGCTCGGCAATCTCCGAGTCGTGAACGCACGCGGCCCGATTCTGCAATTCAACGGCCCCCGGAGTAACAACTATCGGCTCTTGGCCCGGTCCAAGCGCGTGCACGGCCATCAGCCTATCAAGGATGATCCGTGGGGCTCCTGGCAGTGGGTGGACGATCCCAACGGGAAAGAGTTCAAGCGGGTCAATCGGAAGTGGGTCAGAAACCAGGACGGCTCCTACGTACGGGGTCGCTATGTCCGGACAGGCCGGCGCGTGACCTGGACGCAAATCTATGGGACGCATGCCGGCACCGGTCGAGCGTTCGCCCAGGCCGGCACGCCGTTACAGGTGGCGGAAATCGACTTGCCCGGGCAAGGACCGTGGCAACTGGTCATCGAGCATCAGCCCAAGACCGGGAACGCGCCGGCGACGTATTCCAACATGATCGAGTTTGGCGCGGTCGAGGCGTTACACGAACCGGTCGTGGATCCGAAGGCCGCAGCCCTCGCCGCGATTGACGCGGAGATCGCGCACTTTGCCAAGCAGGGCTTGAAGGGGACGGGCCCGATCTCGTTGTTGAAGCGGACCCGGCAATCAGTCCTAAAACAGCAGCAGCCCTTCTGGGCGGTCATCACGCCGAAGAAAGCCAGGATGTATCAGCGCAGCGCCAATCGCCCCGAGTCTCGCAGAATGTGGGCACTGGCTGCGAAGGCGCTTGCCGCTCAGTGATGATTTTGAGAAAAAAAAATTCTCAAAATCAAAAAACCCGCCATTTGTTGAGTGACATTCTCAATGAGAAAAATCGCAAGTCATTGTTTCCACTCAACTTTCCATTCTCAATTTCTCACATACTTGTCGCACTTTTAGACCATTCTACGTAGGCACATTATCATCTATTGTCGCGTGCCGTTTTTCTGCCACTCAACCTGCCCCATAAGTCGTTGTTTTCTAATGATTTGCATAAATTGTCGCGTAATGTCGATTTTCACGTTCGATGGCGCGCTATAACTGTCATCCCTGTATGTGTTCCGTAATTCGTTGACAGAATAGGCAGCCTGCGTCGGCGGCGACAGTATTCTTTCCCTCCCCTTTGTAAGGGGAGGCCAGGTGGGGTAGAGCCGAATAGCCATGGCGCACGATCAACGAACACAACAAGGATTCCCAAGAACTCTGGTTCAGAAACGGCGACTTCAGAGGGACATGACTCCCGCCGAAAAGCTTCTCTGGACCAAACTCCGTTCCAAACAATGTCACCTCTTCAAGTTTCGCCGGCAACATGCCATCGGTCCGTTTATCGTCGACTTCTTTTGTCCGGGACAGTCACTCGTGGTTGAAATCGATGGCGACGTTCATGCCGAAAAAGCCCAACGAATAAAAGACCGGCAGCGG
>MPMZ01000075.1 GCA_002238765.1 Nitrospira sp. bin75
GCGACATAGTGGACACCTCTTTCCATGGCATGGGCGGGCTCCCTTTCGATTTGGGGGTGAACCATGCACTTTACAGGTGTTACCTATGTCTCCGAACAGGTGTTACCCATGTCCCCGGTCTATACACTTACAAAGGAGGGGAATAAAAGACCTCCCCCCTCGATCCTTTCCCGGAAGAGAGTACTTGCTCTTGTGATCGAAGCGTTCTATGGTAGGGGCAACTCCGCTGTTTCCTGGATCAAAGAATCGAAAGAGGACTGGCATGATGAAACATTTGGCACTGTCTCTAACACTCGTTGCAAACGGAATCCTGTTCATGGGTGGCGTCGTGGCCTATGCCGAACCCCGGACTGAATCAATCTGCAACCTGGGCATGGTCAAAGGAGAGCAGGGCCGCACGTGCGAGGTGCCGATTCCTTCAGGATGTACGGTCGCAAACTTTCCCGGGTATGACGATCCATGGATTGACGTTTCCAAGGGCGGCAAGACGAGTTGTGCCATCGATGAAGACAAAACCGACTGGAAAACCAGGATCGTCGGCTCCTGCGGCCCGTGCGGTACGGATAATTGTTCTGCCCGGTTCAGCGTGATGTTTGCGTGTGGCGACAGTCAGCCCATGACCACCCAACCGAGAAAAGTCTATAAGGATTGAAAGTAAGCGCCAAAGCCTCTACCCCACCTGACCTCCCCTGTATAGACCGGGGACATGGTTTACGCCTGTTCGGAGACATGGTGAACACTTTAAGCTGCAGGGCTTCACCCCAAAAGGAGGAGCGCCATGCCTTGGAAAGAGGTGTCGATCATGTCTCAACGTCACGAATTCATGCTGTTCGCCCAGCAGCCAGGAACCTCCCTCCGGGCCCTCTGTCGCCGGTTTGGGATCAGTCCCCCGACCGCCTATAAATGGTTGGCCCGCTATGCCGCCATCGGGGCGGCTGGCCTCGCCGATCGCTCGCGCCGTCCGCACCAGATGCCCCAGCGCACCCCCGCCGCGCTCGAAGCGGCGGTCCTGCAGTTGCGCACCCAGCACCCCACGTGGGGCGGCCGCAAACTGCACGCCCGGCTCCAGGCCCTGGGCGCTCCCACCGTCCCCGCGCCGAGCACCATCCCCGCGATCTTGCGTCGCGCCGGGGGGCTCCCGCCTGTCGCCGCCGCCCCCAAGCGGGCCTGGCAGCGCTTCGAACACGCCCCCCCCAATGCCTTATGGCAAATGGATTTCAAAGGCCATTTCCCCCTAGCCGCCGGCCGCTGCCCCCCCCTGACCGTGCTGGATGACTGCTCTCGCTTCGCCCTCTGCCTCCACGCCTGTCCCAATGAACAGGGCCTCACCGTCCAAGCCCAGTTGACGCAGACCTTCCGCCGCTATGGCTTGCCCCACCGCCTGTTGATGGATAATGGCCCGCCTTGGGGCGTGCCGCTCACCCTCAGCCCCTTCACCCCCTTGACCGTCTGGCTCATCCGCTTGGGCATTGGCCTCACCCATGCCCGGCCCGCCCACCCCCAAACGTTGGGCAAAGACGAACGCTTCCATCGCACCCTCAAGGCCGCATTGCTCCACCAGCGCCCCTTTCGCGATCTGGCTCACTGTCAACAGCACTTTGACCGCTGGCGCGACCACTATAACCTGGCGCCCCCCCATGACGCCTTAGCCCTCGCCGTCCCGGCCACGCGCTATATCCCGAGTCCCCGCCCCTTCCCGGAGGCGCGCCCCCCGATTGACTAGGGCCCGGAGGCGCCGGTCCGGCGCGTGCAAGGCAAAGGCGAAATCTCCTTTCGCGGGCGCCTCTTCCTGGTCACCAAAGCCTTACGCGGGTACCCCGTCGCCCTGCGGCCCACCCCCCAGGATGGCCCTGGCAGATCTATTTTTGTCACCAATATATCCGCAAGCTTGATTTGCAACAGCCCGCAGAATAACTCACAATGTGTCAACCATGTCCCCGAACACCCGTTAATGATGTCCCCGGTCTATACACGCCCCTTACAAAGGGGAGGGACAAGACCACACTTCTTTCTTCTTTCGCCTCGTCTGATCAGCTTCTCATTTTGTCAACGAATGACTGAACATTTACAGGGATCACAGAAGAAAAAGAGGGGTCTCTTTCGTGTCGTCGACTACCCAGCTTCTCAAACAAGCCGCGCTAGAGCAGGGATTTCACGCGGTGGGTATTGCCCGTGTCCCGGCGTCTGAGCCGGATCAGGACTCCGGTTCGGCAAGTCGTCCCCGGACAAATCTATTTGAACGCCTCCGGCATTGGTTGACCCAAGGCTATCACGGCACAATGGCGTGGATGGGACGCAACCCCGAACGGCGAGCCAACCCCACGCAGGTCTTGCCGAACTGCCGTTCGATTCTTTCCCTTGGGCTCAATTACTGGACCGACGCGGTTCCTGATGAACGGCGAGGCAACGGACGTATTGCCCGGTATGCCTGGGGTGCGGATTACCATCGCGTGCTCAAGAAAAAACTCAAACACCTGGAACGGGTGCTCAAATCGCTTGAGCCGGATTGTTCCACGCGCCATTACGTGGACACGGGTCCGGTCATGGAGAAATTCTGGGCGCAGCAAGCCGGCTTGGGGTGGATCGGCAAACATTCCAATCTCGTCTCCCCGTCCTTCGGCTCGTGGCTGCTGCTGGGAGAAATCCTCACCACCGCGGAGTTGGAACCCGATGAACCCGGAAGCGATCTGTGCGGGACCTGCACGCTGTGCATTCACGCCTGTCCGACCGGAGCCATTGACGAACCCTACGTCGTCGATGCCACGAAATGTCTGTCGTACGTCACGATCGAATACCGTGGCGACCGGCCTTCGTTGGACCGGGACCTTCAAACCCGCATGGGCAACCGCATCTTCGGTTGCGATGATTGTTTGGACGTCTGCCCGTACAATGCCTTCGCTCCGGCGACGGACGAACCGGCCGTGTATCCCACCGACCTGACGCAGGGTCCGAACCTGACCAGGCTCTCGGCCTTGAGCGAGGAAGAATTTTCCCGGACCTTTGCCCGCTCCCCTATCCGGCGCGCGAAGTTTTCAGGATTCCAGCGCAACGTCGCCATTGCCCTGGCGAATGAACCGGAACCTCGAAGGTCGTGACGGGTTAGCCCGGATTTCTCACCAGGCTAGGTCAACTCTGCCATCGTCACACCGTCTCCGCCTTCTTCCTTCGCCCCCGGTCGAAACTCCGCGACGTAGGCCGACTGCGAGAGAAATTCCCGAATCGCGACTTTGAGCTTTCCTGTCCCGTGCCCATGAATGATCCGAACGGATTTCGCATTGGACAGCAAAGCCTGATCCAACTGTGCCGTCAGTTGTTCAAGCGCTTCTTCCGCGGTGTGCCCACGCAGGTCGATCCCGGCGAAACCCGTCGCCGTTGCGCCCGACGTCGCGTCCACGCCGGACCGGCCGGGTTTCCCTGAGCCCGGTGCGGGTTTCGCCGGGGTCAAGACCGGCGGCGGCATCCCCTCCCCTTTTCCGATTCCGACGAGCCTGTTGACGTGGACGGACATCTCGGAAGCCCCGACCTGCACCCGAACGGATTTCTTGCCTTCCGGCTTTTCGAGTAACCGCCCCAGCGTGTCCAGGTTGGCGATTTCCACGACGTCGCCTTCTTCGAGCGATTCCACCGGCAGGGTCTCCAGAGACGTCCGGGTCTGTTGGTTCACGGATTCCTCGACGCGTTGCAGGAGACCTTTCGCTTCCTGCGCGTGCGTCCACGTCCGTTGCCGTTGCAACGACTCGGTGATCCGGCGAATCTCCGCACGCGCGGCCGCCAACTCCTCCCGAAACTTCTTTTTCATTTTCTTGATTTCTTCGCGTTCGACGGAGCGCAGCCGGTCGGCGATCGTCCGCGCCTCCTCAGCTTCGCGGTCGGCTGTTTCGCGTTGGGTCCGGGCTACGTCCCGATCTTCCTTCAATTCCTGATGAGTGTGTTGCAGGTCCGCGAAGATATGATCGAGTTGGCGATCTTCCTGATGGACCAGGCTCAACGCTTGGTCGAGGATCGACGGGTCCATGCCCAGACGACCGGCGATGTCGAGCGCGGAGGACCCGCCGGGGATACCGGGGATGAAACGGTACGTCGGGGCCAGCGTGTTAACGTCGAATTCCAGGCTGGCGTTCAGAAACCCGGGGGTCGCCAGGGCCAGGGTCTTCAAGGAATTGTAATGCGTGGTTACCACGACCTTGAGATTGAGTTCGGCGAACCGGCGGAGGAGCGCTTCGGCCAGGGCCGCGCCCTCCGCGGGATCGGTCGAGCTGATAACCTCGTCGAGCAGCACCAGCGTGTGCGGCGACTCGCCGCCGGTGCGGTGTTCGATATGCTTGAGCAGGTCGATGAGTTTTCTGACGTGGGCGGAAAAACTGGACAGGTCTTTGGTCAGGTCCTGCGCATCGCCGATGTCCGCGAAGGTGTCCCCGAAAAACGCCATTTCCGAGCCGTCCCCGCAGGGCAGATGGAGCCCGCCCCGCACCATCAGGCTACACAGGCCCAACAGCTTCAGCAGCACGGTCTTTCCGCCGGTATTCGGCCCGGAAATCACCAACACGGCGGCATCCTTTTCAAACATGACGTCGTTGGCCACCACCTGCTCTATGGTCAACGGCAGCAACGGGTGCCGGGCTTTCCACAGACGAATGTGCCCGTCCGTATTGAGACTCACGGGCGTGCCGTTCATGCGGACACTCAATCGCGCCTTGGCTCCGATAGTGTCCAGGATGGTCAGGACGTGCAGCAGACTCCGCAAGTCCGGCAGGTACTCCACAACCCGGTCCGTGAGTTCTTGCAGAATTCGGTTGATTTCACGGGTGACTTGCAACTCGGCGACTTTGATCTCGTTGTTCAGGTCGATGAGTTCACGGGGTTCCAAAAACACCGTGGCGCCGCTGGCCGACATATCATGCACGATCCCGGGAATGTCATGCTGGCGCTCGGCTTTGATCGGCAGGACGTACCGGTTCTCCCGCTGGGCATAATACGGTTCCTGCAGCAATTCCCGGTAGCGTGAGGACGCCACCATGGTCTCCACGCGCCGGCGGATGCGTTGTTTCAATCCTTGAGCCGTACGGAGGGCTTCGGCCAGGGCCGGTGAAGCCTGGCCGAGCATTTCTCCTTCCTCGCTCACGCACCGGTCGATCTCCTGTCGCAATGCGGAGAGGTCCGGCAGGTTTGCATAAAAGGCAAACAGGGCCGGCACGGTCTGTTGATTCACCGTGAGACAGCGTCTGACCGTCCCGGCCACATGGATCATGACGGAAAGCGCTCGCAACGTCTGGAGGTCCAGGATCCCGCCCTTTTCCGCCTTTTCCAGGGCTTGTGACGAGTCTTCGAATTGCACGGCGGGGAACGGCACGGGCGCATGGTGCAGTTCCAGCATGTCCGTGGTCTCCTGCATGCGCCGTTGCGCGAGTTCGAGCGTGTCCTCCAACGGCAACCGCCGACACAACTCAGCCCCCGGCGCGGAATGCGCCTGTGAGGCCAACACATCGAGCACTTGCGGCCATTCAAGGACTTGTTGCGTTTCTGAACTGTGGTCGGACATGAGGATGACGGACGGGAGTTTTAGATTGCACTTACTTTCCTACAGTCAAATTTCAACGCCAGAGACAAGAGGGGTAAATTTCATTCCAGAACAGACGCATGGGGCTTACAGGTCTTCTAACTCGAAATAGTCCTCGTCGATCCGTTTGACCTTATACTGCATCTTCTGGCGAACGCCGATATCATGCTCGACCATGAGACGCGCGAGTTCTTTTCCGTCGATCAGGACGATGCGCTTCGAGATCTTCTCTACATAGGCCTTGGCGGTTCTCGTAAAACTGGCGGTGGTGACGAACACGCCCTTGGTTGCACCAACGGCATCAATTGCACCAGCGAAATTGCGCAGATCACTTTCACCTACGGTATTGCCAGCGGCATATTTCTTGGCCTGAAGATACACCTCATCCAAACCGAGTGCGTCCTCACGAATCGTGCCATCGATGCCACCGTCGCCCGGACGCCCAGTCACCTGTCCCATCGAGGGGTCGCCGCCTCCATAGCCCATAGCAAGCAAGAGATCTATCACTACCCGTTCGAGAAAGACAGGCTTGGCTTTCAGGACGCGTTCCAATAATTCCGCCTCCAGTTCATCGCGCAATTCCTTTGCAGCACGGTCCAGCGTTTCCTCCGGCGTGACCGACGTATCTTCAGACATTGCAAGCTCGTCATCACTGCCCGCCGTCGGGCTGCGCTTTCCAGCCCACCACTCGGTATAAGCCGAGTAGTTACGCAGGATTTCAAGGTCAATCCGGGGCGGCTCTTGAGCCAACAGCCGTTCACCTTCCTTCGTCAGCCGATAGACACCACGCCGAACCCTCTCAACCAGCCCGGCGCGGCTCAATTCCGTCACTGCCCAACGCATCCTCTTCATAAATACCGGCTTGCGGCTAGTGGGAAATAGCTCCCGCAGATCATCACGAGTCAGTCCTTCGAGAACGGCAACGTGGTCTCTCACATCTGAGAGCGACATTTCCGCACCACCTGACACCGCCTTGAGGACGGGAAGCATAAGTGATTGATAGTCGGGAATAGGCATGGGGTATTAGTACTCCTTCGTGTTTGAGTTTATGCTGCCATTTGGCTAAACATCGGCAAAGATGTCAGGTTACGCTTCGCTAACCTGACCTACTGGGCTTCAACTTCACCATAGTTAACCTTCCGGCATCCGTCAATAATGGTGTGACACATGCCGTTTGATATCGTCGACTAGTGGACTGGTGAGTGCCGATACCCCACCATAGGAAGACGTGGGACAAGAGGCGAAGAGAATGGAGAGATTGATATATTGAAGGAAAGCTATAGGATAAGTTTGATCAGTGCGACCGTGAGACCAGTCGTCAAGCCAATGATCGACACGGCTGCTGTCAATACAAGGCGGTACATCTCGGCACGCAATTCAGCAATTTCGGCTTTGGTGGCAGTGCGCAATTCGGCGATTTCGACACGCAATTCAGCAATTTCGTCTTTGGTGGCGGCGTGTAATTCAGCGATATCGGCTTTGGTAGCGATATTGACGCCGATGGCGTCGCCCACAGTGGCGACCACGGCTTCGGCCTTGGAGTCGTCGAACCCTGCCTCCTTGAGGGCCTTCACTGCTTTGTGTGTGTCGAATGCGAGTGTGGACATCGCCGGATAGTACCACACGGCATCTTCGTGAACAAGACAATGGAGGGTCCATCACTCCTCGATCAGGTCCCCGTTCAGAGTCTGCCCTCGAAAAGTTTTTGAGAGTTTATCATTCTCTATATTGAGTAACTTCAATGAAGCAAAACGGCATTTTTTGAAACTGACAGCCGGCACCAACGTGTGAACGAGGCCATGAAAATCAAGGCTGTGAAGCCGTGCTATGATCTGACTGAACGGTGCTGTCCGCCCTCTCAATACACGCCGGGGAAAATCCGATACTTCACCCGTGCCTGATACTCGGCCCACTTTTCGGCGCCGTATTTTTCGGCGCAGTGCCGATCGTCATCAAGTTGACGGTAGAGAAACAGCGAGACGATGAAGACAAAGTACGTCCAAACCCAGGGATTGGTGAAGTAGCCGAAGACCAAGGCAATCGACAGGGCAAGGAACCCCTCGCCCAGGTAGTTGAAGTGGCGGGCGACACCCCAGAGACCACTGCACAGGATCTTGCGGTCACCGGCCTCGATGTACTCCGACTCGATGAGCCCGAGGAACTTGCGGTCGGGCCATCGCTTGAATGCGTACTTCTGCATGTTGGCGCCACGCGAAATGCCCCACCCGAACAGGAACAGCGCCGTCGTTCCGATGAGCCACACGGACGTCCATGCCGGCGAGAATCCGGGGTCCGGGTACGCGGTCATGCCCCATAACGGGAGGATGAACAGCCACCCGTAGACCACGAGGCCGCCCCAGAACAATTTGAAGCCGACGTTCTCATGGATCAGATCGTAAGTATAGAGCTGGACGCGCTCAAAAATGAAATAGTCCAGTACGTAGAACGTAAAGAACGCCGCATACAGGAATACGCCCGGATTGGAGTCTTCGCCGAAGCGTTCGTAGTGATACGCGGCCCCGGACAGGGCGTTGAGCGACAGCATCGTGCCGCCGACGACGTAGAAATACATCTTGACGTCGAAACGCTCATTGAAGAACGACAGTTCCTGTGCCCGCCCAAACCACAGGGCCAGGAGCGGATTCTTGAACTTGCCTTGGGGCTGGCTGAACACCCCTATGATCGTCATGATCGTGGTGAAGACCGTTCCGCCGGCCACGGCATAGATTGAGGACAGGTAGAACCAATCACGCGGCATCCCGGTGAGTTCGAGAGCCCATACGATCTCTGCGATGACGAATACGAGGAGACCGTTGAGCCGATAGTTGCGTGGTTGCCCGGTTTCCGGATTGATGACGTAGCCGGGAACCCGCTTTCCCGGCAGGATGAACTGCGCCAGGAAAAACACGGCGAAGATCGCCAGCGGGGTAAAGAATCCCGCAATCGCTTCCGTCCGGGACAGCTCGAACAGGTGATCAATCCCAAGCCAATCAATCATGACCAAGCACCCCTTCCTGCAGTCACGCGATCATTATGGATAGGGCCGCAATGAAGGTCAATAACCCGCCACGCAAGACCGGCGCGACAACTTCGCCTGAGAGCCACGACCATGAAACCAGGCATTGCAGGGGCCGGGCGTCGTTCTCCGTCCTCTTGTCAACAGAACTCGACGAAACGTACAGTAGAGACCTTCTGTATGGAGGCTTGAGAGCATATGATTGGCAGCATGCCTTTCCGGGGGCATAGGTTATGACGGGCATTCTTCTGCTGGGACTTGTGCTTGGCATGCAGCATGCTTTGGAGGCCGATCACGTCGCGGCTGTGTCGTCGCTTTGCACGGGCACGCGATCGGTTCGCCGGATCGCCGCCCACGGCGCGGTTTGGGGCCTGGGGCATTCGTTGACCTTGTTGATCTTTGCCGGTGCGGCTGTCTTCCTGGATCTGCGCTTCGGTGACACCCTGGCCCAGGTGCTGGAAGGTGTCGTCGGCGTGATGCTGATCCTGCTGGGCGGGCAGGTGCTCCTTCGCCTGTGGCGCGACCGTCTGCATTTTCATAGCCACCAGCATGCCGACGGCCGGAGCCATTTCCACGTCCATAGCCATCTCGGTGAGAACGGGGGCCATGATCCCGACCGTCACGTTCATAGCCATGCGAGCAGGCTCCCCCTGCGGACTCTGCTGGTGGGCATGGTCCACGGTTTGGCCGGATCAGCCGCGTTGGTGGTCCTGACTGCTTCGACCGTGCAGGACCCGGTCATGGGCCTGCTCTACGTCGCGTTGTTCGGTCTTGGCTCGATTGCCGGCATGACGGTGCTTTCGTCATTGCTCGCCGTGCCTATGGCCTGGACCGCGCAGGCTTTCACGTGGGCTCATCGCAGCCTGCAGGCCGTCGTGGGGTTCGCCACGATGGCGCTCGGCACGGTGTTGCTGGTGGAGGCCGGAGTCGCTTTCCTTCTGTACGCCTGAACCTGTCATTTGAGAAAGGTGGTACGTGATGAAACGATTTCTCGATTTTTTTCTGATATTGGTGTTGACCGGCGCTCCCGCCAATTCTTTGGGATGGCAAATGGCAGATTCATCCTATAGAGGGTATGATGCGTTGCAGTTACAGCTGATGCCGCAGAGTCATGATGATGAAGTTCCGGACGATGAAGATGAAGAAAAGGAGGATGACGACTATGATTGAATGACAAGGCAAACCCGCGTTTCCCACACCCGCCAGCAAAAAACTCCTTTCCGGCCACAAGCTAGAATCCCTTCAGCATCAAATCATCATCTTTTAATGACAACATGGCGCAGAATAGCGTCAATTTAATGCATATATGGCACTAAAATGTACCTAATTAGTGCAAATTTAGCGTAATATTGCACTACTAAACAGATCAATAATTTCCATAACCTTTTTCTGCTTTTAGTACTGACAGGTGTTCCTGCCCTGGCTTTGGGATGGGATACGCCAGACTTGTCC
>MPMZ01000076.1 GCA_002238765.1 Nitrospira sp. bin75
TTCTTCGGAAAAAGTTCCCGTCCTTACAAAGGAGGGGAAAAAGACCGAACGTGTCAACGAATGACTGAACATTTTCATATCCCTTGAGGTGCGGGCCGCAAGCCTGCACGTGAAATTCTATTGGCTCTATGTTTCTTCTGTGTTTCGTTGGTGTTAAGGCTTCTCCACCATTCACGAAATTTTCGTGTTCAATGTAGCACAAAAAGCACAAAACAGACCATGGGCTCACGCACGCACCGCACCTCACCTTTAGGATTGAATAAAATTTACACTTAAGGGTATTCTGTTAGCCGTCAGGTTACGCTACTATTTTCTCCCTCTCCCCTTGAGGGAGAGGGCCGGGGTGAGGGGAAACAATGTTCGACCTGAAACGACTGTGTGCGCTCGCACTCATTGTTCTCGGTGCGGCGTGTGCGGACCCCGCTTCCGACGCGTTCCGCTTCGGTCTGTCCGGCGCGCCCGCGAACCTCGATCCGCGTTTTGCCACGGATGCGACGTCAGCCCGCATCAACCGCCTGCTCTATGACCGGTTGGTGGATTTCGACGACGCATTCGAACCCGTTCCGTCCTTGGCCGATTGGGAACAGCTCTCGCCCACGCATTATCGCTTTCAACTCAAGACGAACGATCATCCGTTCCATGACGGCAGTGTGCTCACCGCCTACGACGTGAAAGCCACCTATGACTTTATTCTGAATCCGGACAACGCCTCTCCGCATCGCGCCCCGTTGGCCGTCATCGACCGCATCGCCGCTCGCAACAAAACGAGCCTCGATTTTTTTCTTCACCGGCCGGAACCGCTCTTTCCCGGTTATCTCGTCATCGGCATTGTGCCGGCACGCCTGATCGCCACACACCATCCGCTCCACGAACACCCGGTCGGAAGCGGGCCGTTTTCCTTCCTGGCACGACCGGATGAGACGAGACTCCACCTTCTCAGGATTCGGGATCGACGACGCTTTGAATTCATCACGGTCCCGGATCCCACGGTACGGACGTTAAAACTGATGGCCGGAGAAATCGACATGCTCCAAAACGATCTGCCCCCGGAACTCGTCGACTACCTGGACAAGGACCGGACACTGAAGGTTCAACGAACATCCGGCACGAACTTTTCGTACCTCGGATTCAATTTGGAAGACGCCGTGACCCAACAGGCACTCGTCCGGCGAGCCATTGCCCATGCCATCAATCGCCAAGAGATCATCCAATACGTCCTGGACGACGCGGCCAGACCGGCCCAATCGCTCTTGCCGCCCGAACATTGGGCCGGTGCGCAGGATCTCGACCCGATCACGTATGATCCGGAGCAAGCACGAACGTTGTTGCACCAGGCCGGCTATTCCCCCGAGGATCCGGCCCGGATCGTCTACAAAACCTCAAGCGATCCGTTTCGGATCCGTCTCGCCACCATTCTTCAACATCAACTGCAACGAGTCGGGATTGCCGTGGACTTGCGCAGTTACGATTGGGGCACGTTTTACGGAGACATCAAGGCCGGAAGATTCCAGATGTACAGCCTGGCGTGGGTGGGCATCCAAACCCCCGATATTTTCGATTACGTATTCCACAGCGAGTCGGTTCCCCCACACGGGGCGAACCGCGGCCGGTTCCGCAGTACACGGGCCGACGCGTTTATCGACCTGGCGCGTGCGGCTCCCGATCTCGAAACCAAACAACGGTGGTACGTTCAACTCCAGCATCACCTGGCTGACGCGCTGCCGTACGTGCCCTTGTGGTACGAAGACCATATCTTCATCGCCCGCCGGGAAATCGAAGGCTTTACCATGGCCAGGGACGGCAATTATGACGGCTTGGCGCGGATACGCCGTTCATCACCTGACGCGTCGTAACCGAACGTGTTCATCCGATTTCTCATATCACGGGTCCTGACGGCGTTCGCCGTCGTGCTCGGGGTCGTGTGCCTCGTCTTTTTTCTGCTCCACCTGGTTCCCGGCGATCCCGTGGAAGTCATGTTGGGCGAATCGGCGCGCCCCGCGGACAGAGAAGCCCTGCAACGGGCCTTGGGACTCGATCAGCCGCTCCACGTGCAATTCGGCCGATACCTGGCACACCTGGGTCAATTCGACCTGGGGACCTCGCTCTACTCCAAACGTCCGGTCCGCGACCTGCTGCTCGAACGGCTGCCGGCCACCGTTGAACTCGGGGTCGCGGCGCTCCTGGTGGCCCTGTTGTTGGCCGTTCCGCTCGGCGTCCTGGCCGCCGTGAAAAAAGAGACCGCGTGGGACACCGGGGCCATGGGGCTTGCCCTGTTCGGCGTCTCGATTCCCAATTTCTGGATGGGGCCCATGCTGATTCTGGTCGGGGCGTTGTGGCTGGGCTGGTTCCCCGTGAGCGGGCGAGACGGGATCGCCTCGCTGGTATTGCCGGCCCTGACCCTGGGCACGGCACTGGCGGCCATTCTCTCGCGCATGATTCGCAGCGCCCTCCTGGAAGTCCTGAATGAAGACTTCATGCGTACCGCGCGAGGGAAAGGGCTTCCCGAGTGGAGCGTCATTGTTCGACACGGCTTACGAAACGCATTGCTCCCCGTGATCACGCTGGTGGGCTTGCAACTCGGGGCGTTACTCAGCGGGGCCGTCATTACCGAAACCGTGTTCTCCTGGCCGGGCATCGGCTCCCTGGTCGTCGAAGCCATTCACCGCCGCGATTACCCCGTGGTGCAAGCCACCGTGTTGTGCATCAGCGTGGCCTACGTGGTGTTGAACGTGCTCACGGATCTGGCCTATGCACGGGTCGACCCTCGCCTCCGGATCGGAGGCCGGCCATGAGGCGCATCCGGGTACCCCTCGCGATCATCCTGCTCTGGGCCCTTGTCGCGCTCCTGGCCCCCCTGCTGCCGCTTTCGCCGAACGCCATCGATCTGCAGCATATCCTCGTGTCCGGAAGCCCGGACGAATGGATGGGGTACGATGACCTGGGCCGACCGATTTTCGATCGCTTGCTGGTGGGGGCAAGAACGTCTTTTCTCGTGGCCGTGGTCGTGGTCGGTATTTCGCTGATCCTCGGCAGCCTGCTCGGCACCGTTGGCGCGTACGTCGGAGGATGGCTCGATCTGCTCCTCGTTCGCATCATCGATGTCTTTCTCGCCTTCCCCGGAATCCTGCTGGCCATTGCCCTGGCCGGCGTCATGGGACCGGGCATCGACAACGTGGTCATTGCCTTGTCGGTCGTGAGTTGGGTGGGTTACGCCCGGCTCGCCCGCGCACAAGTCCTCTCCGTGAAAGAACGTGATCACGTGCACGCCGCCGTGGCGATCGGCACCTCCCCTTCGCTCATCATCACCCGCCATCTCCTCCCGCTCATCAGCGCCCCGCTGATCGTGGAAGCCAGCTTCGGGATGGCGAGCGTGGTCATTGGCGAAGCCGGGCTGTCGTTTTTAGGGTTAGGCGTGCAACCGCCCGCGGCCTCCTGGGGCAGTATGATCCGGGACGGCACGCGGTACATGCTGGTCGCCCCGCACATGGTCATCGCCCCGGGCGTGGCCCTGATGGGCGTGGTCCTCGCCAGCAACGTCCTCGGAGACCGGTTGCGTGATTGGTTGGACGTGAAGGATCGATCACGAAAAACCGTAGAGGGGCTCATTCGTTGACCATGCCCCCCTCACCCATGTGTATAGACCGGGGACATGGTTTACACCTGTTCGGAGACATGGTGAACACTTTAAGCTGCAGGGCTTCACCCCAAAAGGAGGAGCGCCATGCCTTGGAAAGAGGTGTCGCCCATGTCTCAACGCCACGAATTCATGCTGTTAGCCCAACAGCCGGGGGTCTCCCTCCGCGCCCTCTGTCGCCAATTCGAGATCAGGCCCACCACCGCCTATAAATGGCTGGCCCGTTATGCGACGGACGGCCTCGCGGGCCTCGCCGATCACTCCCGCCGGCCGCACCAGATGCCCCAACTCACCCCCGCGGCTCTCGAGGCGGCCGTCCTTGAATTACGCACCCAAAACCCCACCTGGGGGGGCCGCAAACTGCACGCCCGGCTCCCGGCTCTGGGCTATCCCTCCGTCCCCGCGCCGAGCACCATCACCGCGATGCTGCGCCGCGCCGGGTGGCTCCCGCCCGCCGCCACCGCCCCCAAGCGGGCCTGGCGGCGTTTCGAACACGACACGCCCAATGCCCTGTGGCAAATGGATTTCAAAGGCCATTTCCCCGTCGCCGCCGGCCGGTGCCACCCCCTGACCGTGCTGGATGACTGCTCCCGCTTCGCCCTCTGCCTCCACGCCTGTCCCAATGAACAGGGCACGACCGTCCAAACCCACTTGACGCAGACCTTCCGGCGCTATGGCTTGCCTGCCCGCATCTTGACGGATAATGGCCCGCCCTGGGGCACCCCCACCCTCAGCCCCTTCACCCCCTTGACCGTGTGGCTCCTCCGCCTGGGCATTGCCCTCAGTCATGCCCGGCCGGCCCATCCCCAAACCTTGGGCAAAGACGAACGCTTCCATCGCACCCTCAAAACCGAACTGCTCCACCAGCGCACGTTTCGCGATCTGGCCCACTGCCAACAGGCGTTTGATCGCTGGCGCGACCACTATAACCTGGACCGCCCCCACGACGCCTTAGCCTTAACCGTCCCGGCCACCCGCTATACCCCCAGCCCCCGCCCGTTTCCCGAGGCCCTCCCGCCGATTGACTATGGCCCGGGCGCGCAGGTCCGGCGCGTGCAAGAGAAAGGCGAGATCTCCTTTCGCGGGCGCCGTTTCCACCTCACCAAAGCCTTACGCGGCTACCCGGTGGCCCTGCGGCCTACGCTCCAGGAGGGCCGGTGGCGCGTCTATTTTTGTCACCAGTATGTCAGCGAGCTTGATTTGCAGCAGCCCACAGAATAACTCACAATGTGTCCACCATGTCCCCGAACACCCGTCCACCATGTCTCCGGTCCATACACCCTGCTCTCTCCCGTCAAGGGAGAGGGAGAAAAAACACCATGAGACAATGCATTATCGGATTCCACCAGGACGAATACGGCGATTGGGTCGCCGACCTCGAATGCGGCCACGGGCAACACGTGCGCCATGCTCCCCCCTGGAGCGAACGGCCCTGGGTCGTGACCCCACAGGGGAGAGCACAAAAGTTGGGCGAAACGCTTGACTGCAAGAAATGCGATGAAGAATCGCCGTGAATCAGTTGTGACCCGTCTCGGGCGGGCCGTCCACCGGAGGCGGATGAGCGGGGTCCCAATATTGTAAGCGGTCGGTCAGGGGTTGGGCGTCCGGGCTGGTGGACAGGGTGGGTTCACTGGGCTCATGGTCCCAGGTCATGCGGGAATAGCCATGTTCATTCAGTGTGCGGCGGATGACTTCGACGAGCGCCTCAAGGGTCACGTCGTCCCCTTCCCGCAGGTCCAACACACGTTGAGATGGTTCCGTCGGCGGGGGCGTATCATGCAGCAACGCCCAACAGCGGTCAAAGACCGTTCGTCGAACGTCTTCCGGCACGTTCAAGCTCGGGATGTCGGCGGTGCACAAGGCCGCTACCATGAGCACGAATTGCAGATCCGGCAGTCCGGGTTGATCCACGTCGAGTGTTTGCATAGCCGGGGAATATCTTAGTGAGATCCGGACACGTTTTTCAATCCCCCCGGCCAAATGGACAGATCATGTCTTTTCGATGGTCATGCCGAACAGTCAGCGCTTCGGCCCGGCTCTTCATGATTTCACACCTGAATCAGTTGCTGCCCGTCAGGAACGACTTCTCCCTTCTGAGACAGTTGAGTCGAGTGCCGTTCTTGCGACCCCTGTCCCTTACTGTGCGACCCCTTTGGTCTTGTTCGAGTTTTCTTTTTCTCCCGGTGCATTTTTTCGCGGGCATGGTAGGGCAAGATCCCCGCTAAGACATCAGGGAGTTCGTCACACGGAACGTCCTCCAATAATTTCGTCGCAAGCTTCGGGTCCGGGCCGGATCTTCCACCGACATAGACGTCCACCGCCTCTACGATCTGACCAAGCCGTTTGATCTTTTTCCCCAGCAGACCCACGTCCGCGACTAAATGGTTGCCACACCCGGCTACGCAACCGGACCAATGCATGGTAATCGGTTTGATCTCTGTTCCAACCGTTTCTTCCAGGGCACGAGCGGTTTTCATTGCTTGACTCTTGGTTTCAATCACGGCGAGGTTACAATAATCATTCCCGACGCAACTGACTAACCCTTTCCGCAGTGGAGAAGGATTATAGCCATACTTCGCGAGCAACGGCTCTTCGAGAAAAGTTGCGAGTTGTTTGTCGTGGACGTTCGGAATGACGATGGATTGATTGGCCCCTATACGCAACTCGCTCGTTCCGTATTTCTCTGCCAGACCGGCGAGTCTTTCCAACTCGTCGGCAGGAATTCGCCCAACGGGGACGTGCAACCCAACGTAATTCAATCCCGGTCGGGATTGCCTGAAAATACCTCCATGGGTATTGGCGGTGGAGTTGCGTGCATCTTGTCCCGCAGCCAGTAATCCTCGACCAAGCCGACGTTCAACTTCTACCCGAAAACGGGCTTCGCCCCATTCCTCCAACAGGAACGCGAGACGTGCCGTTGTTCTGGAATCACGAAACCCATGATCGCGAAACGCTTTAATCACGGCACACGACACCGCCACGGCCTCTTCGGGAAGGACAAACACGTCCAACGGCGTGGCAATCCGGTAGCCGCCCGATCCGAGTTTCCCACCGATCAGCACATTGAACCCTAGCTTCACCTCTCCTTCCATTTCTTTGGTGGCTGGAACCAACGCAAGATCCTGCGTTTCTGCATGCAAGCAATTGTCGGGGCATCCCGTAATCACCACGTTGAATTTTCTGGGCAAATTCGAATACTCCCGATTCCCTACAATCTCTTGCGTTAAGGCCTGGACCAGAGGGGTTGCATCCAAGCACTCTGATGGAGACAGGCCCGCTACCGGGCAGGTCATGATATTCCGGATATTGTCCATGCCGGTTTGCAATGCCGTCAGCCCTACTTCCTCCATCCGTTTGTACACGTCCGGCACATTCTCTATCCGTAGTTGCCGAATTTGAATTTGTTGTCTGGTGGTCATATCCAACAGCCCATTACCAAATATCCCTGCCAACTCGGCCAGCGTTCGAAGTTGTGTCGCCGTCGCGCGTCCTCCTGGAATGCGTACACGCACCATGAAATACCCTGGGGTTGGATTCCTGAGAAACAGCCCGCACCACTTCAGGCGTTGTACGTCATCCTCCGAAATCGATTCCCATCCCTCTTGGGCAAATCGAGCAAGATCACTCCTGATATCCAACCCATCTCTTGCTTGTTTCCATATTTCCAATTTATTCATCACACCCCCCGCTTCCGTTGCACGTCAGCCACGAATCCTGCTCTGTCACAGCATCTATGCAGGACGAGTCAACAATTCTCTTGTCTCGCGCTTTTCTTCCATTGTCGCAGGGGGAGCGATGACCGATTCGGTGACGCGATAGGGGCTGCTCATCCAATACGCTGCCCCGACGAGTACGGCCCCGCCGACAATGTTTCCCAATCCGACGAAAACCTGGTTCCACATGAATCCGCCCCAAGAAATCGTCTCTCCATGCGGGAGGAACAGCGCGATCCCCAATACCGATTGGTTCGCAATGCTATGCTCGAATCCACTCCCCACGAACGCGAACAAACACCAGAAGATCAGCATAATTTTCGCCGTTTCATTGGCGGTACGGGCCGCCATCCACACAGCCAGGCACACCAGCATGTTACAGAGAATGCCCCGGCTGAAAAGTTCCCAGGCCGGCGCAGACATTTTCATGGCCGCAACCTTCATGAACAGATCCACCTGAGGAACCTTGGCCACCACGCCGGATTGAGCGATCAGCCAGGAAACGGCTAACGAGCCGACCAGATTCCCGATGAATGACCACAAGAAAATCCAACCCACGTATTTCCAGGTTATCGCCCTGGAAAGCGCGCCGATGGTGCAGACCATATTGTTGCCCGTGAACAATTCCGATCCGGCAAAGATCACCAACGTCAGGGCAATGCCAAATGACGCTCCCATCACAAGTTTCAGTGCAGCCGATCCTTGAGCGGAGAACGGCGCCCCCACACTAAAGATTAAACAGATCCCCAATCCCAAATAGATGCCTGCCAGGGCCGACAAAATGAAGTAGCCCCCAGGCGAATGGAGCAAATAGTCGACTTTTTTTCTTGAAACGTCCGACATGCGCTTGAGATTTTCTTGATACATTGTTCGAACCCCTTCTCTTTTTTAAACACGAGAAAAAACGATGGTATCTCTATCGCCACAGCCAGGCAGATACGCCATTCGCCAAGCATTCATTTCTACTGCTTGCAATATTTTGCAAGGGCCATGCCAGAACACATTTTTTCAAAAACCTCAAAAAATCAAGCGCAATCATGACAAAACCCCATCACCGAACCGGACATTCCTGTTCATCACGCACCCTATTGTAAGCAAAGAGACAAAAGTGTCTTGGCGGTAGGGGATGCACTGACGAGAACCAAGTACGCCTCAGGCGATCAGGGTTCTTCGATAAACTGGTACTTTTCGATCCGGCAGGCGATTTGACGTGGAGTCATGCCCAACAGCCTGGCCACCTTCGCCTTGCCCCATCCTGCTTTCTTGAGGGCTTCTCGAAGACGGTCCCGTTCGATCTCATCCGACCGTGCGGCGAACGTTTGTTGGGATGCAAGGCTGCTTGACTTGGGGGGACTAGGATTGAACGATCAACGACGTCTCTGCCAAGACGATCAACCGTTCAATGCAATTTTGTCATTCGCGAATGTTTCCAGGCCATCTCTTGCTTGTTTCCATATTTCCGATTTATTCATCGCACCCCGATTCCGTTGCACGTCAGTCACGAATCCTGCACTCATCGCAACGATGGGATTTCCCGATCACGTCACCTATCCGGGACGTGTCAACATTTCTCTTGGCTTGTCTTCCTGGGTCACGCGATACGGGCTGCTCAGCCAATACGCCGCCCCGACGAGCAAGGCTCCACCGACGATGTTCCCCAGTCCGACGAAGACCTGGTTCCACATGAATCCTTCCCACGTAACCGCCTGTCCGTGCGGGAGGAACAGGGCGATCCCCAACGCCGATTGATTGGCAATGCTGTGCTCGAACCCACTCCCCACGAACGCGAACACGCCCCAGAAGAGCACCATGATTTTCGCGGTTTCATTCGTCGTTCGCGCCGCCATCCACACGGCCAGGCACACCAGCATGTTACAGAGCACTCCCCGGCTGAAGAGTTCCCATGCCGGGACAGTCATTTTCGTTTCAGCGACGCTCAGGAACAGATCCATCTGCGGGGCTTGGGCCACCACTCCTGACTGCGCAACCAACCAGGCAACGGCTAACGATCCGACAAGATTCCCGAGAAATGACCAGACAAGAATCCAACCCACGTATTTCCAGGCGATCGCCCGGGACAGCGCGCCGATCGTGCAGACCATCGTGTTGCCCGTGAACAGTTCCGATCCGGCAAAGATGACCAGCGTCAGGCCGACGCCGAATGACACGCCCATCACCAGGTTCAGGGCAGCCGACCCTTGCGCGTAGAAGGGGGCCCCCACGCTGAAGATCAAACAGACGCCAAATCCCAAATAAATGCCCGCGAGGGCCGATAAAATGAAATAGCCGCCTGGCGAGTGGAGCAAATAGTCCACTTTTTTTCTTGACACGTCCGACATGTGCTTCAAGTCTTCTCGATACATGTTTCGCACCTCTTCTCTTTATGGAAGTTAGACACCTCTCTCCAATCTGTCATTCCCGACATCTTTAATCGGGAATCCAGGAGTTTTTTGGTTCCAGGCTGGACCACACGAATGGAGGGACAAAAGAGAAAGACTCTGGATCCCCGATCAGGTCGGGGATTGTAAATGTTCAGTCATTCATTGACATTTTCCGCTGTCTCCTTCTGTGCCTCAGTGCCCCTCCTTTGTAAGGAGGGGCAAGGGGAGGTAGAAGATGTGGCAGGAACAGCGCAACCCTATGCCCC
>MPMZ01000077.1 GCA_002238765.1 Nitrospira sp. bin75
GTCAGCAATCTCGAAGCCGCACAAAGTAGGCCCGAGTGCCGAATTCATCCCACGGAAGGGGAAAAGCTGGCATGAAGATACATTTGACTCCCCACCAATCGAAGGCAATCTTGGTCGATTCGCGGCAGACGGCGGGATATGCTGGAGATCTGCGGCGCGAAATCCGGCAAGTCCAGCAACCACGCGGCTTTCCGCGCCCACAAAGTTGACATAATGGCCCCTATCGGCAGTTGACTGAGAAGTGCCTTTAATTCCGGTTCGGTTAGAGCACGGTTTTCGCCATCGAAAGTTGATCCGAAAGAGTAATCGTCTCCGGATAATCGCATTCCTGGCTACGTTTTTTCACGCAGGAGGGCGGTCTTTGGGCCACGGCAGGGGTTTAGGCGGTCCATCAGGTGATCTCCCTACCGATACGCCGGCCTGTGCTCCAGGCCGGCGGGGGTAATAATGGGTTGCTTTACGCAGCCATTCCGCATCGACCTCGTATTGAATGAGCGAAACAAAGCGCGCCCGCCATTCGGGCAAAGAGGTCACCTTTTCGGTTCGTACAGCCTCATATGCGGCAACTAGTGGATCAAGAATCTCAGGACGAAACCCGCGTCGTGCCGGAAATTTCTCTTGGCCATGTATGCCTTGACCCACATTCCTAAAAAACAACCGGCCTTGCTCAATCAGAGCGGCCAATCGGTGAAGAAGATCGTTTTGTCGAATTTTGTAGACACCGCTGTTTGGAAAATACGCTTCTTGCAACAAGAAAAAATGCTCTGCTTCGGTAATGGCGCGAAGACATTCATTGCTCCATTCATGGATCTGGACGGCACGCTGTGTACGCATCTGCGTAGAGTGCTGCAGGCGGTAGAACCAATAGACAGCGATTGTGATGCCGAGTGCGCAAATCGCGGCTACAGCTGAGGCCGAGGCTGCTATCACTTCCATAACCATGGCCGTTTCTCTGCTCATGTCGCCCCCCCCCTCGCCTCTTTGCGTTTCGCGTAGGGTCCGCCGGCGCACTGCCAGCCGTTTCTTGCGGAGGTCCGCCAGCCCCGTCACAAACGCCCGGCGAGTGATAATTGTAATGACCTGAAACTATCCGGCATCGGGCCTGAGATCATCGCGAGTTCTGACCCACATTAACTGAGACTATATTCTCGGCTCGGCTCGAATTAAATGAGAATAGGCCCAGATTATCCGAGACGGACCCATGTTCGTGAGAATGAGATCGGAGCCGGCGGGATCAAGTGTTGCGTGATCCCTTCATGGGCTATTCCCCGCGGCCAAGGCCGTCCTGGTGCTCTGTGGTCTTCGGCATGGTCAGAATAGACAGGATCGAACTCGAAATCTGGCAGAGTTTTATATGACGAATTTTATTTCGGAGCCGGATGGGTTCTGGGACCTCCGCAGGAGGCATCCGGAAATCCCTCGTTTTTCGGCCTGAAGGGACCGTGTAGTCAGGAGGGCAAAGACAGATCAAGCGGCGCCGGGCGGCCACTCGACGTCAGTCTCAACAGGGTGAGTCCGTCTCAGATAATCTGCGCTCATTCTCAGATAATGTGAGCCAAGGGGCGATTCCATTCTCAAATAATCTGAGCCCAAAACGCCGCTGTTCTCAAGCACAACGGCGGATGTACTCAAGCCGCTACAGGTAGGCGTCCAGGGCCATTTCCGGGGCCTCGAGCTGGTGACGGCGCTCCCACTGGGCGCTCTTCAGAATGCCCAGGCAGACCGTGTTGACCAGGATGTTCTCCGGAGCGTACTCGGTGGCCATCGACTTGGTCAGATTGATGCCGGGGGCGCGGCTGACGATAACCGCTCAATGGGGAAATGAAGGTCTATGAACTGTGTGCACTGTAGGGATCCGATTGCCCGTTCTTGGCAAGTCGGGCGCTTTGTTCGGTGTCTGGATTTTCACGGTACCCTACGGCGCGCTGAATGGACCCTGCCGCGGAGCGATTTTGGCGCGGGCCGGCTGTCGATGCTGGTACTGGCCATAAAAAGTAACGGATGAACACATCAACGACTCCAGTGACCGACGACACAAGTCGTCGTGCTTCCAGTGTGGTGCGTGGGTTGGAGTATTCCAATTTGGAGTGGACGAAAATTATTTTCGTGTGTATAGTGGGTCTCACCTCTCGAAAGAAGGTACGGCCTCATTTTGTCTGTGTTAGGCCATCATATGAAGAGAGTTAGGTCTAGTTGGGAGGACTGGCTAATGAGAGTTCTTCTAGTAGCTGCTGTTATCACCTTACTGTGTTACGTCGGGTTGGGGCCGATTCTTCCTATCGGTTAGGAGATTAGGAAATGATCGTTTCCCAATTGGCGTTTGTCGGTTTCTCACCACCGGCGAGGGTTGCGGTCTATCCGGTTAGGCCGTGAAATCCCCTCCCCTTCGCAAGTTTCTCAGTGCTTCCGTTATTTTCTGTACAGCTTTTTCAGCAACTTCCTCCTGCCTCTCGATGAGATCCAGATATCCCTTAACGAAATTCTCCTGACGTTCGGGCCCCAACTCCTGATAACGGGAGTTATTAACCATTTGGTCCACGAGTAAACTAGTGCGTTCGTCGAGTTTATAATACCTAACCACACTGTCTAGGACACTGGCAGGAAGGACACTGATGTCGTTTCTGATGCTATCGAAAATAAAGTTTTCCTGATCAGCAACGGTAAAAGGCGTCTTGGAAGCCAAGTTAATCGCCAGTTTCCTTTTGTCATCACCTGTTTGCGAACGTAACCCCTCTAAACCCTCTTCGATTTCGGCTTTGAGAGATCTAAGAACATCTCCTTGGCGCTCCATACGGACACGGGATGCCTCTTCCATTTGCTTCTGCCGGTCTGCCTTTTGGCCGTGGCGAAATATCCAGACAGTCACAGAGGCGGTTAGAAGGGCGCTCAAAAGAATGAAGAAACCTTTGAGGATCTCCATACGCGCGTTTTGAAGAATATCCGGCTTTGTCTGACCATCAAAGAACAACCTCACAATCCAATCGACCAATTAACAAGCTCCTCAAATGCGTACTTCCATAGTCCAAACCGCAGCGAAACTTACGATGTGTGCACCTACCGTTTATCACGAGCAACACAGCTACCCAGAGGCCGGGCAACGCTCGCTTGTTGAGACAACGTGGACAGACCGAGAAAAAGAAACACCCTGGCGAGCTTCATGTCCGCCAGGGTGTTTCCTACATGGAAAGTTGCTGCCTCCTCCTAGTTTCTATCGTCCAACCCCCATTCCGTCTAGCCCCCACATCGTGTCCCATCCGGGCCCTACTTGGGGGTACAAAAGGTCAAGCCAGGCATTCCCTGTGTTTGGAAACCTCCCATTGGCCTTGTTCAAGAGAGTTATCCCCATGGAAATGTCATACATTGGGTTGTCGTTCGTCCTGAATAGCGAGGAATTGCCGCTGTCAGCAAGACGCACGGTTATTGGCACGTCCTGCGAATTTGGCAGCGACTTGTAATTGGTCAGAATCGCAAATGACCCGTCTGCCGCCTCGAAAATAAGATCGAAAAAGCCACCTTCTTCCGTCAGGACGTGTTGAGGGTCCAGACGGTCAAACGAAATTTCCCCCGATTCGGGATTTATGAAGGGGAGGGCATCTATGTCCGTTAGCACGTACTTGAACCCATCTTTACTGGTTAGGTCTGGTGACTCATTAAAGCCAGTATACAAAAACGCCTGTTTCGTAAGGGTTTGAGACGCTGGCTTTCCGCCTGTAAGCGACCGCATATAGTCATACCAGGCTTTCCAATTGACGGACTCCGCTGATTCCGACCAAGTCGGCAAGGCCGATATTGCCAATGCTATCGCCAAGGCGACTCTGCACAGCCAGGACTCCATGATGACACTCCTCATCTCACTGTTCGGACTCTAGGAAGTCAGAGGCAATTTCGGCCAACGACTCGCCTAATTCGTCAACAAAATATAGAAGCTCTTCCGTGGCTTCTACTTGGGCCTCTTTGTATGGAGCACCTACATCGCCTTCTGCTAATCCAAAGTATTTCAAAGTTTTATAAGATTTTGTGATGGCCATTCGTTTGTTGTCGAAGGTGTAGTTCCCATCTTCCGGGCCCCACAGGATGTTTGCAAGTTCCGTATATGATGCGGGTGCATCCCCGTTCACCTTGCGAGCAGCCAGGGTTTGGGCCAGGGCGTGTGTTCTATCGGACGATAGAGAGCGTAACAACCTGAGCTGTTCTTTGGAGCCAAGTAACTGCCACTCAGGCGTCGTCATTTTTCGTCCTACAGGGCCGAAATCCAAGAGTTGTATGCGTGGAATGGCTGTCGTCGCGGCCCAGAAAGCCAAGATTTTTTGCCGTTGTATAGTCATGGCACCTCCTGTGTTTCCGCCCTTGGCTAGGTGCATACCAAAAACTGAATCGAACGATAGTCGTCATGTCGTTTTGATGTCACATGAAAAATAATTTCTTGTACGAACGACTTGCTGGCAGGTTCGGCGCAACGGAAAACAGTGATCCGCGGAAGTACCAAAAACTCGGGGGCAATTGAATAGCTGCACGTGTGATGGCATAAGATTTTGTATGGCCAGCTTGGGAGAATCCACGCGCATCGTTCAGCTGAAGGTCCGCCTGCTTGGTCTCAGTCCCATGATCTGGCGACGGGTGCTGGTGCCTGAATCCGTGTCGCTGCGGGAGTTGCATGGCGTCCTGCAGGTGAACATGGGTTGGGAGGGTACCCACCTCTACTATTTCGACATCTACGCCGTGCACTACGGCGCCTTCGAGCTCGATGCCGAAAGCCCTGACCTGCCCTTTTCGGCGTTCCGGTTTCGCGAGCGCGAGCGTTTCACCTACCTCTACGACATGGGTGACTACTGGGAGCACGAGGTCCGTCTCGAGAAGTTCCTGGAGCGGAATCCGAAGAAGACCTATCCCGTCTGCATCGGCGGCTCCGGGGCCTGTCCGCCCGAGGACTGTGACGGTCCCCCAGGATATCTGGAATGCCAGGACGAGGCGATGGGCTGGGACGCCTGGTCGGATATGGATCTGATCGTCGGCTTTCTCGGCGGTGTCCTGGAGGGCCGAAGCGCCGAAAGCTTGGGCGAAGACGATCGGGAGGACTTGGAGGACGCCCTTGAGCGCATGGCTCAGCGCCGGCCGTTTCTGCAGACGACATTCTACCGGCGACCTGTGAACGAGGCGTTCCGTGCCGGCCGTCACCTGCAGATGATGCACCAGCAACTCATGTAGACAGGCGGCGTGGTTCCATCAGCAGATCAGCCGCGAAGGCGCCGACAACCTCGCCCTGGTCCCGGGAGATGCGCTGCACCAGGTTCTTGCCTGCCTCCTCGGTAACCCGGTCGAACTTGCGCCGCAGCATGGCGACACTGGTCTCGGCGTAGATACGGGTAGTTGCGATGTCCTCATGCCCGAGGAACTTCTGCACGTCGGTGATGTCCATGCCGATGGCCAACAGTCGAGTGGCCATGGTGTGGCGCAAGAGGTGAGGATAGATGCGCTTGCCGATGCCGGCGCCGCGGGTGATCTGGCGAACGATCTGGCCGATGCGCTGACGGGTAAACGTAGGCGGACGTCCATCTGCCCGTCGCTGGCGACTGACGAACAGCGGCCCGGACCTGCGTTGACCGACGTGCAAGGCCACAAGACGAGCCAGGTCTGGACGTATGGGCACTTCGCGGCGCTTGCCGCCCTTGCCGTCCTCAATGACGATGGCGCGTTCGGCCAGGCTCACGTCTTCGACGCGCAACGCCACGAATTCCGACACCCGCGTGCCGGTTTCCAGCAGCACCTGCATCATCAGTCCGATCTGGCCGCTCTGGGCGTAGGCCTGGTCAATGAAGCGCAGTTCTTCCTCAAGCGTCAGGCGCGCCGGAGAGCCGCGGTGTTCCTTTGGAGCGCTGAGGCCAGCCTTGGCGCGGGCCTGCTTGAAGACGGCCTTGGTCTGGGTGTAATCGAGTCCCTCGCGCATCAGGATGTCGGCGACCTGGTTGGCGGCGCGTTCGATGTAGCCAGTCATGTCTTTTCTCTTTGCCGGTCGAGAAACAAAGATCGGGCCAAAAGAGGACAGGCGGACGGCATATCAGGGCCGAAGACGTCAGCGACGACCCCTTGGGTTTTCCTCTCTGTGATATCTGGAAAACCCGTTGCCCCGGGAGGGACGATCATGAGATTCGAGATCACCCTGCGCGTGACAACCCCGGACGGCGAGACAGGCCTCATCGCAAGGTTTGTAGCTGAAATTACGTTAAGCCGTGAATGGCCGTGCAGAGTGAAGTGCTCTGAGTACCATTTTGCGCGTCTCAGAAACATCACTGCCCGTTTTGAGACTGCCTGAGTTAGGGGACGAATAAAGGGACAGGTCTGAGGTCTTGGATGGGCGCATTCAGGTTCCCCCCAAGAGTGTTTCCGAACTGATCGTTAAAGAGACAGCGGGCCGTCCAGCTTGCGACTGAAAAGCCATGTCAACCGCATAAAATCTTGTCGAGACCGCCTTCGCGTCGGGGCAGGCTGCGCGGCATATGGGTACCGATGAGACAACGAGTTGCAGGATCGCTAAAACGCCACGCTGAAGCCGTACAACCGAGTTATGCTGCTTAGCGTAAATCTGAGTACAAACCTTGCGATGAGGCCTGTAGTGACTTGAGAATATCCGGTGTCGTGCTTGAGAACATCGCCAGTTTGGGCTCAGATTGTTTGAGAACGAAACGACCTCTCGGCTCACATTATCAGAGAATGAGCGCAGATTATCTGAGACGGACTCACCTTGTTAAGAATGGCGCCGGGTGTCCGCCTGATGCCGCTTGATCTGTTGTCTCCCTTCACGCCACGCAGTCCCCTTCCACAAAGATAACGAGGGATTTTCGGATGCTTCCTGCGGAGGCCACGGAGACCACTTTGCCAACGAGTAGAGTTTACCTCAGCCCCCATGTCGGTGGCAGCATTGTTGACCCTTCGCACGGCAATTCTGATCTTTTCCTGCTGTCAAGCATTACCTGTCTCTCTCGATTCGTACCGTATCAGCACCGACACATCGATAAAGAAAGACATAACGCCCGTCAGAACCGCTCAAGGTTCTGTTTTGCCTGAACCTGGAAACAAGCTCGCTGCCCTTCTCATACGAATCGCATTGCTCCATTGCAACGGGATCGCTTGCGGCTTGCGCGCTCTCTGTAGTCGGACCAAAGATGTTGAACTCAACGCCTACACGAACTTTGTCGTCTGTGAAATCCATGATGTACGGTTGAGGTGTTGTTGCTACACATCCAGCCAACACGACTGCCATTGCAACCAAGGATAAGGGAGTGCGGAGACTACCCATGATCAAGATTCTTGCGCTCATTCCGGTCGATGTAGTCTCGGAACAAGTTCTTGTGTTTTGCCAGTTGAGCCGCATTCGATTCTCCGGCCTTCTTTTCGGAAATTTGAGTTACAAATCTTAGTAGACTCCTCGCATTGTTTACATGGCGACCCTTCCCCCATTGGCTGCAGACGTAGAACTCGCCATATGGATCTGTGTAGTATCTGGCGTGACCAGATACCTTTCTGCCGTCTGTCACTCTACGCAGAAGCGGAAAGTTTCCAATTCGGAGATCGAGAGAATTTTTGCAGTACTTTCGATCCATCAAGTTACACTTGTCTGTCTCATCAAGAAGCGTGGGGCAGCGCACCAACAATGTGTTCATCACGTCTTTCACTAACGGCTGAAGCTCTTCTGCTCTAACGGACGACTCTGGGACAGTTGTAGACGCATGCCCTGACTTTTGCCGTACCTCTTCGGAAGGCAGAATACCCGTCACTTCCAGGAGTTTTGCGGCGCGTACGAACAACTCAGTCGTGTCGGCGACGGTACCCGACTTCTCCAGCGTGGGTCTCACCATTTGTTCAGTAAAATTCTGGTTGGTCAGCAGATGCCACTCAACAGCCGGATACTCTGCCCGCAAGATGTCAAAGATGTCATTCAGCGGTTTTTGGACTCCAGGATTCACTTTGGGTGAAACAAAGTAGACAGAGAATCGTGCGTCAATTGGGTGGTAGGCATGCAATATCATCAGAGTGCGCAGCAGTTTCTTGAGCACTCTATTGCCAACACCGCCTCCGTAATTCAGACCAGCTTCGTGGAAAGCGATCTCCATGGCATGGATACCACCTTTCTGATCTACCCCAACGATGTCTATCTCACCCTGCTTCAGAAATTGCGCGAAGTCCTTGGTTTGTTTGAAAACGTTTCCGTCAGTATCGAATTTCCTTCTTATCCTATTAAACATCGCCTCCAGTTCAGCGGCACTTCTCTCCCTGGACCAATGTTCAGACGTCTTCCAATTGGCCTGAACCAGCCAGCACTGTTTGACGTGCCGGAGGTAAGAACAGGCGAGGGATTCGCCAATTTCAATTTTCATGAATCATCCTGATTACGCACAATCCTCAGCCCAGTCGCAGACACGAGTGACAAATAACTTCGGGAAATCACCAGAGAGCGTGAAACAACGGTCAGACTGACCGCGAGCACAACCGGACATTAGTGGCGACGCCCGAACCGGAACTGACATGACCACGCTTGCGCCAACGCTCTACGAGGCTACACTGCTTCAGAGCCTTGCGAAGAGCCCGGCGCCGGCGTTGCATCGGTAGCCCTGACTGCCAGGGTCTGAAGTAGCGGCGACCGGGGGCTCAGCCGGCGTCCCGTCGCCCGATCCGCTCTTCGCCTTCTGTGGGCGTTCGGCACCAGGCCACTGATCCGCCGTGCCAGCGCGGCCTGCAGGATGAGCGATGCGGCCGCCTGCACATTGATGCCGTTTTCCTGCGCCGCCTGCTCCAGGACCCTGTGCGACGCCGGCGGCAGCTCGAACGTCACCCTCGTCGATTTCGCCATCTCTTGTCACCCCTTACCAAGATAGGTTATATGTGTAGCTCCACATAACGTGTATTTAGGTAAGTAAAGTTTTATGTGGAGTCGCCGATTCTAACCTCCGTGTATCAACAACTTAGACTTCATTTGCTCCACATAATATTTCCGGGTCGCTCTCCCCGCGGCCATTAAAGTTGCCTGTTGAAAGGCGCGGCAACGGCGTAGGTATATGCGCGGGCCAGTCTTGAGATGAAGCACGATGCTCTTGAGAAAGTCGTTGGCGCGCCCGTGTTTCCTGACATTCCGCCTTGGAAGCACGACCGCTCGCTGATCGATTGTCTCAACGCCCTGTGACAGAGGGCAGGTCACCGAAGGCGCCCTTACAACCGAGGTTTCCCTCGGTGGACAGAAATATTATGTGGAGTTTCTGAAACCCTACCTTTTTGTTTTCAATGATTTAGATCCAGAACTCTACATAACAACTCACTTACCTAAATACCAGTTCGTCACCCTATGCCTCCCGTGTCCAAGCTCCGCCGACACCCGGCCTCTCGCCCACTCGTCGAGCTGCAGCTGCTCGGCGGTCATCTCGTCGCGCTTCGGACCGCCGCGCACCGGACAGGCAAAGCCCGCCAGCGCCTCGTAGCGGTCCTGGGCGTAGGCATGGCGGAAGCCGTGCGTACCGGTAAGCCCAATGCTCCTGCAGGCATTCTGCCACAGGCCGTCGCAGTACGGGTCGGTTGCGGATGGGGGCGAAATGACACTCTAAGCGCCCGAGGCCCTCTCACCAATCCCTCATAACCTCGCCTTCTCGTTCACGAATATCACTACTTTGTCGTAACCCGCCGCGATACGCTGCCACGATTGGCTTTCTGCCGCCAAATTCTCACGACAACCCAGAAGTTATCTTTTTACGATATAATGTCCTCAGAACATCTTTTTCGAGACCGAGAGGACATCATCCCATGGGACG
>MPMZ01000078.1 GCA_002238765.1 Nitrospira sp. bin75
GGGAATTATATACTAGGGTTGATTGATAAGGGCAGGCCTACTCCTTACAGCCCTTTCCCTTCGGTCGGTATCGGAGTAGGGCTTGAGCCACTTGTCGTGGGGTGGCTCCCCGATAATCGGCTTTGAGCACAGGCTTCGCGGCTTCCCCCGTTCCCTCATACAGATGTTCGATCCCCGCCAGTGCGGACTCTAATTCAGCCGATTGCTGCTGTTCTGCGTCCACTCGTTGTCGTGTCACGTCCCTCGCCTCCTGTATGCGTTCCCATTGTGCCGACAAGGACAACTTGGGAATGGGAAAATCGGCAATGTGTTCCAGGTACACGTGGGGCTGTCCTGTGCCTTGTTGCCGAGCATAAATCTCTTCCTGTTTCGCCTTCATGCAGAGGAACAGATAGAAGGTCAGATAGTCCTCTTCATCCAGGCTACGGACGATCATGCAATCGGACGCCCACACGGGATATTCATGCCACCAGACAAAGCCGGAATAGGCCCCCGACTTGCTGACGGTGAAGCATTCTCCTGGCGCGTTCGATTTGTTATGGAAACATTGGGGAACTCGCCCGCCACCAATGACAGGAACCGGGCCCGCCTTCGCTTGGGCTTTGGTCAGCACTTTCCCATTGGCAATCGACGCGACTTCACCAAGCGGCACCGTCTGACTGCCCGCACGGACGCTCCATGAGTGACCCTGACCAGTGCCCACCTTGATCACCTCGACACCTGCCGGGCACTCCGCCAGCGGGTCTTCTGAGTCTTGGTAAAAGAAGAGAAACTCGTCCTTGTCAATCGTCACGCCCTTCGCCTTGTCCCCGCTCAGGGTCGCTCGATAGTACCAGTCTGTACTCCGAGTGCCTTTGTCCGTGAGATACAGCACATTGGTTCCGGCCTCCGTATAGGGCGCAAACGTCCCTCCTAGGTAAACTGGCAATCACCCGAATGCGGGACTCTCGTCTGAGCCGTTGCCACAAGGCTTCATGCTCCTTGTTCACCACCAACCCTTGAGGAATGACCACGGCCATGGCCCCGCCTGTCTTGAGGCCATTAAAGCACTGCAAGAGACAGGCTTCGTCGGCGTCCTTCGCTGAGGGATCGGCCACGCGAAGCGTTTTTTCCTCGACATCAAGCGAGAAGGGAATATTGGAGAAGACATAGTCATAACAGGTCCGGCGATCCAGTTTCCCCAGGCTGTTGCCTTGCACCACGCCAGAATGTCCATCCCCAAAGAGAATCATGTTCATCTTGGCAATCCGGGCCGTCGTCGTCAGTTCCCTGCCGTACAACGATTCCTGGTGGAGGATGCGGACAGCCCGTTGCGACGGTGGTGTTTGCTGTCCGAGATGCCTGAAGGCTTCGATTAGGAAGCCCCCGGTGCCACAGAAGGGGTCACAGACGGTCTTGCCAAATTGCGGATTCACCAGTTGCACCATGAAGCGCACCACGGCCCGAGGCGTGAAATATTCGCCGAGATCGTTGTTCACTAAGGTCGTTCGGCTCAAGAAATGCTCAAACGCGACGCCCTTCACATCTTCATCAACGCTCATCAAGTGCAACGGATTCAACTCGACAATCAGACGTTTCAGGGCGGCACCCCCTACGTGGGTTTGAGAGAGCACATCGCTCCGATATTGTCGTCGGAGTTTCTTCACGACAAAGCCATTGAGATAGTCCGGGAGTTCCGCGTCCTTCTTCATCAACAGGTCATGCCAAATCCGGTTGTCAGGGTCTCGCTCGCTCAAGAGTTTGAGGAAGAGCAGGTTGGCAAATTCCGTGAAGCGTTCCAGGCCAGCCCGAATGCCTTCCTGCCGGAGGACATTGTTCAGACTCTTGAACAACTCAATCAGTTGATCCCGTGACTTAATCACTTGTTGGGGAATCGTGACGACACGATGACTCTGATCTTCCCAAAACCGGCGCAAGCGGATCGGGGCCAAGGGTTCCGTCACTTCGATATTATTCAAGAACATGGGTTGGCCGCTCGGGACATGCAGGGACTTAAAGGTCGGACCATTGCACGCAAACACGAAGGGAACGCCGAGGCACTCCGCATACGCTCTCCCCTGATCAAGGGCTTCATGGATCGAGGTTTTGGGCTTTTTGGCTTCCAGGACGGCGACCGGCACCCCATTCGTGACAAACGTATAATCCGGGGCGAGGCTCCCCAATTTGCGACGGGGAATCGGGCCTAACTGTGGGACCACCGCCCGCTCCACAAACACGTCACGATCCGCGCGCTCGGGGTCAAGAATCCACCCCTGAGCCAAGAGGCGTCGGTCGATTTGTTGACGAACCTCTGCCTCAACCATCGCCACTAGGCCCTCGCTCCCGACTCCAGCCCATTGGCCGCAATCAAGTGACGATACGGAAGCGACCGCCCAACCAACCCTGACGCGACAATCGCCATTTGATGCAGCGTGTCAAGGTCTCGGATATTGTGGCGACCCGCGAACTCATTGACGTAGCGTTGGAGATGCTTCGGGGACATCTTGTGGAACGTGCCTTTATAGGCCCGCTTGAGCATCGACCAGAAGGATTCCACGCCGTTGGTGTGAATTTGGTCACGCACATATTCGCCGACACTGTGCTTGACCGTTTCATGATTCGGGAGACCCTGATAGGCAGAGGCGTCATCGGTATAGATCGTGGTGCCGACAGAAGCATTCGATTGGACAAACGACACCAGGACCGGAGCCGTGGTTTCGTGAACCACCTTCGCGGCGACACGATTACTCGCCCGATCCTTGGCTCCCACAACGGCCGTTTTCCCCATGGGGCCGCGTCCCGTATCGGCCAAGGCTTTCCGCTTGGCATTCGACATATTCTTCCGGCGACCGCCGACATACGTTTCATCGACTTCGACGGGGCCATCAAACGGACCCGCTCCTTCATGCGCAAACGCTTCCCGAATGCGTTGCTGCATGAACCAGGCAGTCTTTTGGGTGATACCCAGGTCACGGTGCACCTTCATGCTCGCCACACCTTTGAGAGACGTGGTGTCGAGATAGATCGCATAGACCCACTTGAGCAAGGGCAAGGGAGAACCCGTCATCACGGTGCCGGTTTTGACACTGAAATACTTCCGACAGTCACGGCAGCGATACGGCATTTTGGCATGAGTGCATTCGTGCGTGTTCGTGCTCTCACAACGGGGACAAACACGGATTCCGTCAGGCCACAGAATGCCTTCAAACCAGATTCGAGCCGCCTCTTCATCGGGAAACAGTTGAACCAGTTCGAGGAGCGTGATGCCTTTGCGGTGGGATTTGCCTGGTGCTTTACGTGTCACGGTACGGTCTCCTTTCTGATAGAAGAACCCTACCAGATTCAGAGATACTTGTCAACCCTAGTATATAATTCCCTAAATTTATACGTGATTGTTCCGGCAATGACAAGAAAAATTGCCACGACAGCTACTAGAACATGCCGCCGTCTTCTTCATCTCAGGTGAGTTTTAATACGGGCGAACCAAAGTCTATTTCGTGGTGGACGTTTTCCGGCGTGATTTGCGCCAGTAATGCATCAAGATTATCCGCTTCGATAGCAGGATCAAGCACAATTTTACGGCCTTCCACACGAACTTCGACACGCTGTTCAATACCGACCTGGGCCGCATGCACGACCTTGGCAGGAAGGCGGACCGCCGCGCTGTTTCCCCATTTTTTCACAGTAATCTGCATAGCAATCACTCCCGTTAATGTATACACATTAGTTGATACATTCTTTTAACAGTCAATCCAGGCACATTTCAACGTCCCGGCTGAACCCATATCATGGAACAGGCAAAAAATGAAAAAGTTTTCAGCTGACGTCCTTAGCGCAGAAACGAAAGCGTTTTGGCCTTCGGGTATTGCTTCATTTTTGCAAAGAAGTCGGTTTCGGTGAGTCGTGTCGGCCACTCCGGGTTAACGGCAATTTGATATCGACCTTCCCCAATTTGCTTGATCGTGATCGCATTCAACTCTGCCAAGTTGAGAAGATCCCGAACCAAGCCCCCCCAAGGGCTCTTAAGCTTGTTGTAGGTATTCTCTGTAATTTTTCTCAAACGATCAATTTCCATGGAATCGACTTCCAGTAAAATTTTGAGAATCTCCAACTGGCGCTCCGCAATGACCCGCTTCCGCTTTGATTTCAGCCTGCCGAAAAGTTCGTACATCAGGTCCCGATAAAGCACCTTGGAGATGTGACGCTGAATTTCGGTAAGGACTCGCTTGCTTTGGAGGGCAATGCCCTTAAGCCCGAAAATGAGGAAAGGCGTCAGATCGTGGCCGGATTCGCGGACTTCTGCCAAGGCGGCAAGATACGCATTCTTCTCGTCATAATAATAGTTGGACATTGCAATGAAACAGGTGTCACGAAGCCCGGCTCGCTGGAGCAGCAGGGCTTCCAAGGCTCGGGCAGTCCGGCCGTTTCCATCAAGATAGGGGTGCATGGCCGCCAGATGATAGTGGGCTGCTAATGCCTGAAAGAGCGAGTCCTGGTCCTCTCTTTGAGTGGCCTCGGTGAATTGTCGAAAGGCTGATGCGCACTCTGCACCTCCTTCAGCGCCTCGATGCCTGGGCATCCCAAAGTTCACGTTCTGATTGTCCTTTCTTAACTGCCCGGGTGGGCAATGATCATCGTCCGCACCCGTCACAATAGTCCGGTGAATATGAGAAATCAGATCTGCCGTGATAGGTCTGTCTTGGGGAAGCGCGGCGAGCCAGCGATAGGTCTGGACGACGGCATGGGCCTGTCTCTGAGAACGCGTGAGAAGTTGGTCCGGGGTTTCCTGGAAGGCCAGATCGAGTTCCTGCTCTGTAAATTCGGCTCCTTCAATCCGTGACGTCCCGGCGACTTCGCGCTTGAGTTCAACGTCTTGCAGCGCATCCACCCAACGACGTTGGTAGGGAACCGTTTGCAGGGAAAGGATTGCGGCCTTCGCTTCTGCATAGGCGCTGGTCAGATCCCTGCTACCACTATCAAATTGAATCCAGTTTTTTGGCATGTCATACTTGATCATAAATCTATTATATTCTCATATTATTTCCATTTCAATTTCCAGAATATTTATTATAACTAATTGTCTTTAAATAAATAATAAACATTTATGATTTAATAAAACTCAAGTCATTTCAATTTTATTTTCTAGACATTCCACAAACAAGATAGGTTAATTTCTCTTGTGAACCTCTGAAAAATGGGGTCGGATTCGCCCATTGGATAGAGCATGAGGCTTCGGATCTGAGGGTTGGGTTCCCTTGGAGCCCGCCATGAGAGGACCTGCATCCTAGGCTTCTGAAAGGGATTGCTGCTACCATGACAAGGGAAAAGCAAGATTCCTTGCCAATATGCATCCTATCAAACCGGTGCGGGAAGACATTCTTCGCCAGATAGTTGAAAAGGAGCGCCGATGAACCCGATAGCAAAATCCCTGAACATCACCATCTATCCTCCAGAAGACCAAGGGGTTGGAGAATTCGACGGCGGGAGGATCACCGAAATCAAGCCGCTCGGGTTTCCCGGAGAAGGTCCCGGTGTTCCCCATACGGGTCCCCTGTTTTACTGGGCCTGGGCGACGGCCAAGGGGTACGGGAAAATCGGCCTCCATCCCCATCGGGCCTTTGAAATCATGAGTTACGCCCTCGCAGGGGAAATCGGCCATTACGATACCATGGGCAATCGAAGCCGGGTGAAAGCCGGCGGCGCGCAGGTGATGCAGACGGGTTCCGGCGTCTCGCATGAAGAGGAAACAATCGGCGAGTACACCGAATTATTTCAAATCTGGTTCGAGCCGAACCTGAAAGAAACCGTACGCCAGACACCGACGTACGCGGAGTTTCGTCCTGAAGACTTTCCCGTTGAGGTTCGTGACGGAGTGACCCTGAAACACGTCATTGGAAACGGTGCGCCGGTATCGATTCTGGCAGAGGCGGCCATGCAGGATGTTCTCATTCCATCCGGCCATGAGTATCGGCGCGGACTTTCCGCGAGCCGAACCTTGGCCATGGTCGTGATCGACGGAGAAGGCACGCTGAGCGATGAAGCCGATTCAGCACAACATGATCTGGAGCCGAAATATTTTGCGGTCGTCCACGCCAGGAATACCGGCTCGATAGCCATCCAAGCGGAACAAGCCGTTCCTCTTCGAATCGCCATGATCGAGGTCCCGGCTGAGGTGGATTACCCATTATCCAGGGAACAATGAGGTTGATATTCTATTTCGTGAACGGCATTTTTCAGAGAATCGTAGACTCTTGCGAGGCTTTTGAAATTTATAGCGGACATTCGGAGCCTGGTTGGGATGGGTGTGATAGGATTTATGTCGGGTCATTCATTTTCGTATCTTGGAGCCATCCCTCAAGGCGGTAAGAATCTGAATGTTGAGGTTTGACGCCTTCCGGGCGCGCCGGAGACACAAGGACTTGGAAGTTTCTTCTTTTGAAGGGCTCCGGAATGATCCGATTTTCAATGGCCGATAAAGGAGGAACCGTAGATGAGATGCATGGTTTCATTCTCGCTTTTCATCATCGCCACATGGGTATTCGTGCCAACCCTGGTGCTGGCGGGCTCGGGGTTCTATATCAGTGGCGAGATCGGAGCCAACTTCGCCCCGGGGTTGGATACCACAGGATTCAGCAACGACCGGGCCAGCGTGTGTGACGAATACATCAATCCAGATTTCGCCACGGTCACGGACACTCCGGGCTACGAAAACTCTAACTGCACGGGTCCTAATCGCGGTGTGGGTGACGACTGGCAGAACGAGTTCGACGGCGCAACGGGCATTCTGGCCGGAGCGGCGGTGGGCTACCGTTTGTCAGGTCAAGACTCGAATCACCCCTGGAGTGGTTTCCGCGTTGAGCTGGAATACCTCTACCGGGACTCGAAATATGATCAGACCTCTTACTTGAGTGGGGCAGCGGGCGCGAGCCTCGCCAAATCCCAGGAAGAAATCGTCGTGGGGAGGGATCAGATCGGCAGCATCACCTCGCACGACCTGTTCGGGAATTTGTACTTCGATTTCATCAACCGTAGCCGCTTCATCCCCTATGTCGGGGTTGGGGTCGGCATTGGTTTCACGGACGTGGATTATGGGTACCTCTGGGCACGGAACGCCGACCCGACGAAGATCAAGGCGGGTACTGGGCTGCCCAATGCGAAGGATATACGCCGTAACCTCGCCGGGACGGTCAGCGCTGGACAAACCACGCTCAGCGACACACTCTTGGGGTTCCAGGTGCTGTTCGGGGTGGATTACGCCGTCACGGAGACGATGTCTCTGGGGCTCAAGGGGCGCTGGGTCAACTTCGACACCTTTCGTGGCGAGGCTCCTTCCGGGCTGCTCCGGAGCCACATCCCCAATCTCCGCCTTGATGGAAGTGAACCCGTGTCGGGTGGGATCAAGACCGACGACATCGAATTTTTCGGCGCCAGCGTGAACCTGAAGTACCATTTCTAGATAACAGCACCGGACAAATTCTGTTTGTTGACAACACAACCCCGTCTGCTATGATGACGGCAATCACGGACAAAGTGGAGGAAATTTGAGCTTCGTTCTCAACACCTTTTCGTTCTTGATCTGGGGCGTCCTGGTGATGTGGATGTGCGCCGGCTTCACCATGCTGGAGTCCGGGTCCGTCCGCACCAAGAATGCGTCCGTCATCTGTCTGAAAAACATCGGTCTCTACGCGATTGCAGGCCTCGCCTTCTATATGGTCGGCTACAACCTGATGTACGTGGACGTCGGGTCCTGGTTCGGCTCCTTCAAATTCTTCTACGGTCCTTCCGCTCAGGAAATCGCCCTGCTCAAAGGCGATGCGTCCATGGAAAAAGCGGTCGTCGAGAACGGCTACGCCGTCATGTCGGACTGGTTTTTCCAGATGGTGTTCGTGGCGACCACGGCCTCCATCGTGTCGGGCACGCTGGCCGAACGGGTCAAACTCTGGTCGTTCTTCCTGTTTACGTTGCTGCTCACCGCGTTCATCTATCCCGTGATCGGCGCTTGGACGTGGGGCGGCGGCTGGCTCAATCAGATGGGGTTCCAGGACTTTGCGGGTTCGACCATCGTGCATTCCACCGGCGGGTGGGCGGCCCTGGCCGGGGCGATTGTCGTCGGGCCACGGCTCAGGAAGTTCCGTGCCGACGGCACGGTGAAGGCGACGCCCCCGTCGAACGTGCCCGCGGTGACTCTCGGGGTGTTTATCCTCTGGCTTGGCTGGTTCGGGTTCAACGGGGGCTCGCAACTGGCGCTGGCCGGGGTGGCTGATGCCGTGGCCATCAGCATCATCCTGGTGAATACGAATCTGGCGGCGGCGGCGGGCGTGATGGCGGCGATTTCCGTGTCCAGACCCATATTGGGCCGTTATGACCTCTTTGCCGGGCTCAACGGGGCGATAGCCGGACTGGTGTCGATTACCGCGGGGCCCGATATTGTGGAGCATCATTGGGCGATCATCATCGGTGCCGTGGGCGGGGTGCTGTGTACGGCCGGAATCAAGCTGCTGGAGACTATAAAAGTTGACGACGTCGTCGGGGCGGTTCCGGCCCATCTCGTGGCCGGGATGTGGGGCACGTTGGCCGTGTGTATAGCGGCCGGCGGCAACGTGGTGGTCCAACTCACGGGGATTCTGGCGGTGGGCGCGTTTGTGTTCGGTACCTCATGGGTCTTGTGGCTGATCATCGATAAGACAATCAAGGCGCGGGTCTCGTCGCACGTGGAGGAACTCGGTCAGGACGTGGCGGAGCTGGGTATCGAGGCCTATCCCGAATTCCTGGTGATTCCTGATCCCGACGATGTCGATGAACTCAAGCCCGGGAAATAGGGGCCTCCCCCTGACTCCCCGGGGCAGAGGAAGCATCGTGTGAACAGGCCCTAGTCGGTACGTGTATAGACGATTTCCAGCATACGAAATTCTTTGCCGTTCTCATCAGCACCATACATTTCATAGCGGTAGTGGGTATCATCCATAAACGTGATGACTCCGCGATAGCTCCGTTGCCCGACCGTGGGATCCGTGAAACGGCCTCGATCCGTTAACGTCTTCTGGCTCGGATCGTAGGTGCCTTCACCGATCATCATGCCCGTTCCCATGTTATCCATCCAGATCGTCTGATAGGTTTGCTTGCCGTTATCAAAGCCCGTCAAACCCATCCCCTCAAAAGGCTGTCCCATCGACGTGCCGTTCGCCTTATGCAGGAGGAAGCGGCCGCCCATCACCCATTGCGTTTCACTCGTCCCCTGTGACGTTTCCGGTTGACTGTCCGGCGTCATCCACCATTTTATGACGTGACTCCACGTCCCGACCAACGGGTTCAAGACTTGATGGTTGTCGTTTGGAGACGCATAGGCTTGCCACTTGGCCATCATGGCTTGAGCCGCCGCGTCCATCGACTGACCGTGTGATGTCGCCCGGTCATCATTGCCTGCCGTATACCCGACACCCGCGAGACAGAGATGCACAACGCCAACCATCACCACAATCCGCATGCAAAAATTCCAACGACTCATGATCGTACGCTCCTTTTTTCATGTGAAAGCAACTGCATTGATCAGTACAAATTCTATGATACCATGTGGACGAAATCAACAAAGCGCATCCATAAGAAAACAGTGAACCCCTGCAGTTCGACCGGATTACGGTAACACTTTCCGGTTGACTGAAACGAGAGTGAAGTCCCCAAGGTTTATGCCCCCGGCTTCCGGACATTGATAGTTCAAACGGA
>MPMZ01000079.1 GCA_002238765.1 Nitrospira sp. bin75
CCTCCCCCTAACGCTTTATACAGTTGAACCACCGAGACCAGGTGCAGGCGATGGGTTTCCGTGAGCGATAATTCCGCGTCGAAAAGATTCCGCTTGGCAATGAGCACGTCGATATAGCTTGTCACGCCGCCACGGTACCGTAAACTGGCAAGCCGGAGGGCCGAACGTAAGGCCGCCACCTGTTCTATTTGGGCGTGGCGCTGCTCGCGGACGGTATGAACCGCCACCAACGCATTTTCGACTTCCTGAAAAGCAACCAGGAGGGTTTGTTCGTATTGAGCAAGAGCCTGCCTGGCCTGCGCCTCGGCCGCGTCTTGCTGAAAACCCAGGGCGTTGGCGTTCAGCAGCGGGGCGACGACATTGAAACCTGAGGCGCCGAACGTCGCTTCGGACGTCAAGACATTCGATAAACGTGGACTGGCTACGCCAAGAATGCCCGTCAAGGTCACGCTTGGGAATCGGGCCGCGTTGGCGACCCCGATTCGGGCCGTGGCCGCGGCCAAAACCTGTTCCGCCTGCACAATGTCCGGACGACGCTGAAGCAACTCCGAAGGCAGTCCGGCCGGGACCTCAGGCGGCATCGTCTGTTCCGTCAACAGCGTTCCCCGTTTGATACTCGTTGGCGTTCTTCCAAGTAACACGCTCAACGCATTTTCCTTTTGACTCGTCCTGCGCTCAAATTCAGCCACTCGCGCCGCGGCATTTGCCCGTTCGGATTCGAATTGGTCCGCATCCAACTTGGACGTGATCCCCCCTCGGAGGCGGGCCCTGGCAATGCTGACTGATTCTTCCCAGGATTGCAGCGTACGTTTCGCAATATCCCATTGCATATCGAATTGCAGCAGCTCGAAATAGGCCTGAGCCACCCCGCTGACCAATGCCAGGACCACCGCCCGCCGGTTTTCCTCGTGGGCCAGGAGGTCCGCAAGCGAGGCTTCCGTTGATCGGCGGATGCGGCCCCACACGTCCAGCTCCCAGGCCACATCACCCAGGACGGAATAGCTGAAGTCACTGGGGAAGCCGTCGGCACGAAAGCCTCGTAAGCGGCCCAGTGCCGGCAATCTGGAGTGGCCCGCCACCTGCGGGAGAAAGCTGGTGCGCGCGGCCGCCAGTCTCGCCTCAAATTCCTCAATGCTCGATACCGCCCGTTTCAGGTCTTTGTTTTCCGCCAGGGCGACGGTGATAAGTGCTTGCAGTGTCGGATCCTTTAACAACTCCCACCAGGGAAGATTCGCCAGAGAAGGCAAGGACGTCGGCGCCTCACTCATGCGAAAATTCTCCGAGACGTGAACCGCGGGTCGGGAGTAGTCAGGCCCGAGCGCGCATGCGCTGACAAGGCCGGAGAGAAGGACGGGGAGGACCACGCGCACGTCAGGATTCTCCCTGCTCCGGCCGGCCGGGATTTGCGACTCCTGCGTCATCCGGGAAAGACCGGCCGCCCCGGTCAAGGCGTGTTCGAATCACCACAAAGAACAGCGGCACGAAAAAGATGGCCAGAAACGTCGCGGCCAGCATCCCGCCGAACACGCCGGTCCCTATGGAATGGCGGCTCGCCGCGCCGGCGCCGGACGCGACGACCAGGGGAACCACGCCCAGGATAAACGCCATGGACGTCATCACGATAGGCCGAAAACGCAGGCGTGCCGCTGCGAGGGCCGCATCCGACAGCGAGCGTCCGTCTTCGTAGAGTTTATTGGCAAATTCGACGATCAAAATGGCATTCTTGGCGGCCACGCCTATCAAGGTCACTAAACCGATTTGAAAATAGATGTCATTGTCCAGGCCTCGCACCCACACGGCGCTCAGGGCGCCGAACACGCCGAACGGGACGGCCAAGAGCACCGCGAACGGCATCGACCAGCTTTCGTATAAGGCAGCCAACACCAGGAACACCATGAGCAGCGCAAGGCCAAACACCATGATGGTTTGCCCGCCCGCGTTGCGTTCGTGAAAAGACATGCCACTCCAGTCAATCGTATACCCCCGTGGCCTCACAATTTCATCCGCCACTTGTTCCAGGGCAGCAAGCGCTTCTCCCGAGCTGAACCCCGGGGCCGCGCCTCCCAACACCAAGGCCGTATTGAAGCCGTTGAAATGGGTGACCGGATCAGGGCCGCTGGTAAATTCGGTGGTGACCACCGTACTCAGGGGGATCATGCTGCTTGCCGATCCATCCCCATGCTGCGCGCGAACGTAGAGCTTCCTGATATCTTCCGGCGTCGAACGGTAGTGCGGGGGGGCTTCCGTCTGGACTCGATACACGCGACCGAATTTGACGAAATCATTGATGTACAAGTTTCCAAAGTAGGCCTGCATGGTATCGAACACGTCGGAAATCGGGACCCCGAGAGCCTTGGCATGGGCCCGGTCCACGTGGGCGTAGAGTCGAGGCGCCCTGACTCGAAAGCTGGTGCCCGCGAAGGCGATGGCGGGATGCTGCATGGCTTGTGTCACGAATTCCTGCGCGACCCCGGCAAGCTTGGCGAAATCGCCCCCACTGGGGTCCTGGAGCTGGAGTGAAAACCCCCCGGTGGCGCCCAAGCCCCTGATCGCCGGAGGATTGAACGCCAAAATCAGGGCTTCGGGGATTGCGGCAAACTGTTGAAAGGCCGCCCCGATCAAGGCCTGGGCCCGTTGGCGGGCTGCCCGGCGTTTGTCCCAATCGTGCAGCGGAATGAACATCGTGGCTTGATTCGTGCCCCGGGTATTGAACACAAAGTTTTGGCCCACCAGCGTATCCGTTGAATGCACCTCGGGAATCGACTGAAAGTACCGCTCGACTTGTTCAACCACGTTGAGCGTGCGCTCTTTCGACGCCCCGTCAGGCAGGTGAACGATGGTAATGAAGTAGCCTTGATCTTCATCCGGCAGGAAACTTTCAGGGACGCGCTCAAATAACCCCCACGTGCCGAATATGAGAACGGCAAACAGGCCGAGACCCATGCCGGCTCGTGGAAGGAGGCGTCCCACCGTTCCGACGTAGAACGTTTGCGTCCAATCGAACGATCGGTTGAACAATCTCCACCCCCCGTTCTTCGCCTGATGCCCGGACTGTAACACCGTGGCGCAGAGGGCCGGACTCAACGTCAGCGCCACGAGCCCGGAGATGAGCACGGACAGCGCAATGGTGACCGCAAATTGTTTGTACAATTCACCCGTGATGCCTCCAAGAAATCCAACGGGCACAAACACCGCGGACAGGACGAGCACGCTCGCGATCACCGGCCCCGTCACCTCGGTCATGGCCTGCTTGACGGCGTCCCTGCTTGACAGGCCGCCTTGTGTCATGTGCCGTTCAACGTTTTCCACGACGAGAATGGCGTCATCGACCACGATGCCGATCGCCAGGACCATGCCGAACAGGGTCAACGTGTTGATGGAAAAATCCAATGCCGCCAGGCCGGCAAACGTGCCGATCAAGGAGACCGGCACGGCGACGGCCGGGATCAGCGTCGCGCGCCAACTTTGCAAAAACAGAAACACGACCAAAATCACCAACGCCATCGCTTCCAGGAGGGTCTTCACCACTTCCTTGATGGAGAGCTCGATGAATGTCGTCGTATTATACGGAATATCGTAGGACACGCCCGCCGGGAACTGCCGGGCGAGTCGTTCCATCTCCTCTTGCACCCGGTTCACCGTGTCCAGCGCATTCGCCCCCGGAGCAAGAAACGTGAGGAGAAACGTATTGGGCCTGCTGTTCCAGCGCGCCTCGAGATTGTACGATTGCGCGCCCAGCTCGACGCGTGCGACGTCCCGCAAAGAGACCATGGATCCGTCGGGATACGCGCGAACGATCATAGTCTCGAAATCCTCGACGGCGCTCAGACGGCCTTGCGTAATAATCGGAATGGTGAGTTCCGTCCCGGGGGGCGCGGGTTCACGCCCAATGCGCCCGGCCGGAAAATCGCGATTTTGCTCACGAACCACGTTGGCAATATCCGTCGGCGTCAGATCGAGTTGGGCCATACGGACGGGATCGAGAATGATCCGCATGGAGTAGTGCTGCCCGCCGTACACGAGGGCATCGCCCACTCCGGGTAATCGTTTGATCCTATCGAGCATGCGCAGCAGGGCATAATTGGAAAGAAACACCGTATCATGTTTGGGATCGGTGGCACTCAACGCCACCACCGCCAACAGACTCGGGGAAGTCTTTTTGACCGTGACGCCTTGCCGAATGACTTCCTCCGGCAATTGTGGTTCGGCAAGCCGTTGCCGGTTCTGCGTTTGGACCTGGGCGATATCCACGTCCGTCCCGATTTCAAACGTGAGTCGCATGGTCAGATGACCGTCATTGGTACTCGTGGAATCGTAATACAGCAGGTTGTCAATGCCCGGCAGTTGGACCTCTATCGGCCGTGCCACGGATTCGGCCACCACCTCGGCACTGGCCCCGGGATAGTCCGCGTCGATTTGCACCATTGGCGGCGTGATCTGCGGAAACTGCGCGATGGGCAAAATCCGTAACGACCCAAGCCCGACCACGACAATGATGATGGACAACACCGACGCAAAGATCGGACGATCAATAAAAAAATGGGGACTCACGACTGCTCCCGAGCGCCGACTTCGGAACCCTGAGTATCTGAAGACGGAGACGTCGGCTGATAGGGAACGGATGTGACGCGCGTTCCCGGTCGAATACGATGAAACCCCTCGACGACCATGTGATCGCCCGGGTGCACCCCATCGTCAATGAGCCAGTCCCGTTCATGCCAGGCGCTGGCCGTGACCGGGCGGAGGGCCACTTTGTCTTCCTCATCCACGACGTACACAAAAAGCCCCTGGGGGCCTTGCTGCACGGCCCGCTGGGGCACCAAGATCGCGTCTCTGCGCATGTACCCCCGGACTCGAATTTTGACGAACTGCCCGGGAAACAGGGCATAAAGCGGACGATTGTCCCGGTCTCCGGGAAACATGCGCTGGCGCGCATTGGGAAATTTGAAGCGTGCCGAAAGTGAGCCGGTTTCGGCACGAAATCGTATGCCGGCAAAATCCAAGGTGCCGTCGTGTGGATACGTGGTGCCGTCGGCCATCGTCATCGTCCCCCGCAGTTGAAAAAGATCGGGGCGTTCCACGCGGTGCGCGGCCAACTCTCGTTGCCGCCGCAAAATGTAACTTTCCGGTATATTCACGTTGACATACATGGGATCCATTTGATGGATGCTCGTGAGAAGGTCGGTTTGCGCCGAGACCAGCCGCCCTTCATACAAACGACTGCGTTCGGGGCGTCCCGCCACCGGCGCGACGATGCGGGTATTGTGCAGATCGAATTTGGCTTTTTCCCAATCGCCCTTCGCCGTGACCAGCGCGGCTTCCGCCCCGAGTGTCTCCGCCACCGCGTCATCAACGTCCTTTTGGCTCACGGCCTGTTCGGCCAGCAACGGCGTGACGCGCGCCAACTCCGCCCGAGCCTGTGCCAAGCGAGCGAGCGCCTGACCAACCCGCCCCTTGGCACTGGCGAACGACGCCTGAAAAGGAACGGGATCGATCAGATAGAGCTTCTCGCCTTTTGCCACGTCGCGCCCTTCGGCAAACAAGACTTTCTTAATAATGCCCGTAACCTGCGACCGGATCTCCACCGGCCGGAAGGACTCCGTCTGCCCGATGAATTCCACCTCATCGGGTATGGTCTTGGCGACAACGGTCATCACCTGCACTTCCGGGGGCGGCGGCGCCGGCGCCGGGCTTTCCTCCTGTTGACAGGCCGTCCACCCCAGCAGCAGCAGACACAGATTCGTGGCTGCCAGCTTGGCCGCCGAACGGGGTTGACGGTGCAATAGCGTGTTCATGAAACAGGCCTTCGATGCCTTCCTTGTTTCTTGACGACAGGCAGTCCCGAACCTTCAGGCGGTTCGCTGACAGGCCTGGACCCCACCGTTCTTCTCGTGTCGCTCACGCGACGCCGCCTGCAGCTGACGTTATAAAGCTAGCGGTTTGAGGGGAGACAGGGCAAGCAGGGGATTTTCTTCCCAATGGACTCCCGGAACATCGATATACAACTCCACTTCGTTCCCATCCGGATCATGGAGATAGAGACTGTGAGTCACGGTATGGTCACTCATGCCGGAGATCGGGATACCGTTGCGCGCCAACTCCTCTTTGGCGGACCGCAGTTCACCCGAACTTTCCCCAATATTGATGCCAATATGGTAAAGCCCACGCCGCACCCCTTGCGGAGGACCCGGGGCGTCTCCCACTTCGATCAAGAGTCATTCATGATGAGTCCGACCGGCGGTCAGCCCCGCGGCTTTCCCCCCCAACGTCCGCCCGACTTCCTTGAACCCCACAAGATCCCGATACAATTCAAGCGACCGCTCCAGATCTTTCACATAAAACACCACATGCCCCCAATGCCGTGCTTTCATGGCGCCTCCTGTCCGGAACCATCAATACACCGTGGATGGTCCCTGCTTACACTCTGCCCAGGGCGTGATCGCCGAATCTCTTCCACAATAGCGTTGGTCCAATATCCTGGGGCGATGAGCGTTTCATCTTGTTTATGAATCTGTCGCAAGAGCGCTTTCCTCCCGCTCATCAATAGACGTCGCGCCTTTCAAGTTCGCCAGAATGTTCCCGCGTTCTTCGGAACCCCTGATGGACTTCCAGTATGATTGAAGGTGTGTGCGCTCGTACGCTTATGCCGCAGGGGACATCTAGGCAATGATACTTGGTCGCTGTGGGGTGCCCGGGCGAGCACGTTACCTTGCTCGGCGGATGGTCATGGTCGCAGATACAGCACATGGGTGACGGGCCCCCCTGTTTCCTGGTAGAAGGAGCGCGGGCTTCAGTTGCGAGAAACGTCTGCCGCCGCGCGTCGTGAGGCCCCGTGATCTGCGGGACGGGTGGTCGGGTCATCGACTCTTTCTTCAAACAACCCGTCTCTGTTCCAAAGGGCTTTATATACTTAACGGCGTCACGTTTCATTCCGGATTGACTGCATTGCCACCAGGCGGTGTGAGCGTGGGGGGGTCAGTGCATCGAAGATGCCCGTAAAGCGTCCCTGCGAGCCGTCGTCTTCGGCGAAGTGCACGTCGGTCGACCCGACCACGCGGCGGGGGTTGCCCTGCACATCCGGCACGTTCGAGAACTGTCCCTGCCACGTTCCCGCACTGGTCGTGATGGTGCGGTCGGGATGTGTCACGGTAATGGCGGTATCCTCAAAGGCTCCATTGGCACCAAAGGAGGCTTCAAAGTGCAGATCGTAGTCGGCTGGCAATGCGGTAGGATCTGGTCCCTGCCATGGCACGGCGGGATAGAGGTGGCGACCGGGTGCGGTCTCGATGGGTGCCACGCATCCCATACACCCGGTGAGGCGGTTTTGGTCAAAGTCCGCGGTCAATGAGATCTGTCCCTGAAATTCCGTGAACTCGGAGGAATCGGCCAACTCACCCCATGAGCGGCCGTACTGGTACGAGTACAAGCCGCCGGCGCCGCCGACATAGGTGGCCGTCCCCGTGAGCGGAAGATCAGGTGGATTGGCCGGATCAAGTTCCGGGCCGTCGAGAAAGACCCCGCGCGTGGCGGACTGGAACGCATAAAAGGGAACGTCAGGTGGGTAGATCAGCCACCATCCCGCCGCGAGGTAGTCAGTCGCGTCGGCGTCATTCCACGAGGTGAGGGCGTAGAGCATCACCCTGCCGTCGTAGTGGTTGTCCACGAGTAACCATTCGCGGCTGGAATAATTGGGTTGTACCGGGCGGGGAAGGAACAGCGCCCACGTCGCGTCCAGGTCTCTGACGGTATTGAGCGTGCGGGTCTGGCCGTCCGGGGTGGGGATGGTCACGCTGAGAACCCCATCAACCAAGCTGGTCTGCGCCCGAAACGGTTGGGGGACGGGCGTGAGTTCGGGGATGGGGATGGGAGGAAGCGACCCACCGCTCCCCAAACACCCACTGAGGGCCATGATACAGCCCGCCATGACGACTAACAGCATTCGTTGGTCTCGCATCAGGTTGACTCCTTTCTGCTGTTCGCTCATGATGTGGCTATGGGGATTCCTTATCAGGCAGCGTCTCGGACTTCATTTTTCGACTCCTCCTCATCGGGTTCAAGCCCAATGAATGACTCCTGATGCAGAAGAGGGCCCAGCGCACCCGCCCCCGATGTACTCAGACGCAGTCACGGCGAACCTACAAGGAGGCGTGGAGCCACTCCGTTAAGTTTGGGAATTATCAAGAATAGTTGACGGGCTCTTCTTATTGTAGAGCTTGTCGCGCGTTCTGCCCTGCGGCCTCTCCAGGCGGCATCAGATACCGCCGCTACAATTGCGGAGAGGCCGTAGGACCCGGGGGAAGCCTTTGACCAATCAAGGCGTGTGGCAAAGAAAACAATCATTGTCAACTATTCCATATACTTCCCATTAATTTCTCGTTCCACAAGATTTTCCTTTCCTTGAGCGGTGAGTGAGGGCGAGCGAGGTAGGAGGATAGCCATGACTCATCCCGCCCCCTCTGGGGCCGCTCACCTCGGCCGGTTGTTACGTCACCAGGCAATAGACGCCGATACCCGCCACCACACGAACACGACGGCAATCAGCGTCCAGGAATTGTAAATGTTCAGTCATTCATTGACACTTTCCGCTGTCTCCTTCTGTGCCTCAGTGCCCCTCCTTTGTTGTACTGTCCCGCCTGATTGCCTAGACTCCGATGCTATTATGCGCGGCATCGCGTATGTGCAACACAGGAGGCCCCATGGACGCGTGGCTCTACCCCACCCCCGCTTTTGCGGGGGCATGCCTAGCTCGGCCTCCCCATACAAAGGGGAGGGAAAAGAGAGCTCTTCTTTCTGGTTCCCACTTTGTGGGCAGTTCCTCATTCTGTCAACGAATTAGTGAACATTTACAAACGAATGACTGAACACATACAGGAATGACGATTCATCGCACACCCCGATCATCGCTCACCATGGCGAGGACCGCTCCGCGTTGACGTGGTCGGGCAGGTTGTAGGTGAGACCCGCCGGGTCGTACAACG
>MPMZ01000080.1 GCA_002238765.1 Nitrospira sp. bin75
TATCCAGGGCAGCGCGATCAGGCTCTTGTATTTCACAGGCGACCCGACAAGGGGTAGCCTGAATGGACGGTCGGAAGGAATCTAACAGAAGCGGAAAGTTACGTCAAGTTAAATGGATAATTCCCTATTGGAACGACACGGTGGGAACGGTGGCCTGCTGAGTATCGGAGATCGTCACGACCGTCGTTTCGCCGCTGGCGCTCACGACGTAGTCCGCAGCCGAGATCGCCTCCAGCACATACTGGATCTTCTCCGAACCCTCCGTGGCCATGTCCGATACTGCCGCCACCGTAAACGTCGTGCTCGTCTCACCCGCCGGCAGGGTCAGCCTGATGCCCGCCAACCCCGTCACCGTGTAGTCCGAGTCCGCCGCCGTCGTGCTTGCAAGGACCAGGTTCACGCTGCTCGCCGATGTCAGCGCCGGCGAGACGTTTACCGTCACCGTCACGCTCTCGCCCTCGGCGACACTGTAGCTCGACTGAGCGAACGACACCTGGCGGGTCGACGCCTTTGGCGTGAACTCCAACCTCGCCGTGGTGCGCCCGGCCGTGGTGCGCCCTACAGCGGTATACAGCGCCCGCACCAGGCCCTCGTAGGCCGTGCCGTTGGTCAGCCCGGTCACCTCGCCCGATGTGGATGTCGCGCCGCTCACGTTGACTGTCTTGAAGTTCGAGGTCGCCCCCACCTCCCTTACTTCGATGCGATAGCCGGTGAGATCGCGCCCGCCCGTGTGGGCGGGCGCGCTCCAGGTGAACGTTGCTTTGGCGTTGCCGGGCGTCACCCGAAACCCGAAGGGCGGGTCGGGCACGGAGCTACGCGAACGCACCGCGGCAAGGTTTTCGATTTCCGACCAGGGGCCGGCTCCGTCGGCGTTCGTCTTGCGGACCCGCGCCTGATACTCCGTCCCTTCGGTCAGACCCGTGATGCGCGCCGACTGCTGCGTGCCGCTGTGCGAAACATCGGTCCACACCTGCGTGCCGGACTCCCGGTACTGGACGTCGTAGCCGGTGACCGAAGGGTCGCGGCTTATTTCTTGGCCTGTGAATTCCCGCCATTGAATCTCGTAGCCCAGGTGAAGGAGGGCGGAAGAAGTGATGACCGGCTTTCCCGTCGGCGCCTGTGCGGCGACTGGCGCGACCCCGAAAAGGCCGAGCAGCAACGCGAGGGCGGGGAGAAGGAGGGCGAGGCGGGCGCGCCCGCGCCCGGGGCGCGGCTCAGGCCTGCGCGGGGAGTCTGCGGATGTGGAGGAAGCCGGTCTGCGCGCGCCGGCCTCGCGCCGGGCGCACATCATGGCCGCTGGGGCGCTGGGGCGCTGGGAGTATGCCTGAAGCGGCGACGCGGATCAAGGCCCGAGCCGCTCGCACCCGGGGACCGGCACTCCAGGTCCGGGGGCGCCGGGGGTGGGGGGCGGCCTGTTTTACGAAGCGAGTTCCCACGATCATGACCTCCACATACAGAACTAGCATGATTGGTAGAATGACGATGAAAAATCTATGTAAAGCAGATTACGACAAAACGTGTAACAGTAGCAAGCAAAATCTTGGCCGGGCCGTGCATATTGCGTGCATAAGCCGGAGGTGAGGGGGCAGCCGACCGACGGGGACCAGACAACGCGAGCGGGGTGCCCCGGCCCTGGTGCGGCGTCGGGCTGGCTGGCTTAGGGAGCGGGCTGAGCGAATTAGTGAGAAAGGTCCTTTGGGGTCAAGTGCAGAGTCTCTGTCTTCTCTCCAGTATCTTCAAACCCTAATGCTTCAGAATAAATGGCACGACCACCCGTCCTGCGCTCTTTCCATGCCTCATCGTTTCATCCTCTGCCACATCAAAAGGCGCCCTGACATTATTGCCCGCCACATCTTCCAGATCGGTCGAAACCGCTAGACGATACGGCCCTGCCTGCCATGGCGAGGACGGGACAAATTCCCAGCGTGTTTCATTCTCTAAGATCATCATGCTGCCCGTAACCACTTGACCGTCTGCATCAAGCACTCGAATAGAGCGATAGAGCATCGGCCTGTCCATGATACGTGCAAATGTGAGTATCAACGGCTCTTGGCTCTTTGCTGTGGGCAAGCCGGACAGCCATTTTTCAGGCAGCAGCGCCGAGCGTATCGGGGCCGTGGCGGTGAATGACTTGGTGAAGGCTCTGGCGAGAGGCTTTCCCCGGTAATCCTTCATGCTTTGACTAATCATCAGCGTATAGTTTTTGTTGCGCTGAAGCGGCGCGCCTACCTGAACGTTCGGGCCGACGCCGCGTTTAATTCGTCCAGGATCAAACAGCAGGGTCAGGCGCCTCTCGTCATGATCCCAAAGCTCTATGGCCAGATTGAGAAAAGGATTGACGATCTGTTCCCCATTCTCTCCGAGCAGCGTAATGGCCTTGCGTACCTGCCCCCGGCGCATCGGCTGTGAAAAATGCACATAGAGGCGCAACAGGTTTTCAGGAAGCACATCGGACGTCGGGACAATCGCGGAGACTTCGGCCACCCCTTCGGTCGTCACCGCATGGACGGGTGCGGCAAGACACACCATCAGTGCGGCCAACACACAGATTGTTGCGTGGAAACGCTGCATGATTCGTCTCGCCGCATCCCGACCCACTACGACGGCTTCTTATATCCTGGCCAATTCATCTCCACGATATGATCAGCCCGGTCAAAAAAGAAGGGGACCGGCACGGTGTGTAAATCAAGGCGGGCGTGATCTTCATGATTGGGCCGGATCACCACTGCCCACTGACCGTCCAGCAAATCAAGGTGGAGTGCCCCGGCAAGCGGAATCGGAAATTGAGTGACCCCGGCAGGCCCAAAATTATTCGGGACATTCACCGGCATGGCTTGGGCCCCTCCAATGTCTACCAGTCCCACCTGCACCGCACTGCGATTCGTATTGGTGACGAGCACGTAGTCTTTCCCATCCATCGCATTCTTATAGCTGATGATATCGATCGGGGTATTGCCAAACCCCAACTCACCGATCATTTCGCCGCGCACTTGTACCCCATCTTGCAGTTGGTCCAAGGGAATTCGTACAAGCGGCGTGCAGGCATACACGGCAATCAAGGTGGGCGTGCCATGAATCTTGCGAATTTCCTTGGCGACAATCGGGGCACGAGTTTCAAATTGCGCATGAACCGCATGCCAGATTTCAATAGACGTAGTGGACACTTTTGTCTCAAACGGATAGGCCATCCGACGGAGTTTTGACGCGAACTCTTCATTGGAGACGCCGGAGACAAAAATCTCACCTTCCCAATAATCAATATCCGTGATTGCCAATAGATTTTGCGGTTGGCCAAATTCCAGTTGTTCATTCACGGGAACCGGTCCGACACTGATGGAAGAATGTTTGACATCCTTCAGACGGACAATTTCAAGTTGTCCCTTATTCACTTTCACAATGACGGGGACAGTATTTGGTCCATGGCCACGATGAACAGAAAGGAACACTTGCTTTGAGGGCTTGTGGACGGCCATGTCATTAATGCGAATATCATCAACGTCGACGCCTAACAGTCTTGCGGTTTTGGTCCCGATATCTGACACTAAATCGCGACCTTCGAACGATGCGCTGTTTCCAAGAGGGACTTCTGCTTGGGACGTGACCCCTCCCTCTCCGAGGTCAAAGGCATGAACGACTCCAGCCTTGGAATCACCAACAAACAACACATTATTGGGCCCAAAGCTTAGCGCGCCTGCTGATTGAAGTTTCGATGTGACTGACGCCGGCTTTGCTTCCGCCGCCGTTTCAGCCACTCCGGAAGAAACCGGCAAGATTTGCAAGGCAAGCACCGTTGCTGCTGCCAGCAAAAGGGGGTGTCGTGTTCTTGTTCTCATTTTTGATCCCTCCGTTATGAGTTGTTGGGACATCGTCTGAATGCTATGCCGAATGAACAATCCCTGTCCCCGTCCTCATCACCTGGACATCGACCGTTGCCATAAGACGAGAGACGCTATCAAGATGTTTCCCTCCGGTATAGTGGGGAATTCTTCAATGAACTTGACGCTAAGGTGGTGCCCCGACCCTGCCGCCCGGTAAGAGCGCAATGGCTGCCCGTAAAACACCCGCCACCTCGTCGGGGACGATAAACCATGTCGCATGACCGTATGCTTGCGGCTGTCCAATTTCATTCCCTGCCCATCCATTCCAGTGAATAGCCAGAACGTCCTTGTCGTCCCTGTAGGTGTTCAGTCATTCGTTGACAGAATGAGGAACTGCCCACAAAGTGGGAACCAGAAAGAAGGGCTCTTTTTTCCATCCCCTTTGTAAGGGGAGGCCGAGCTAGGCATGCCCCCGCAAAAGCGGGGGTGGGGTAGAGCCACGCGTCCATGGGGCATAGGGTTGCGCTGTTCCTGCCACATCTTCTACCTCCCCTTGCCCCTCCTTACAAAGGAGGGGAACTGAGGCACAGAAGAAGACCGCGGAACGTGTCAATGAATGACTGAACATTTACAATCCCACCGGCTTTCTGTTGCGGACCACTCCCCTTCTTCACTATCGTGAAGGACGCAACAGGGTTACCAGTGATCTGTCGGAGATGTAACATCATGCCCCCCCCTCTAGGGCCACCCACCCTGGCCTGTTTTAGAACTTTCCTGGGAAGCAGCGCCGACACAACATCTTACTGTGCGGCACCGATTGAATGATCTCTGCCATGGTCAATTTATACCAATGGTGGTCTACGGTGAGTTTGCCGGTGGCCTAAGAACACGCCGGGCAGGCACAAGCCCATTTTTTCCCGAAAGTGGGTCTTGGGATTGCTTGACCGCTTCGGGCGGATGCGTATGGCCGTAGCGACACGTCATGAGCGAATCGTCCTCCGCTAAAATTTCCACACAATCAGGCTCTGCACCACACTCTCATCCGTCGCCGCGTCCCCGAACTTGTTCAACCAGAACTGCCATTCGATCCCTAGCGCGAGATAGTCGGTCACATGCCACCGGAATTGCGGTTGCGTCAGAATCCAGTGCTTGACGGTGTGATCGAGTTCGTTCCGCCGCGGCCCGATGTATTCCACGTACCCCTCGATACTGAACTGCTGCCCGGCGATGGTGAACGGCCGGATGAAGTTGACGTTGAGCATGTAGCCGTGGGTCTCGGCCGGGGAACGTCCGCGCCGAAGCCCATCGTTGCCATCCAGGACCGCCATGAAGTCCACGTTGATGAATTGAAACCCGGGAAGATCCAGGGCAAACCGAATGCCGGGGAGGTATTTCTTGATGCCCGACTTCTTGCCCCAGTTGAAGCCCATCATGAGACCCACGTCTTTGATCAAGCCATAGCGAAACTCGCGCCCTGTATACTTCCCCAAGCTGAGATTCGTGTACCACTCGCCCCAAATGTCGAGATCCTGAAATTCGACGTCTTGGGCATCCATGAAGTCAATAAAGAAATAATGGTCGCCGTACTGCCACCCGCTTGCATGCTGGATGGTGTAGACGTAATGCTCGGCATCCCCGCCACCGGCCCACGAGGGAATTCTGAGATCGCCGTACTGGAAATGGAACTCGGTATGACTCCACTCGAAGGCGTGGGCAGGCAGCGTTCCGAAGCCGAGGAAGAGGGTCAGGAGGAGGGGGAGCCTCATGTCATGTGAGGCAGGCCAACCGTGAGGGACCGATCCTCCGGGCCTTGCTCTCGCAGGTAGCAAACGGCCGGCCGTTCCTACCTAGTAAGACAATAAGGCATCTAATTATTATGCGCATGAGTGCCCTCGGGTGGCTATTCCTCTTCTTCCTGCTCTTTGTCTGATTGGTCTGTCCGCTGGCATCATGGACCGCCTGAACTACTCCCTTTTCCATTTTCAACCTCTTCATCTCAAATTTTGCCAAGCCCAATTCCTTATTACTTCTTATATAAGAAAAAGAGAATTTTGCAAGAAAAATCTCGGCATTAATGTTAAAATTCTGTGAATTTCACTCATTGAGCGGGCAGCCGCCACTGGCGGGACAGTCGCCGGGTCTGCGGTCCCGTGCAAGGAGGACGCTTGACGAATCACGATGAGTTCGCCCGTGCTCCCGAGACGACGGACGCGCGCATCTCCAGCCTGACCGCGGCGCTGCTACGCATCGGCGCGAGCCTCGACCTCGACACCGTGCTCCGCGAGATCGTGAAGAGCGCCCAGGCGCTGACCGGCGCCCGCTACGGCTCGATCGTTACGGTCGATGAGACGGGTGGGCCCCAGGACTTCGTCACTTCCGGGATCACCGACGAGGAGCACCGGGCCATGGTGGCATGGCCCGACGGCCCGCGGCTGTTCGAGCACCTGCGTGACCTGTCGGACCCGCAGCGACTCGCGGACTTCCCCGCCTTCGTGCGCTCCCTCGGCTTGTCCTGGGATCTGCTGCCGGTGCAGACCTTCCAGGGCACCCCGATGCACCATCGCGGCGTGCATGTCGGCAACTTCTACCTGATCGAGAAGGCGGGTGGGGTGCCATTCACCGACGAGGACGAGGAGATCCTTCTGGTGTTCGCCGCGCAGGCGGCCGCGGCGATCGCCCATGCGCGCGCCTACCGCGACGAGCGGCGCGCCCGCGCCGACCTGGAAGCCCTGGTCGACACCTCGCCGGTGGGCGTCGTCGTGTTCAATGGGCGGACTGGCCGCCTGGTCTCGCTCAACCGTGAGGCGAAGCGGATTGCGGAGAGCCTGCGCCAGCCTGGCCAGCCCCCGGAGGCGTTGCTCAAAGTCATCACCTGTCGGCGGGCCGACGGGCGCGAGATCGCCCTCGATCAATTCCCGCTTGAGCAGACACTACCCAGTGTCGAGAAGGTGCGCGGCGAGGAGATCGTGCTCTCGGTCCCCGACGGACGTCGCGTGACGGTGCTGCTCAACGTGACGCCGATCCACGCCGATGACGGGGCGGTGGCGTCGGTGGTGGTCACGCTGCAGGACTTGGCACCGTTCGAGGATCTGGCGCGGCTGCGGGTCGAGTTCCTCGGCATGGTGAGCCATGAACTCCGCGCGCCGCTGACCTCCATCAAGGGCTCGGCCGCCACGGTGCTCGACACCTCGCGGGTGCTGGATCCGGCCGAGGTGCGCCAGTTCTTCCGCATCATCAACGAGCAGGCCAACCACATGGACGGGCTGATCGGCGACCTGCTCGATGTCGGGCGCATCGGGACGGGCACGCTATCCGTGTCGCCCGAGTCCTCGGAGGTGGCCACGTTGGTGGACCAAGCGCGGACCACCTTCCTGTCCGGCGGCGGCCGGCATCGTGTCCTTCTCGACCTGCCGCCGGATCTGCCCCAGGTCCTGGCCGACCGGCAGCGCATCGTGCAGGTGCTGAACAACCTGCTCGCCAACGCGGCCCGGCACGCCCCCGAGACGTCCCCCATTCGGGTTGCGGCGGTCCGTGATGGGGTGTACGTCGCGGTTTCGGTCGCCGACGAGGGGCGGGGCGTGGCGCCAGAGCGGCTCTCGCTTCTGTTCCGCCAGTACGCCAGCACCGGCGAGCGCGGCACCGCAGGCGGGCTGGGCCTCGCCATCTGCAAGGGGCTGGTGGAAGCCCATGGCGGGTCCATTCACGCCGAGAGCGGCGGGCTGGGCCTGGGCACGTGCGTTACCTTTACCCTTCCGGTGACCGAGGATGCCGACGGCCCCGCCCTGCCGCCCCAGCTGGCGGCGCCGCATGACGGCGGGGCGCCGATGCGCATCCTGGTGGTGGACGACGACCCGCAGACGTTACGCTACGTCCGCGACACGCTGACCGAGGCAGGCTATGCCGCGCTGATCACGGGTGACCACGCGGAACTCGCGCACATCATCGAGACGGAGCAGCCCGCGCTGGTCCTGCTCGACTTGGTCCTGCCCGGGACCGACGGCCTCACGTTGATGGAGCAGGTCCCGGAGCTCGCCGACCGACCGGTCATCTTCATCTCCGGCTACGGACACGACGAGACCATCGCGCGGGCCTTCGAGGCCGGGGCCGAGGATTACCTCGTCAAGCCCTTCTCACCGACCGAACTCGTGGCGCGCATCCGGGCGGCGCTACGCCGCCGGGCGGCCCCCGACCCGTTCGTGCAGGGCGACCTCACCATCGACTACGACAAGCGCCAAGTGCGCGTGGCTGGGCGCGAGGTCGCGCTCACCGTCTACGAGTACGAGCTTCTCCGCGTGCTCTCGCTCGGCGCCGGGCGGATCCTGACCTACAACGCCCTGCTGCGCCAGATCTGGAGCGGACGGGTCTACACCGACCCGCATCGGCTCGTGCGGGCCTTCGTCAAGCAGCTTCGCCGGAAGCTCGGCGATGACGCGGAAAACCCGGCCTACATCGTGACCGTGCGCGGGGTCGGCTACCGCATGAAACGGCCGGGCGACGCCTGACGGCCGTCCTTCCGGCGGCGAGCGACCTTCCTCTCTCGGTCACTCCGACGCTTGTTCCCGACGCCCGCCCTCGACCTTGTGACTCGTGGAGGTAATCGGGAATTGTAAATGTTCAGTCATTCATTGACACGTTCCGCGGTCTTCTTCTGTGCCTCAGTGCCCCTCCTTTGTAAGGAGGGGCACGGGGAGGTAGAAGATGTGGCAGGAACAGCGCACCCCTATGCCCCATGTGTATAGACCGGGGACATGGTTTACACCTGTTCGGAGACGTGGTGAACACTTTAAGCTGCAGGGCTTCACCCCAAAAGGAGGAGCGCCATGCCTTGGAAAGAGGTGTCGCCCATGTCTCAACGCCACGAATTCATGCTGTTAGCCCAACAGCCGGGGGTCTCCCTCC
>MPMZ01000009.1 GCA_002238765.1 Nitrospira sp. bin75
ACCCAGATCGGGGAGCGCACGTGGGCGATCCATTATCGTTTTCATCGGCGGGGGGCCCTGGGTGACCGGACGTTGACGATCATCCCGGTCCGGCAGTGGCATCAACCGGAAACCCCACAGGCGATGTCAACCATGTGTCCGGTTTCGTTTGTAAACCATGTCCGGCTTGCACAGGGTGAGGGGGCGGTCGGGGTAGCATAACCAGACAAAATTGTTAAGAATTGTTGGATTACGCTATGCTAATCTAACCTACATTCCTGGACCCGCTCCCATGAATCAGTCAGAATTCCATGTCCGCTTAGCCGAACCCCGGGATCGGGAGTCGTTAGTCACGTTCAACCTGGCGCTGGCCCGGGAAACAGAGGGCAGGCAATTGGACGGGGCCCTCATCCAGGCCGGTGTGGAATCGCTACTGGCCGACTCCGCTAAGGGCTTTTACGTGGTCATGGAACACCGGCCCAACGGGCGGATGATCGGGCAATTGTTGATCACCTTTGAGTGGAGCGATTGGCGGAATGCCGTCTTTTGGTGGCTGCAAAGCGTGTACGTTCAAAAGGAATGGAGGCGACGCTGCGTGTTCAAACAGTTGTACGACTATGTCTTACGAGAAGCCAAACGCCAAGGAAACGTCGCCGGCATTCGTCTATACGTGGAACAGGACAACACCGTCGCCCAGGGGGTGTACGCGCACGTCGGCTTGGCCGCGGCGCCGTACAAAGTGTTTGAAACCGATTTTATCCTGCCCACCAGACCGAGTGAATAACGCCAGACCGCCTGCCCTGACAACAGTCGTCTTTGATACGAAAAGACCCTCCTTCTGCCCTTCCCGACTACCTATCCTGTCATCCTCGATCCTTGATTACTAACGTCAAGGACAGGCTATTTTTAATCGAGGATCCAGCGACTTTGTCTTTGCATGCGGGGTTTCGCCCCCGGCGCGACGAGGTTCCTTCGACTCCACTCCGTTACGCTCAGGACAGGCTCTTTTGTTTCGGCAAAAGGACCCAAAACCATTGGCGCCCGGGCGTGGCTCAAGGGGTGCCTTTGCCCCGGTCCCGTTTGCTTGGGCTGCGGAACTCGCTTCGCTCAGACAGTCCTCGCCCCAAATTGAGTTTTCGGGACCGGGCCGCAGCCACGCCCGCAGGCGCCAGGCAACGGCATTTGCATTTCCTGTCATCCCCGACTCGATCGGGGATCCAGTGTCTTTGCAGTCAGGGTAGGTCGGGTTAGCCCTTCGACTACGCTCAGGACAGGCGTAGCGTAACCCGACAGCGGTGATTCCTGGTTGAAACATTACAAAATGTAACAAAGTTTGAAAAATGTACAAAACTTTTCAAATTGTAAAAATTGTACAATTCATCACAAACTTTACAAAAATAAAATTTTGTTAGAAACGTAAAAAATAAACAATGATGCCAAACGCCAAAGATGGACAAATTCCACTTTCCATCGGCGAAGCATCAACGGAAGTTCTGTATGCCACCGTTTCATGATGACGATCCCCGAACGTGCACGTCGATGATCGGTGCCGCCTTGTCGATGATCTCCACAAACTTTTTACCGATATACTCAACGGCCTCACCATTGTGCAGCTTGATAAGTGCCTCCTTCGTGTTCCAATCCGTGTAGTCATCCTCAAGGAAATGGTGCCACTCCCACCAATCGCTATGTCTCCCATTCCTGATATTATTTAGCTCCTGAAAAAGGGGATCAATTCTTCGCACACCAGTCCCAGTCTTCTCATCGTACTGCCTCCATATCCCGATTATGACATCGCCAGCGTTAGCGCTCTGTGGTTCAAGTGCCACTCCATATTTATCATTCCACGCGCTTTTCTTGAAGCCAAACCAACTGTACGTAGTCAAGGGTGAATCGACGAGGGATCTGTCGATTTTCCATTCAGACGCATCAGCAAGTCTGTCTAAAATAAACTCTTCAAGCTTGTCCAGAAAGCCGACGATTATTCGCTTGCGAAGCTCATTAAACGCAAAGCCAATATCCAGCGTTGTCTCCAGATTTTCCGAGTTACTCAGAACATGTTTGAGAATAATATCTCTCTCACTTGAATTCGACATCTCTCCCTCCATAGTAGGAATGTAATTCATGAAGTCACGCAAAAACTCTCGGAATTTGTTGGATTCGCATAACTGACAACATTCCCGAAGCCATTCCATAATGTGGGAATGGTATGAGACGCAAAGTAACTTGCCTTGCTTCATAAGACGCTCTCTTTTGTCACGATCTATGCTCTCGGGCTTGTCCCCAGAAAGGGTGAGGTAGATAAGGCAAAATTGGTCGTTGTATTCCTTGCTGAGATAATCGCTGTATCTGAGTAGTTGTTTATTCCCTTCCTTAGCCCAAGGCTTGTTCTCGATGGCGATCGCGAAAGCTCCGAAGTCGACAAGAACGTCAATATAACCTTCAGGATTTTCGATGTGGTATTCGGTAGCGACTTGACGTGGTTGTTTATCGCATAGGTCATCCTTCCCGATCCGGCGAAGAAAGGCGTCGAGAAATACGTGTTGTTGCCCGTGCGAGCAAGTAGGGTTGAGCAGATTTGCGATGACATTAGAGAGGCGCTTTTCGTCTGGCTTGATCCACGTGAAGATGTTGAAGTCGGTCGACAGGGAACGGTCCAGATGTCGTTTCACTTCCCTGTAGCTTTTCAGTTTTTCCTTCAAGACCGAATAAAAGTTTCTCAGACTTTGTTCGTAGTCATCGTTTGGCATTGATCCTCCAAGTTCCTGAAAGTGTTCTCTTTCCCTTCACGGGTTACCTAACGCCTTCATCCAGCGGCGCCTTGCGCTCTTGTATCGTTGGCTCGCCGTACCATTTGCGCGGATTCCCGCACATCCAACAGGAACACACCGCGAGGTGGTCGGCGCTCTTCGCCTGCCCGTCGTGCGGATAAATTCGGCGCGCTTTGGCTTTGATCCTGGCTTTCTGAAGGCGCCTGAGCGCTCGTTTGCTGCTTCTCACGATCTTACCGATCTCCAATTTTTTCTGGATTTCCGGAGCGTGTTCGAGGGTAGGGAACAACGATCGTTGTTCCTTACCTTTTTCTAACAGGTGCTGGGGTACGGCGTCAAGTCCGGTTTGGAGAAACGCGACCGGATCTGACGCAGACGTGTGTTAGCGTGAATCCGCATTCAAAGGATGAAGGTCGAACCGCAAATGAAGCCCGAAAACACATGAAAGGAGCAATCATGAAAACGTCTATCATCACTATCGCGTTCGTCTGCATTACGCTTGCCGGACAAGTGCATGCTGAACATGGTGCGCTTGCCATTACGCCCGAAGAATTGGAAAGGAGAGCAAATACAGAGGTAATGGACGATGAAATCCTCATACTAAAAGAGCTTCTGAAAGCTCCAATATTTGAAGGCCCATTACGTGCTATGTGTACTCTCGTGATGCTGGCTGCGAAAAATGGAGTAAAGACGGAAATGAGCGATTATCATTTGTCGGAACTACAGATTAAGATTTTCAATAATATGATAAAGGATATCTGATGTGTATGACGACAGGGCTTTGGCGGGCAACAGAAAAGTTCGACAAGAAAGAAGATTTATAGGATGCCCTATCGAAACGGCAGATCTTTCGCCAGGTCCTTCGTGTTGCTCAGGACAAGACCCGGAAGACCATGTGGCAGGGTGTGGCGGATGATGGACTCCCATTCATCCCTGGCAAAGATTTCAACGAATGAGTGAACGCATACAGGAATGGCAGATCGGAATGGCGTTGGCTATTTTCACATCAACAACGCCCTAGAGCAGTTTGACGAGCGCAACAATCAGCGTGCCTTGGGCAATCATCGCCGTCACCATCCATTTCAACAGGTCCACTTTGGAGGCTTGAATATCAGCCTGAAGCCTAAGCTTGACCGCCTCAAGTTTCGCTTCAAGCTCGGCCTTAACCGCGGCCTTAACCGCTTCAAGGTTCGCCTTAATCGACTCGGTCTCCAACTTGACCGTTTCGATATCCGCCTTGACCGCCAGAATATCGACCTTGGTGGCCAGGTTGCTGTTGAGCAGTTGGACCTGCTCTTTCGCAAGGGCCTCGGCCTGTTGTTCCGTAAAGCCGCTTTCGGTCAGATTTTTGACAAATTGATGAGTATCAAAGGCGATCGCTTCATTCATGCCATGATTCTAGTCCGCGCCATGACCAAATGCAATGCCTCCCACCTCTTATGACCCTTGGAATGGGTAATAAGGGAGGTGTGGGATGTGTCTTGTCTTTCAGCCGCAAGCGGCCAACGTCAATCGCCATGATGCGCCGCGAGGGACGCGCACATGTCGGCCAGGTACCGGCGGAGCTTGGCCGGCTGCTCGATTGTGACGCCCTCTCCCCACGTGATCAGGTGCCAGCATATCTCGTTGATGCCCCCCGCCTTGAACCGCACGGTCAGTGATTTGTCCTTGTTTTTGACGGTGGTCTGGTCCGGATGGAAGAGGAACGTCTTGGCGTCTGGTGCCGCCACGGCGTCGAAGCGCAGGACGACGTCCATGGGCTCTTCCTGGAAGACGCCGAATGAACGCCTGGCATACGTTCGGAGATCGAAATCCTGGTCGCGCGTAAACGTCTCATCGGTCATCTCCGGCTTGCTCATGTTCGAGAGACGCCAGAGCCGCATATCGTTCCCGCGATCGGTTCGGCCCACCAGGAACGCGCGGTTCCCGTAGAGCAGGCCATAAGGCTGGACATGCCGATGACTTCGTCGCCCGGTCGATTGCGCACGATAGCGGAACGTGACTATGCGGCAGGCCTTGAGGGCCTCGCGCAGGAGCGGCAACAGGCCCTCGGCAAGTCGGGGTTTTGGTCCGGGGCGCATGGCCAGGCCCTCGGCTTCCATCAGCGCTTCCCAATCGGTCTCAAGTTGGCGTAGCGATTTGTCGGGCAAGGTGGCCCGAATCTTGGCGGCCAGGTCTCGCAAGAGGGTTGCCCGCTCGCCCATGCCTGCGCGCTCCAACGTCTCGGCCGCGGACGAGAGTTCCGTCAATTCCTCAGGCGACACGGAGACGAATTGCTGCAGGACGGGTGACTGCAACCGCCAATAGCGTTTCCTTTCCTCCCTGTCTTCCACCGGGATCAGTGGTCCGAACGCCTCATCGACCGCGTCGCGCAGGCGCTCCGCCGTCCGCCGGCTGATGGCGAATTCGGTTCGGATATCATCGAGGGTCATGCCGCCCCTTGAGCCTTGGAGGCGCATGGCTAATCGCACGATGTCTTTTGCTCGTTCGTAGCGCATTCCGGCGTCTCCTCTTGCGGGTCCCCTTCGACTACGCTTCCTTCGGCTTCACTCCGTTACGCTCAGGACAGGCAGGGCAGGCTTTAGCAGATGCGCCAGGGGGATGCAACGCTTGTATCGACTCATCATCACTACAACCAAAGGCAAAACGCTCTACCCCCCACCGGTTCGCCTGTGGGCTGCGCCCTTGGCTCACCGACTCCCCCTCAAGGGGGAAGTGATTGAGAAAAGGGTCGCCTCCGATCAGGTTGGTCGTTCAGGGCAGAAAGCCGCTCTTCCTGGCTTGATCGGGTTTGGCCTCGCACTCGGTGCGCAACATGTCGGTGATGAAACGTGCATCGTGCAGGAGGTCCAGCGCCTCGACTGCCCTGCGGACGACGGCGAAGTCGCCGGGGGTCAGGACCGAGAGAGCCGCGAGTTCCTTTGAGGGCGTACGGTTGAAGTAGGCGCGGAACATGGCCCCTGCCTGCTCGGTCGAGAGGTAGCCGAGCTTGACCTTGAACGTAAAGCGGCGCAACGTGGCCGGGTCGAGTTTCTCGACGAAGTTGGTCGTGCAGGCAAAGGGCAAACGGTGGCTTTCCATCCAGGTCAACATCTCGTTGACTTGGCTGATCTCCCAGCCCCTCTGGGCCATGCGCCGGTCGGCGAGCAACGAATCGGCTTCGTCAAAGACCAGAAAGGCCTCCTGGCTGCGTGCCTCGGCAAAGGCCCTGGTAATGTTCTTTTCCGTTCCCCCGACCCACATGGAAAGCAGGTCGGAGGCCCGTTTCTGCATGATCTCCAAGCCCAGGCGTTCGGCGAGGTAGCGGACGAACGCACTCTTGCCCGTACCCGGCGGTCCCTGCAAGCAGAGCGAGAATCGTCGCTCCGCCTTTTTCACGAGCCGGTCGGCGAGCCGGACCAGGTCTTGATCCGCTCGGATGAAGGTCGGGTCGAATTGTTCCGGCGGTCTTTGGGACGGCTTCTCGCACGACAGGACCCGGGACAGATTGCGCACGCCGTGTCGCACCGTGTCCAGACCTCCGTTGCCAAGCTTGGCGGCAGCCGTGGCTCCGGCCGCCACGCCCGGCGTCGCGTCGAACTCCGTGGCCAGGGCGAGCGCGTCGTTTGCGCCCGCCTCGATGCCGTGACGCGAGAGTTGCCTGGCCCAGATACGCGCCCTGACTTTGGGCGGCGGCATGCGCAGTTCCATGGCGAACATCATGCGGCGCAGGATGCTCGGATCGATCTCGTCGGTGAGATTTGTGGTCCACAGGGTGGGTGCGGCGTTCTCTTCGAGCAGCCGATTCATGAACACTTTTGATTCGCCGTGCCGGTGCCCGTTTGAGAACCCCAAGAAGAACCCCATCCCGCCTGCGCGTGTGCCGGAAAGCAAATCATCCATCTCGTCGAAGAGGAGAATCGACTTCCGATCACGGCCAACCAGGCATTGGGCCAGCTTCAACTCGTTCAGCCGCTCATTCCGGTTCGGTTCTTTTTTATCTTCGTCGGCTTCGCCGATGCTGTAGAGCGTTGCGCCAAGCCTGCCGGCCAGCACCTTGCAAAACTCGGTTTTGCCGGTCCCGGGCGGCCCGTACAAGAGAACGTTGACGCCCGCCGTGCCGGTCTGCAGGGCTCCATTCAGCAACCCTTCGACGTGATCCCGATCTTGCGCAAGATGGTCGAAGTCTGACCAATCGAGTTCGCTCGGAGTGGTGGTACCCAACAACAGGCTTGTCGGGTCAAGGTCGGCCTCGCCGGCGGTGACGGCCAGCCGGTGCAACCGGTCCATGAGGTTGACTTCTCCGTCACTATCGATGGAAAGCAGTCCTGACCGAAGGAGAGGTGCGTCGGGTTTGAAGCGGCTGTGGATCGTATGGACCGATCTGTCGAGGAGGTAACGGAGAAAGATACCCTTGACGTTGAGCTTTGCCATCTTCCTCCGGCTCCTTGCGTCGAACACGTCGTCAACCATCGACTCGATCATCGGCTGCGTCTCGCAACGGAGCATGAAATTGAGGATATCCATATCCGTTGGAGAGAGTCCCGTCGTCTTTCCAAGATTCCGGATTCGGCGTGCCGTCACATCTTCAGGTGCGTTTTTTGTCGTTGAGCGTTTGCCTTCGAGGATCTTGCGGAAAGCCTGCCATTCTTGTTTGGACGGACCCGCTTTGCTCTCGTCCCTGAACGACCGGCGGCGTGGCGGTTGGACCATGCCCTCGAGGTTCAGTTCGTCCGCGTTGTCGGCAACCCACTCGCTGAGCTTCTCCGCTTCCTTACTGTGGCAATGAAGACGTGAGGCGGCATTCGTGAGGTAGCAGAGCATGAGATGTTGTTCGTGGGGGGTCGATGAGGGTATCAGCATGTCACGTCCTTTCTTTCGAGTTTTTCGTGAGATGTCGTCACCCTACCACGTGTCTACGTCAGATTCGGACGTAGGTAATTCGGATGCAGGGAACAGCGATCGTTGTTCCCTGCGAGCCCGGCGTTTCCGGTGGACAATCGTGCGAACCCGCTGTTAGACTTCCGGGACCTCTGCTTTATTGCACTATCGGGTGCATGGCGGCGTTGTGTCCTCGCTCAACCTTCGCCTATCTCATTTGATAAGCCTCGGGTTTCGCTGCGGGACGCCTTGCCCTGCATCCCGCTATCACAAGAAATCAGAGGTTCCTTTTGATCCGAAGGTCTCCTATGCAATTCCATGTAGCCATAGCTCGTGATTCGGGCGCAGAGCAGGCGGCGCAGGCGTTGATCACATCCGTCCGGGAGGCGTTCGGCCCGACGTCCCCTGATTTGATCTGTCTGTTTTTCTCACCGCATTACGCGAGCGCCTCGGGTGAATTGGTCGAGACGCTCCAACGGGAATTAGCCCCTCGCGTGATGGCCGGGTGCATGGGCGAAGGCGTGATCGGGCCGTTTGAGGAATACGAAAACGCATCGGTGGTGACCCTGTGGGCGGCACAATTGCCCGGCGTACGGATCGTCCCGTTTCATTTGACGTTCCATGAAAAGGAAACGCAATCCGCTGAGCACGGGTCACGGCCCGGGACAGGCCTTGAGGGATGGCCCGAGGAATTGGAATCGCTGTCGGACAGGCCGACGTTCCTGGTCTTTGCCGATCCTTTTTCCACGCCCATCGAAGACGTGTTTGAGACAATGGAGGAACGCTGCCCCGGTGCCCCTGCGATCGGGGGCGTGGCGAGCGGGGGGACGGATCTTGGTGAAAACAGGTTGGTGCTCAACGGGACTATCGTCCAGGAAGGCCTCGTTGGCGTAGCCCTGTGGGGACCGGTATGGATTCGAACGCTGGTGTCTCAGGGTTGCCAACCCATCGGGGAGCGTTACGTGGTGACCAAGGCCGAAAGAAATATCATATATGAGCTGGGCGGCGTGCCGACCCTGGAACGGCTCCAGGAGACGCTCGAACGCTTGGGACCGGAACGGGGGAAACAGGTCGCCTTGGCGGTGCAGGTCGGCGTGGCGTTTGATGAGCAGCGCGAGCGGTTTGACCGGGGCGATTTTCTCATTCGTGGGTTGCTGGGGGCGGACCAACGATCCGGGGGCGTGGCGATTTCCGATATCGTCAAGGAGGGGCAGACGATTCAATTTCACGTGAGGGACCCGAGTGCAGCCAGTGAAGATCTCAACTTATTGCTGGCCCAGGATCGCTTGGACTACCCGCATTCGCCTCTCAAGGGTGCCCTGTTGTTCAGTTGCAACGGCCGGGGCCGGCGATTCTTCGCCGAACCGAACCATGATATTGCGGCCCTCCAAAGACTGGCCGAAGGGATTCCGGTTGCGGGGTTTTTCGCCGCCGGAGAAATCGGGCCGGTGGGCGGGAAAAACTTTATCCATGGGTATACCGCGAGCGTGGCGTTATTTGCCGAGCCGTTCCCGGATCAATAGAGTGGTATGAATACTCCCCTCTGTCATCCCTGTATGTGTTCAGTCATTCGTTGACAGACTGAGGAACTGCCCACAAAGTGGGAACCAGAAAGAAGGGCTCTTTTTTCCCTCCCCTTTGTAAGGGGAGGCCAGGTGGGGTAGAGCCACGCGTCCATGGGGCATAGGGTTGCGCTGTTCCTGCCACATTTTCTACCTCCCCTTGCCCCTCCTTACAAAGGAGGGGGACTGAGGCACAGAAGAAGACCGCGGAACGTGTCAATGAATGACTGAACATTTACAATTCCCGACTCCCCCTCCTGTCATTCTCGACATTATTAATCGAGAATCCAGTGTCTTTCTCCTTTCAACGAAGGGAAAAACAAAGACGCTGGATCCCTATAAATCGTCTGGATCCCCGATCAAGTCGGGGACAAGCGTCAAGGATGACAGATTAGAGAGAGGTTTCCATTTCATCCCTTGGGGTGCAGGCTTCAGCAAAGTGTATCCATCAGCGAAACGAAAGGAACGAAAGCATATGCCGTTCAAAAACATCAGGACATGGGTAGGGGTCATCGTGGTGAGTGGAGTGTTTTGTCTGCAAGGGCCGGGAACGGTTCTCGGAGCCGAACCCGAACCCGTCAAGACGTCGTCCGGGCTGCAATACGTGGACCTGGTGACGGGTGATGGCCGGGAGGCTCACGTGGGGGAAACCGCGATCGTCCATTATACGGGGTGGCTGGAAGATGGCACGAAGTTCGATAGTTCGGTGGACCGCGGGGACCCGTTTTCATTTCGATTGGGTGCCGGTCACGTCATCAAAGGCTGGGATGAAGGGGTCGTGGGCATGCGAATCGGCACGAAGCGCAAGTTGACCATTCCGCCTCATCTCGGATACGGCAGTCGGGGCGCGGGTCGCATCATTCCTCCGAACGCCACGCTGATTTTTGAAGTGGAACTTCTGGATCTCCGGTAAGGAATCGTTTTGTTTGCCTCTTCGCGTGGCAGCCCTATGACCTGCCCGACATCCGATTGCTCTCGTTCATGAAACAGACTGCACTGCATGAGGCCCACGTGGCCCGGAAAGCCAAAATCGTGGATTTTGCCGGCTGGGCCATGCCTCTCCAGTATTCAGGGGTCCTCGATGAGTATCATACGGTCCGCACCACGGCCGGGTTGTTTGACGTGAGTCACATGGGGCGACTTCACGTCGAAGGCCGCGGGGCCTTGCCGTTCCTTCAGCGGGTGACCACCAACGACGTGCAACGGGTCGAGCCGATGGGTTCTCAGTACTCGATGATCTGCACCCCTGACGGGGGCGTCAAAGACGATATTTTCCTGTACCGGTTGGGTGCGGAGGAGTTTCTGCTGTGTGTGAATGCGTCGAATCTCGACAAGATCAGAAGCTGGCTGTTCCAACAGCAGGGTGAGGAACAGGAGAGTTTTCGCATCGAGGATCGATCGGAAGATCTGGCCCAACTGGCTCTGCAAGGGCCCGCTTCCAAGTCGGTGTTACAGGCGCATGTGAAATCAACACTCGATGAACTGAAGCCGAGACAATGTCTGCAAGAGACGGTCGATGGCGTCGAATGTCTGATTTCGCGTACCGGCTATACCGGAGAGCTTGGATATGAATTGTACGTGCCGGCGACGCAGGTTCCCCACGTGTGGGATCGACTGATGCAGGACGAGGAAGCGTTCGGCCTGAAACCCGCCGGGTTGGGCGCGCGGGATTTGCTGCGGCTCGACATGGGGTATTTATTATACGGCAACGACCTGACCGAAGCAGTCACCCCGATCGAGGCCAACGCCAAATGGGTCGTGAGCTTTGCCAAGGGCGCCTTCATCGGCGAGCCCGTCCTCAAACAACAACTGCAAGAGGGACCGTCACAACGCCTGGTGGCATTCGAGTTATTGGAAAAAGCCGTGCCCCGTCATGACATGAAATTGTTTGCTCGGGACGAACCGATCGGGACGGTGACCAGCGGAAACCTGTCGCCCATCCTGCAAAAAGGCATCGGCCTGGGGTACGTGGATCCTGACTATGCCCAGACCGGCACGGCGTTCGACGTCGAGATTCGAGGCAGGCGAGTCCCCGCCCGGGTGGTCGCCCTTCCGTTTTATAAAAAGCCCAAACCGCCGGCATGATCAGGCGTGAGAATCCCGCTTATTCCATGAAAGCAGGGCATGGGTCACGATGAAGAAACCGATTTATAAGGGGAAAATCATTGATCTGTCCGTGGAGACGGTGACCCTGCCGAACGGGGCCACGGCCGACCTCGAGGTCATCACCCATCCGGGGGCCGCGGCCGTCGTGCCGATGAAAGACGACCGGACAGTCGTCATGGTCCGGCAATATCGTCATGCCGTCGGAAGCTTCATCTATGAGATACCCGCAGGCAAGCTCCATCCCGGCGAAGACCCTGGGGATTGCGCGGCGCGGGAAGTGGAAGAAGAGACCGGCTACAAGGTGGGCCGGTTGGAGCCGATCCTGAGCTTCTTGACCACGCCGGGCTTTACCAACGAAATCATTCACATTTTCGTGGGGATGGAACTCTCTCCGGGCACGCAAAACCTGGGAGTGGATGAAGTCCTGGAGATCGTTGAAATGCCGCTTGCCCAAGCCATGGCTCGTATCGAGGATGGCACCATCCAGGATGCCAAGACCATCATCGGTCTGCAGGCGGTTTGTCTCAAGATGAAGAACGAGACAGGTTTTTCATAAGCGTCTCTTGCATCATTATTGACCACAAAGCATGACCCTTGTAAACTGACACCCATGACTTATCGCGAACGCATCACGATGGAACCGGGAAAACGAGGGGGGAAACCTTGTATTCGAGGCTTCCGGATCACCGTCTATGACGTACTCGAATATCTTGCTGCCGGCATGACCGAGCAAGAAATCCTCGCCGATTTTCCTGATCTGGAGCCTGAAGATATCAAAGCCTGCCTGGCCTTTGCTGCCGACCGAGAACGGAAATTCGTGTCGGTGCCTCCCGAGTGAAACTCCTCTTTGACGAAAATCTCTCACCGCGTCTTGTCGGTCTTCTTGCGACCACCTTTCCTGGCTCCACCCATGTCCGCGATGTAGGTCTAGCTCAAGCTGACGACGATGCTGTCTGGTCCTATGCCAAAAACAATGGACTTGTCATCGTCACCAAAGATGCGGATTTTCGCCAAATGAGTTTTGTGTCAGGTTTTCCTCCTAAAGTGATTTGGATCCAAAGCGGAAATTGCACCACTATGGATGTCATGACCCTCGTTCAAAGTCATCATTCTGATCTGCATGATTTCGAGAGCAATACGGAGGCGGCTTTTCTTGAATTGGGATAAAGTCTGCGTCCCAGGCTTTGCAAGCCCGACCTTCGAGCATTGAGAGAACGCCTTCCCCGTGCAGGCAGGTATATCGTATCCGACGCTCCGGAACCCCTACCCTAACAGAAACCCCTCTTTTAACGGGTCATCCGGATCGATCATGAATTCGTGACGACCCGTGACCCAGGCGCAGCCCTCGACTTCCGGAATGATTGCCGGGCGGGACTCCAGTTGCGTCTCCTCCACGATTTTTCCTCCGAACGACGTACCCAGAATACTTTCAAACCGGAGGGATTGTCCTACCCCCAAGTCTCCTTTGGTGTGGAGGAGCGCCAGGTGGGCGCTGACTCCGGTTCCCGTCGGCGAGCGATCCAACGCGCCATCGGCAAAGATACACGTATGCCGGATGTCCCCCGAGGGCGTGTGCGGAGGGCCGACGAAGATCGTGCCGTAGAGGTAGCCGAGTTCCGGTTCCGTGGGGTGGGCTATGGTGCGTTCGGCCATGATGGCCTGTTTGATGGCGAGGCCCAGGGCCTGGAGTTGCGGCGCGTGTTTGGGTTCGAGCGTGAGACCCAGCGTTTCCGCCCGGCAAAAGGCATAGAATGCCCCGCCAAAGGCGACATCATACTGAACCGCGCCGATGCCCGGCACCCGGAGGATCTGCTCCACGTCGAGGACAAAGGACGGCACGTTGAGAAACGCGACGCTGCGGACCTTGCCTTCGTCGAGGGAAGCCCTTGCCGTCACCAAGCCGCTGGGAGTCTCGAACCGGATCGTGGTGGTCGGGCCGGAAGCCGGAAACAACCCCTGTTCCAGCATGACCGTCGCGAGCCCGATGATCCCGTGCCCGCACATCGTGCTGTAGCCTTCATTATGAAAAAACAGCACGCCGGCATCGGCCTGCGGGTCTGCGGGGGTGACCAACAGGCACCCGTACATGTCGTGGTGGCCTCGCGGTTCCCACATGAGCGCCGTGCGAAGATGGTCCAGGTGCGTCCGGCAATACCGGCGTTTTTCCAGGATGGTGGAACCGGCAGGTTCGGGGAATCCCCCCGTCACCACGCGAAGCACTTCGCCGGCAACGTGACAGTCAATGGTGGTGATGGCGTGCATGGGTGGGGCTGGGAGAAACGTGAGTCCCGACCCTGCTATGACGATGAGCAGCCCGGGGAAAATCAACCCTCGTCAGGTGAAGTGTTCCGTCATGAACCAGCCGGCGATGGAAAGACGTTTGTGCTCGCCAGCCAGCGTATCCACCCGGCACACGCGATGGAACCGGGGTACGGCAAAGAGGGCGAGCGATCCCGGTTCCGGGGCGATGCATTGCGCGACTTCCAGTACACGGTTCCCGCGTGAGTCTTTCCTGTCATGATAGAGGATGAGTTCCCCGCCCCAGTCGGTGTTCCATTCGGAGTGGAAGTAGGTCACCAGGGCCAGCCGCCGGAGAGGCGGTGGCCGGTCACGGTTGGCGGCGTAGGCTTCATCCGTATCGTCATGCGTCGGCAGACAGTCTCCGGCGCCGTAGGAATAGTAATTGAAATTCACGTGCCGTTGTCTGATGTTGGGAAAGGATTCCATGTAAGCCGCAATGCACGGCAGTGACAATTTCTCGAGAAAGAGTTGCCGCTCGCGAGGACCGATGTCGGCCTTCAGCCAATTGCCTGACTGGGGGAAGGCCCGTGACACCGCGGGCATGTCGCGCAGGCCCGTCCACGTCGAATGCGTCATCCCCGCCCGAAAGGTTTCCATTTCCTGTTCGGTCCAAAAATTGTCCAGCACCAGCACCGGGTCTTTCCGAAACGAGAATTTCTTGGGATTGAATTGATGAAACGGCGCTTTCATGAACGAACCTCACATGGGCGTGACGCCTGGGGCAACAACCGGTGTTCGTCGAAGGGTAAGGGAACGGGAGGGGAAGGGTCAAGAAGGCGGGGGGCTTTGCTCAGACAGGCGTTTGGCCAATCGACGCGCCACACGGGTCATCGCGGTGGAGCGGTCCTTTGGGTCGAGGATCACGTTGAGGACGTGCAGGTGTTCGGAATCCGCCATGGCCGAATCCATGACCTTCACAAAACTCCCGAACGTCTCGACCCGGTGCCCGATGCCCCCGCCGAGCAACGTGCAGATTTCGTCATAGCGCCATTCATACACGTCGTTAAACGGACCTTCCAGAATTTCCCGTTCGGTGGAATAGCCGCGGTTATTGAGAATGATGACGATGGGTGCTTGCCGGTGCCGGAGACAGGTCGCGAGTTCGGTCCCGGTCATCTGAAACGCGCCGTCGCCGACCAGGACCAGGGGTCTGAGGGACGGGTCGGCGAATCCTGCGCCGAGCGCGGCGGGGACGCTGAACCCCATGGACGTATAATAGGCCGGGGAAAGAAACTCGGCGCCTTTCCGCACGTGCAGGTCCGCGGAGGCGAAGAGCGATTCACCCACGTCGGCGATCACCACGGTCTGCTCGTTCAGCAGCCCGTCCAGGTAGCCGAACATGTTGTGCAGGGTGACGGGCGTCTCCGGCGACGGGGCTTCAAACGTGCCGCGGTTCCGGGTGGGCAGGGGACGGGGCAGAAACGAGGGCAAGGGGGCCGTCGAAAGCGCCCGGATGAAGTCCTCGAATCGAACGCCCGTGTAGCAGTGGTGCTTGATGGCAATCGAATCGGCCGTGGCATGGATCGTCTGCCCGGCGGCCAGGAGCGTGGGATGGACCGTGACGTCTTCAACGTCGGTCAGGAGCGACCCCAACGTCAGCAGGCAATCGGCTTGATCCACGAATTCCAGGATTTCGTCGCGACCCACGAGACCGCCGTACACGCCGATGTACAAGGGATGATCCTCCCGAATGACCGATTTGCCGAGCAACGTGGTGGCCACGGGGACGTTCATGCGTTCCACCAGCGCCGTGAGTTCGTTCTGGAGCCCGAACCGGTAGATTTCTGCGCCGGCCAGAATCACCGGCCGTTCCGAGCTTGAAAGAATGGCGCGCACTTCGGCGACGGCTTCCTTCAATGCGATGGGATCGCTTTCACCGGTCGTCGTCGGCGGCGTGGGGGAAGAAACCCGGACCGGGGCGAAGACCATGTCCCGGGGGATTTCCAGGTAGATCGGCCGTTTGTATTTCAGTAAGGCGGTCAGGGCGCGGTCGATCTCCCGTTCGGCCGTCAGGGGATCGTCCAGGATCACGGACGCCACGGTGACCTTGTCGAACACGTCGCGTTGAGTGAAAAAATCCCGGACCATGTGATGGAGAAAGGGCGTGGTCAGCCGTTCCTTCAGCCCCGGGGAACCCGACAGGAGCACGACCGGCGACCGCTCCGCGTACGCGCAGGCAATGGCGTTGACGATGTTCAGTCCGCCCACGCAATAGGTGACACAGGCCCCGCCGATGCCGTGGAGCCGCGCATAGGCATCCGCGGCAAACCCGGCGCAATCCTCCCGGGTGGTCCCGACGTGCTCGATGGGCGATTCCTCGATGAGCTGAAAGAGCGAGAGGACGTAGTCGCCCGGAATGCCAAAAATATGCTTCAGCCCGAGCTGGTGCAGGCGATCCAGAACCAGGGATCCGATGGTGTGAGTCGTGCTCATTCTCTATTGATTATAACATGGCAAATAAGTATGTTGAGCAAAACTTCGGCTCGCGTCATTGGTGGGGCATGCTTTCTATATTTTTTTCAGCGAGGAGGAAATAAAAATGCGAACTGATACCTCATGGATGGTCGTTTTCCACGAGCCGGCGCTGCTGCTTGGCTTGCGGCGTTTCACGGGCGCGACGAAAGTCGTGCCGGCGGCACTCGCGTTGTTGCTCATGTCCTTCGGAACGAGTGTCTACGCCGCCGAGGGGCCTTACGTCGCGATCGGGGGAGGGGTCAACGTCCTGAACGATGCCGACGTCACGGCACAGTACGCCAATCCCCTGTTTACCCCGCTCGATGCCAAAGCCAGTACCGATACCGGGTATAAGGTGAAAGGCGCGGTCGGTTGGGCCTTTGCCAACGGCTTTCGCGTCGAAGGCGAGCTCAGTTACCGGAAGCACAATCTGGACGAAATGAATGTCAGAAGTCCGGGGGCCTTTGTCCTTAACGCGTATGACGCTTGGGCAAGAGCCAATGGTCGACCTGAGGGACGAGATGCCTACCTTGCGGCCGCTGGAGCAAGCCCGGCGCTGAAAAATCAATTGGAACAGGCAACTATCCAAGCAAGCCCCCACCCCCTCACCGGCGATTTTCAGGCACTGACCTTCAAGGCCAATGCTTTTTATGACATCGATCTGGGTTTCGCGTGGAAACCTTACGTCGGTGGCGGCATTGGGGTGACGAAGATTTCTGTGGATGTGAACTCGACAACCACAGGCACAAGGCTTGTCGACGATAATGCTACCGTGTTCTCTTATCAGGTGGGTGGCGGCGTTGGTTACGAGTTCCCCTTGCCGGAAGACCGCTCGATCACCCTTAGCCTGGACTACCGATACTTCGATGCCGGTAAGCCGACCTTCACGGGGTATACAAGCGGACTGGATTTTGACGCCAGCATATCCGGAAATTATGTGGGTGTCGGGCTTCGGTACGGGTTTTAAAACTACACTACTTGAGGCACCGGGCGGCATGTTCAGCCACTGCCGCCCCGATTCTCCAACCGGTCAATCACCGCCGATCCTGCCGCGTCTCCCCAGACGTTCACCGTGGTGCGGCAGCGGTCCAGGAACCAGTCGATCACCAGGATGAGCGCAATGCCTTCAATGGGCAGGTTGACGGACTTGAGTACGATCACCATCGTGACGAGACCGGCTTCGGGAATGCCGGCCGCCCCGACCGCGGCCAGGGTCGCCGTCAGCACGATGATCACCGTCTGGGCGAACCCGAGCTCGATGCCATAGGACTGCGCAATGAACACGGCCGCCACCGCCTCGTAGAGGGCCGTGCCGTCCATGTTGATCGTGGCACCCAGGGGCAGCACGAAGCGCGCGGTTCGCGGCGAGACCTTGTTTTCCTCGATAACGGCTTCCATGGTGAGCGGCAGCGTGGCCGAACTCGAGCTGGTGGAAAACGCCGTGGTCAAAGCGGTCCCGATGTTTTTGGCATACGCGAAGACGTTGTGTTTCCCGACAAAGTGGAGGATCAGGGGAATCACGATCAAGCCATGGATCAACAAACCCAGGATGACGGTGCCGGCATAGGCCCCTAATTGCACCAATTGCGGCCAAAAGCCGCTGAATCCGCCCGCCTCGCCCAACCGGCCGGCGATCAACCCGCCGATGCCCACCGGCGCAAACCACATCAGCAAATGCACCATGGCCATGATGGCCTCGTTCACACCTTCGACGACTTGAATGACCAGCCTGCCCCGTTCGCCCACCGTCGTCAGGATCCCGCCGAACACCAGGGAAAAAATAATCAGCGGCAGGACGTCGGCATTGGCCATGGCCGAGAACAGATTTTTCGGGATGAGCCCGGTCAGGATGGTCCGGAGCAGCTCGGGCACGCTGTCGGGTTTGTCTACCAAACGTTCGGATACGGTGGTCATGTCGCCGGCAGCGGATTCACCCGCTCCCGGGGTGCCCGGCTGGATCAGCAGGACCAGGACCAGCCCGATCACGACCGCGATGCCCGTGGTGGTCATGAAGTACAGGACCGCCCGGCCTCCCAAGGGGCCGAGTCGTCGCACGTCGCCTAGACTGGTGACGCCGACGATGATGGAGCTCATGACCAGGGGAACGACGAGGACGAACAGGGCTTTGAGAAACAATTCACCCAGGAACGCAACGGAATGTCCGGCTTCCGGCCACGTCCCCCCGAGGATCGCTCCGGACACAATGCCCGTCAAGATGGCCCACAGCAGCGTGTTGGTCGATTTGGTTTTCATGGCGCCTTTGGTTCAACCCCGTCGTCAGGGCGTTCGGAGGTTATTGATATTGTTCGATCGGAGGGCACGTGCACACGACGTTACGGTCGCCATACGCGCTGTCGATACGTGAGACGGCAGGCCAGAATTTCGAGTCCCGGAGCCAGGGAAGGGGGAATGCCGCCCGTTCGCGGCCGTAGGCATGATTCCAGTCCGGGTTCGTCACGTCTTCAATCGTATGAGGGGCGTGTTTCAGGGGATTGTCGTCTTGCGGCAGTCGCCCGTCTTCAACGTCTCTGATCTCCTGACGAATCGCCAACAGCGCATCGCAATACTGATCGAGTTCCGATTTGGACTCGCTTTCCGTGGGCTCGATCATCATCGTCCCGGCCACGGGCCATGAAATGGTCGGGGCGTGGAATCCAAAATCCATGAGGCGTTTGGCCACGTCTTCCACTTCAATCCCGGCGGACTTCTTGAATGGTCGTAAATCCAGAATAAATTCATGGGCGCACAGGCCGCCCTTCCCGGTGTACAGAATGGAAAAGTCCTTCTCCAATCGCTTGGCCATGTAGTTGGCATTCAGAATCGCGACGCCGGTGGCCCTAGACAACCCCTTCGCGCCCATGAGCGCAATAAACGCCCAGGAAATCGGCAGGATGCTCGGGCTCCCATGGGATGCCGCGGAGACCGGTCCGATGCCGTGTGCTCCGCCCGTGTCGCGGATCGGATGTCCGGGTAAAAACGGGGCCAGGTGCGCGGCTGCGGCAATGGGTCCCATCCCGGGTCCCCCCCCGCCGTGGGGAATGCAGAAGGTCTTGTGCAAATTGAGATGGCAGACGTCGGCGCCGATGTCGGCCGGCCGGCACAGCCCGACCATGGCGTTCATGTTGGCGCCGTCCATATAGACCTGGCCGCCGTGCTCGTGCACGATACGGCAGATTTCCTGAATCGTTTCTTCGAAGACCCCATGCGTCGAGGGATACGTCACCATGAGGGCGGCCAGCGTCTCGTGGTGGAGGTCGACCTTGGCGCGCAAATCCACAAGATCGATATTCCCCTGTTCGTCACAGGCCACGGGAACGACTTGCAGGCCGGCAATCGCCGCGCTCGCGGGGTTGGTCCCGTGAGCCGACGCCGGGATCAAACACGCGTTCCGGTGTCCCTGCCCGAGGCTTTCGTGATACGCCCGGATGACCAGCAGCCCGGCATATTCCCCTTGGGAGCCGGCGTTGGGTTGGAGCGAGATTGCCGGATACCCCGTGATTTCCGAGAGCCAGTGCTCCAGTTCCCGGAACAGTCGGGTGTACCCTTCCGTTTGTTTCGGAGGGGCAAACGGATGGAGATGACTGAATTCCGGCCACGTCACGGGGAGCATTTCCACCGTCGCATTGAGTTTCATGGTGCAGGAGCCTAGGGGAATCATGGAATGGACCAGCGACAGGTCGCGCGACTGGAGACGATGCATGTAGCGTAACAGCTCGTGTTCGGAATGATACCGGTGAAAGACTTCGTGAGTCAGAAAGGGGGTCGTGCGGGCAAACGGGGCCGGCAGCGAAATGAAGCGCGTTTCCGCGAGTTCTTTTGGTGAAAACCACACCTGACCGTCTTTCGAAAACGTCTTCCAGAGAGTCTCCACGTCATCCATGGTCGTCGTTTCATCCAGGGAGATGCCGAAGGCGCCGTCTGAAAATTCTCGCAGGCTGAGACGATGCTCTTCCGCTCGGTCGCGGACCCGGTCCGCCGGGAGTACGCCGGTGGACACCCGCAACGTATCGAAAAAGAGTTCGTCCGGAACGCGACACCCGAGACGTGTCAAGCCCTCGGCGAGGATCAGGGTCAAGCCGTGTACGCGCTCGGCCATGTGTTTGAGCCCGTCGGGTCCGTGATACACGGCATACATGCCGGCAATATTGGCTAACAGCACTTGAGCCGTACAGATGTTACTCGTGGCCCGGTCGCGACGAATATGTTGCTCCCGGGTCTGTAACGTCAGCCGGTACGCCGTCCGCCCCTGGCTATCTTTGGACACGCCGACGATTCGTCCTGGTATTTGGCGCTTGTAGTCTTCGCGCGTCGACAGGAACGCGGCATGCGGGCCTCCGAATCCCATGGGAACCCCAAACCGCTGGCTGGATCCCACGGCGATATCCGCGCCGAATTCTCCCGGTGGTTTGAAGAGGGTGAGCGCGAGCAGGTCCGTGGCCACGACGACCCGTGTGCCTGCGTCATGGGCTCGGCGGACCAGATCGTGGTCGTTGCGAAACGTGCCGTCCGTGGTGGGATATTGCAGGAGAAGCCCGCCATACGTCGCCCGTTCCCAGTCGATCTCGTCGACCGCGCCGATATCCAAATCCAGACCGAGCGACGCGGCGCGCGTCCGGACCACGGCCAGCGTTTGCGGGTGACAGTCTTGCGACGCAAAAAACGCCTGCCGGCCGGTGATGGCTCTGCACATGGTCATGCCTTCCGCCGCGGCGGTGCCTTCATCCAGGAGGGACGCATTGGCCAACGGGAGGCCGGTGAGATCAGCCACCATCGTTTGAAAATTCAGAAGGGCTTCCAGTCTTCCTTGAGCAATTTCCGCCTGGTAGGGCGTGTATTGGGTGTACCACGCCGGATTTTCCAACATGTTCCGGAGAATGACCGGGGGCGTGTGACAATCGTAATATCCCATCCCGATAAACGATCGGAACACGTCATTTTTTCGGGCCATGCGCCGGAGGTCGGATAACACTTCCTGTTCGCTCCGGGGAACCGGCAAGTTGAGCGACTCCTGCAGGCGAATGTCCTCAGGGACCGTGGCGTGGACCAACGTCTCTAGCGACGGGAACCCGAGGACGTTCAGCATTTCCCGGCTCTCGGCCTCCGTCGGCCCGATGTGGCGATCGGGAAACGCATTCGCGGGCGTCAACCAATTCTGTGCAGTGCGGTCAGTCATGTAGCGAGGAACGGGCGAGGCTCAGTGCGGATGAAAACGGCTCATCATGGTTTTTTCAGCGCGAAGTCGGGAACATGTCGAGACGGCGATGCGATGGCGTTCAACGAAAGAAGTTGATGCGGCGGCGGCCGGCGTTTGTGGCCGATCGCACGCGTTTCCGACGTCAATCATCAGCCTATCATGGTCTCCCGGACCCTGCCAAGTTCTCTGCCGTCGTCAGTGAGACTTACCGTTGCACGCGGACGGTGACGGTCATGGATTCTTGGGCGTCTCCAATCCGAATGCCGGATACGGGCGCGGCGTCTCGGTAATCGAGACCCGTTGCCACGCGCACGTAGCGCTCGTCCGGCGAGACTCCGTTCGACACGTCGAACCCGGTCCATCCCAGGTTCTCGGCCCATGCTTCCGCCCAGGCATGGCTCGCGTCCTGTTCCACGCGGTCGTCCATCATGAGATACCCGCTGACGTATCGCCCCGGAAAACCCAGGAGCCGTGCCGCGCTGAGAAACACGTGCGTATGGTCCTGGCACACGCCGTACCCTGACCGTAGCGCGTCTTCCGCCGTGGTGTGGGCGTGGGTCCGGCCCTTCTCGTAGGAAAGAGCTTTCGCAACGAGACCGGAGAGCGCGTGCAGTCTCGTCAGGTCGTCGCGCGCATGATCGGCCAACGATTTGACGAGATCATGGATCTGCCCCCCCGGCCTGGTCAGCGAAGTCGATCGCTTGAAATACCACAACGGCGTGTCGCCGTACTGGTGGCCGGCCATCCCGCTCTGCCCGCTCGTTTCGACCTTCCCTTGGCAATGAATGCTGATGGCCGGCTGATCTTCATTCAGGCTGATCAGGGTCACGTGGTTATTGTGCTGATCCATAAACTCAAGCTGTTTGCGACCGCCCTCGACCGAAATGTCCCACGTCAACACGTTCTGCGATGCCTGCGATTTCGGCGTCAACCGGACCTGCTGTAACGCATAGTGGACGGGTTTGTCGTATTCGTACTTCGTGAGATGAGAAATGTTCAGTCGCATCCTGCTATCCGTAAAAGCGGTAATCCTTCTCGGTCTGTCGTCCCAGGGCATTGTTGGCCCGGATGAAATCCTGGATGAATTCGTGCAACCCGGATTCGAAAATTTCGTCGATGGAACGATCCGTCAGCTTGGCGAACACCGTTTCCGCCTGATCGAAGGAGGGCTGGCGAACCTCGTAGTTCTTGGCGAGATGCGTGAGATTATCCACGATTCTTGAATAGCAGAAGGCGAGAGAACGCGGCATCCGGAGATCGAGCATCAGGAAGTTCGCGATCTCCCTTGGACGAACGTCTCCTTTATGGAGCCGGTGGTAGGAGCGTTGGGCCGACACCGACCGGAGAATGGTCTCCCACTGCACGTTATCCAGGGAACTGCCGACCAACGAGACGGATGGCAACAGCAAATAATACTTGACGTCGAGGATGCGTGCCGTGTTGTCCGCCCGTTCCAGGAACGTGCCGAGACGGGCGAAATTGAAAATCTCATTGCGCATCATGGTGCCGTGGAGCGTGCCGTTGAGCAGGGCGTTTTGCTGTTGAATCGTGCTGAGGACAAAGGGCAACTCCCGCTCCCGCACGGGTCGGGCCAGCAATTCCCTGAGGGTCAGCCAGCATTCATTGGTGGCCGACCACAGTTCACGAGTCAGCGCGGTGCGCAGGAGCCGGGCATTGTCGCGCGCGGACTGAATCATCGACATGACACTGGAAGGATTGGAGGGGTCGCGTAACAGAAAATCGATGACGTGGGCCGTTTCCATCCGTTCGTATTTTTCCCGGAAGGCCTGCTTGGCGCCGGCCGTCGTGAGCACGGACGCCCACTCGTTTTCCGCGGCCGCGGCGCGGGTCAGGGCAATGCGAAATCCGGCGTCAAGGAGACGCGCGGTATTTTCGTTTCGTTCAAGGTAACGAAACATCCAGAACAGGCCGTCCGCGGTTTTCCCGAGCATCGGGGTTATTCCTCTAGGACCCAGGTGTCCTTGGTGCCGCCGCCCTGGCTGGAATTGACGACCAGCGATCCCTTGTTCAACGCGACGCGGGTCAGCCCGCCGGGAATCATATGGATCTCTTCGGGCGAAACCAGAACAAAGACACGCAGGTCAACGTGGCGCGGGTCAAGGCCGTTCTTGGTCAGAATCGGTGTGGTCGACAGCGACAGGGTGGGCTGGGCAATATACTTGCCGGGACTGGCTTCCAATTTGTTCCGGAACGCGACGAGTTCCTCGTTGCTGGCGGTCGGCCCGACCAGCATGCCGTACCCGCCAGAACCATGCACCTCCTTGACGACCAACTCGGACAGGTGGTCCAGCACGTAGCGGAGCGCATCAGGCTCGGAGCAACGCCAGGTCTGCACGTTGTTCAGCAGCGCCTTTTCGCCCGTATAGAACTCGATGAGGTCCGGCATATACGAATAGACGGCCTTATCATCGGCAATGCCCGTGCCGGGCGCGTTGGCGATGGTCACCCCGCCGGCCCTATAGACGTCGAAAATGCCCGGCACCCCCAGGAGTGACTGCGGATTGAAGTTGAGCGGGTCCAGGTAATCGTCGTCCACGCGTCTGTAAATGACGTCAATGGGGGCGTACCCTTGGGTGGTGCGCATGGCGACGCGGCCATCGACCACGCGCAGATCGTGACCTTCGACCAGTTCCGCGCCCATTTGGCCGGCCAGGAACGCGTGCTCGAAATACGCCGAATTGTAAATGCCTGGCGTCAGCACCGCGATAACCGGTTGCCCCTTGCACGAACGCGGTACGGAGTTGCCGAGCGAGCGTCGCAGGTTTTTGTGATCGCAATTTCCTAGTTTAAGGTATAATTTTATGCGTGTCAAGTATTGACCCGTCCCCATCCCTCTGCTATGGTTCCCATCACTATCCGTTGGGGCTGCCCTTGTCGGGTCGCCCGTGAAATACAAGAGCCGTGTTCGCTGTTCCCTGGTGGCCACCAGGACGGCGAAAGGCCTTGCCAACCGGTAAATACATGGGATCTCCTGATTGCCTCAACGGATAGGCCGGCCAGGCCTATGTAACGGGCACTCATTCACCTTTTTTCATTTTAGGAGTCATATTATGAAACACGCTTCTTTGGGCGCGGTGGCGCTCAGCATCACCATTTTACTTGCTGCTTGTGGAGGCGGGGGCGGGCGTAGCCCGTCTACTGCCTTGGGTGACCCTCCGGCCGGTCTCACCCCAAGCCAAGTCCGGGAAGACATTGCCGCGATTGGCCGTAGCGCCAATTCTCTCATTCTGTCCGATCTGATTACGACGCCACGGAGCGCCGTGGTTCCCAATGAACGTACATCCTGTTTCGGTAGTGACTGCGAGCCGTCGTGGGGGGAACCGTACTATGACCCGCAGACTTTAAGCCAGATTGACCCAGACGCTACCCTGCGAAGCGGCGCACCGCAGTATGGGATCAATTACGCCGAGATCACTGGGCGTCAGTCCGTGCGAGAGCTTGACGAGGGCCTTGATGCTTCAGTGGATTACCGGGTCTATGGGGGATGGCTGAGCACGAACTTTTTTGGCGTCAAGGTGGATCGTTGGCGGGGTCAGGGTCGATACGGCAGCATCGAAGGCTTAGAAACCCTCCTTGCGTATTCAGCCGGCACCGCCAGCGGGTCCAACCCCGTGACCGGCTCAGCCGAATGGACGGGCCTAGTCGTGGCGCTGGATCGCACGGCGCCGGATCAGGTCGTCAACGGTCAGGCCGCGCTAACCTATGACTTCGGCGACGCGACGTTGGACGTCCTGTTCAGTAATCTTCGGGGAGCCCGGGCGTATGGCGATCTGTCTTGGAACGAGCTGGCGGTGACCAATGGTCGATTCAGCTAGGGGAGCGGGGCGAACTTGATTGACGGGACGTTCTACGGGGACGGACACGAAGAAGCTGGCGGGGTATTTGAACGGAGCAACCTTGTTGGTGGATTTGGAGCTAAACGGTGACTATGGTAAACTGACCTTACCAACTATAAAACGCACAAACGGCGTAGGGTTGGAGCCCTACGCCGTTTGTCATTCACCTAAACCTTTAGCCAGGAGGTGAACATGGATCGCCAGCGGTCCCTCTTACCGTATCAAGATTCTCCCGATTCCACAACTCCCCAGCCCACGGTCCTGATTGTCGAGAATGTGGCCCAAGCCGTCCGCGAGCGACAGGCCCAAGAGGAAGCCGAGCGTCGAAGCGACTTGGTCCATCTGCACGGCCTCAGTGCGGCACTCGGCCGCTATGCGCTCATCACGACGGCGACCACGGCAGGAGACGACAACATGTTCAAAGCGTTGGTGCGGTAAGCTGTGGGAGGTAGCCACCGAGGGGGGGACGAGGAGAGAGTAGCCTTCGCCCTCCCTCTCATTCTAGGCGATCAATTCCTTGAGAGGAGGAAAATGAATATCGAAAACACAAGAGAATTTGGGGAACAGGGGAAAAACTCTGCCTCTGTAAGGATCAAAGGGGTAGCAATAGAAGAAGATGCGACGGCTGAGGTTGCTATTGAATGTAAGGCAACCAACTGTTCGGCGCCCGTTTTTGCTTGCAGCGTGAACCTTAAGCAAGAGGATCTTGAAGAGCAAGAACTTTCGAAAATTTCGGCTGTCGGTATAGGGATATTACTCGAAAACCTCGAAGTTTGGAGACATGAGTTAGTGAAATTGCAAAAGCAGTTTGATGAATCGCCCTGAGACAAGGGCGAGGTCACGACGACCTCGCCCCTATTCTTCCTCAAGCGGGAGCGGAATTTGATCCTTATAGGCAGGAAGGGCGCGGTTGATATTTCGTTCAAAGCTGCCCCAATTTGCCGACGCTTTCATGAGGGCAATCACGGCCGCTAAGTGTTCTTTAAGTTTGGGATGCCCCAAATCAGGAGTAAACCATTGATGGAATTTTGCCCGGCGCTTTCCCGTTGGCGATCGAGGATTTAACCGCTTGAGTTCTTCGAAAACTCCAGGAGCCAAGCGGTTGTAGACAAAATCGTTGGTATATTGCGCAATGATGATGGGACGTTTCACGCCATCTGGCCCAGGCCAACCCTTGAGCCGAAAAATCTCCTGATAGAATTCATAGGGGAACGTCTTCGTCCAGGGCTGTAATTCCTTGGCAATGAATTTTTCCAAAATCGTGGCGAGGGCGGTTTTGGCTCGCTGATCCTGATAGCCCGTCGCTTCATCAATGAGTCCAATAATGCCAATTCGTGCAAACCCTCGATGGAGAATGCGACACGCGGTGGCGATATGAATTTGGTTGTCATGGAGAACCCCGGCGGCATGCGCATCCAGGAAGATTTCGCAAATTTGAGGCAAGAAATCCGCCCGATACCCAATCATTTGCTTGCCCTTGTACTCAAAAAGAATGGGACTTGAATTCTCACCTAAGTCATTGGGAATAAACGGTTCTAGGTTCCTCGCGGTCAAAAAAACAGGAAGTTTGAATTCCTGATCATATTTCCGTCCACCCTTGGCCTTCGAGGTCCGACCAATCGCCCGCAAGACGCTCGTTCGATTTAAGACGCGCGTTTCGTCTTCTAGGACATAGCATTGAAGTTCAAGATTTCCGATCCGAAGCGGCTGTTCGGGCGTTCCAGCAATGACTTTCAATAGCGGTTGTTGGTTCATGCGACTAACCCCACCCCTCGCTTAATCGTGGATTCAAAGGCCGCCATTGCAGGCATCTTCCGGCGATTGTACCGGAAACAGAATTCGTCCACGTAGCGTTGCAGGTGCTTCCGACTCACGGAATGATATTGCCCGAACATCCCCCGCTTGAGCAGACTCCAAAAATTCTCAATCGTATTGGTGTGAATGTCGCCGTCCACATACCAGATTTCATGATTGATCACGTCATGGGGCAGAATCCGGTTCATCCGGTTGTACGCCTTATAGCCATCGGTCATCAGATGGGCGGCCCGCGTGTCTACCCGATCCCGGACAAACGCCCGCATGTCCTTCCCTTTCAGTTCATCTTTCTTGGTGGCCTTGGCCGTCACATGGCCTCCGCGTTCGACGGCTCCCACAACCGGCGCCTTCTTGGTGCCTCGGCCTGGCGGGTTATTCTTGGTGCCTTTTCGTGGCTTCCCACCCACATACGTCTCGTCCATTTCGATAATGCCCGTTAAGAGTTTCCGGTGCTCCTGTTGTGACATGGCCTTCCGAATCTGCATCCCAATGCGCCAGGCCGTGTTTTTGTTCACTTGCAGATCGCGGGAGAGTTGCAGGGCCGACAAGCCCTTCTTGGCGTTCAAGACCAAGGACACAGCCAGCAACCATTTCTGTAAGGGTAGGTGGGTTTGGTGAAAGATCGTGCCGACCGTCACCGAAAAGGAAGTCTTGCAGGTGTAGCAGTAGTGCCGGTGCTGATTGCGAGTGGTTTTTGTAGACTTGCAGTAGGGACAGATCGGGGTATCACCCCAACGCACTTGTTCCAAATACCGGATGCATTCGGATTGATTCTCGAACCGGCTGACAATTTCCATGATGTTCATGTAGCATACCTCCAAGTAGGATCGTTGAAGGCATACTACATGACGTAGACAAACTTGTCAATACCTTAAACTAGGAAATTTCGTTTTGGGTTGACAGGGTATGACGCTTTCGGTAGACTCGCTCTCATCTTTTCCGGGCTGTCCTTTGTTCTATTTTCTATTCTGGGGTCTCATTAACCGGTTCAGTTATCTTCCAGTGAACAGTGAAGCTAGTTTGATTCTCCGCGTGTTTTATCCTACTCACACGTTTACTTTTTGACGAAGAGGAGATTCCTCATGGCCAAAGCTATGACAAAATCCCAGATCGTTGATCAATTGGCGACTAAGTCTGGGGTGACAAAAAAGATCACGAGCGAAATTCTCGATAACTTGGCTGCCTTGGCTTACAAAGAAGCGAAAAATTCTTTTACAGTCCCGGGTCTTGGCAAGTTAGTGCTGTCTCATCGGAAAGCTCGAACCGGAAGAAATCCCCAAACCGGTGAACCGATCAAAATACCGGCCAAAAAAGTGGTGAAGTTCCGGGTAGCCAAAGTCGCGAAGGATTCCATCCTGGGCAAAAAGTAGATTTTCAGGTGCTGAAGAGTTCTGGCGGTGAGAGGGGGAATCACCTCTTCTTCGAACAGAGAGTAGGATAACAGAATAATGGTTTCTTTTTTGAGCAAAAGGGAAGTCATCACTTCCACAGCCTTCTCGCCGGTTTGGTCTTTTCCCTCCAACGTGGGGGGCGACGAGTTTTCGTTTTAGTAAAACGAAGGTCCCAACCCTTTCGTACTCATTCCATCATGAGCCACGAGGCTGATTTCGTCTCCATCATGCACGGGTGTATCTTCGCTCGCCACCCGTCGATTGATCGTCACCATCACCTTATTTTCGCGTAAGAGTCTGGTCACCTGTCGAAGTTTGCGCCCCTGCTGTTTAATCAGTTGTTTCACCGAAAGGGGATCTTCCAGTTCACAGGACAAACTTCGTTCGCCGTCAGAAGTTTCCAAGTCTCCCATAAGGGTGATAGCGACCATCAACAACCTCTCTCGTATTCAACAGGGTGATGCCGTGATCCGCATTCCGGCATTGTGGATTGGGGATCCGGAGTGCAGAATGACGTCACATCCAATCGTATCAGGATGAACAGCCGGACGGCAATCGGGCGTGGCGGGCCGGGATGAGCCCGGCCCGGGCATTGGCCGGGAGAAAAGAAATCAGTATACTGGTTTGAGGGCAACCCCAGGTAGACTCCGAACATGTGGCGCATCATTATCATTTTGATTCTTTTGATCGTTTTGTTTTTGATGATCCGAAAATCCATTCGCGATTTTCGAAGCCGCAAGTCCGACGATCCTTCCTTGCCGTCAAAAGAGATGATGGTGCAAGACCCCGTCTGCAAAATGTATATCACGGCGGGTGCGGCGGTGGTTGAAAAAATCGGGGGGCAGCCGTACCACTTTTGCAGTAACGAATGCGCCCATAAATTCAAAAGCTATATGTCCGGATAGGGTCGGGGGAGGCGCGGCAAGCAAGGATCAGGCAAGTGCCCCGCCGCAGGATGATCCTGCGCCGGCCGTGCACCCGTAACAATGTTGGCCGATGATGATGGAGCGCCGGGCCAACGCCTCGAAATCAAACTCCGCGATGGTTTGTGGCAGGTCCCGGCCCACGGGCAAATCGAGCATCTGGTTGAAATCGCAATCGTAGAGTCGTCCGTCCCATCCCACACTGAGCAAGTTCCTGCACATCACGTCTTCGACCGAGTGCGGGTTGAAATTCTCGATCAGCAGGCTCATGTACGCGTTATAATTGCCTTGGGCGTACAGGTCGTTCAGAAAACGGTTAATGGGCATATTGGTGATGGTATACAGGTGATTGAACCTGATACCGAAACGCGAGAACAGTTGCTCTTTATAGGCCTCCTCCAATTCCCGTTGATCAGGAGGCAGATGCGGCCCCAACGGGTTGTAGACGAGATTCAGTACCAGGCCCGGATCTTCGTTGCCATAGCCCAGGGCGTTCAATTCTCGTAAGGCGGCCAGGCTCCGTGTAAAGACTCCCTTCCCACGTTGCTGATCCACGTTCTCCTCGAGATAGCAGGGCAAGGAGGCGATGATCTCCACCTGGTGGTCAGCCAGAAATCGGGGCAGGTGTGTCTTCCCTTTGACGGAAAAGACCGTCAAATTGCAGCGGTCGAGCACCGTTCTTCCGAGGTCACGAGCTTCTGAAACGAGATATTCGAAGTGCGGATTCATTTCCGGGGCTCCGCCGGTCACGTCCACGGTCGTGATCTCAGGATGGCGTCGAAGGACCGTGAGAATGGTCTCAATCGTCTCCCGGCTCATGATTTCCGTCCGGGAAGGGCCGGCGTCGACGTGACAATGATGACAGGTTTGGTTGCAGAGTTTTCCGACGTTCACCTGCAACGTCTGAATGGTCCTGGCCCGGAGGGGGACCATCCCATGTTCAGACAGGGTTTGTGAAAAGTGATTGGGGAGCACAGGAAGCGGTGGCATCGTGACCCGCGTATTCGTGAATGGTAAGAACGTTACATACGTAAAGCAACATTTGTAACAAGGCCGGAGTTCATTGATCAAGGGAGTTCACGCACCGGAGAAAATGGGCCTCAATCCATTGTACCACGGGGAAGGTCGTTCACATGCCACAGGGAGCCCTTTTCCTGCGATCTATCCGGTGACGCGGCCTATTGTTGCAGAAAGGTCAGTGCGCCGGAGGCCTCCAGGTCTACGAACCACGTCAGGGTCCCGTCCCGTGGTCCGATGATTTGGGCGGGGAGAACGTCAGGTTGAAACGGCCCTTCAAGCACGGCGTGGAGCGTTTCGGCTTTGGCGTGGCCACAGATGAGAAACGTGACCTGCCGGGCGTGATTGAGAAGCACCGGGGTGAAGGTGATCCGGGACGTCTGAAATTTCTCGACCCAGGGGGCGGCAACGAGCCGGCTCGTTGCCTGAACGGCCCGGGTGCCCGGAAACAGGGACGCGGTATGACCGTCCGGTCCCATGCCCAACAGGATAAAATCGAAACGAGGGATGTCCGGTTCGGCGACGTCGAATTGCTCGCGGAGCACGGCTTCATACCGGTCGGCAGCGGTTTGCGCATCAGGGAGTTCGCTCGGCACGCGATGGACGTGCGCCATGGAAACGGGCACCCGGCTGAGGAGCGCTTCATGCGCCATGCGATAGTTGCTGTCCGCATGATCCGGCGGGACGTGACGTTCATCCCCCCAAAAAAACCGGACTTTCGTCCAATCGAGTTGACTTCGGAACGGGAGGGCGGCCAGCATCGCGTAGAGGCCTTTCGGGGTCGAGCCTCCGGCCAGGGCAATGGTAAACGAGTTCCGTGCCGCGATGGCCAGTCGCGCATGATCAAGAAGATGTTGTGCGGTGGCTTCCAACAACGCTGGCGTCGTCGGGTAGACGTGTATGTCCCGTTGAGCATCCGGCATGTGAGGCGTCAGGAAGGTGAAAACATGGTCATGTGTTCAGCAGCCGGCATAGCCTGAATCTTCGAGTTGGCCTTCGCGATCGAAGTCCAAACGAATGTGGCATTCCGTGGAAGCCCTATCGGCAAGCGGGAGGGAGGATTGGTCCCCGGCCAGGCGGAAATACACCCAGGTTTCGCCTCCGAAGAACCGCTTGGATTTGGCGCCCGGCGTGCCCCAATGTTCGTGAAACCACGCTTGCGATTTTCCGTTGAGCGCGGTGGAATCAGGTAGCGCTTCCCGATGAGGAGTTGTGCCGCAGCCACCGGCAGCCAACGTCCCGAGAAGCAGAAGGCAAAGGAGCGACGTTTGGGATATCATGGTGAGGGTCTCGAAGGTGTCTTGGCTGAACGCTTCATGATGAGAGAGGCGAGAGGAAAGGGCCGGAGAACCCGGACTCGTGGATTTCCCTGAAACGCCCAGCAAAATCGTAACCCTGGCGCGGCGTCCAGTCAAATGAAGGAACGACCGATGTGGGGTGTCGTGGGCGATTTTCAGACCAAAGGACCGGTGACAACCCCCTTTTCAGGGGGGTAGAGGCTCTCTGATCACGTCCCCCTGACAAGGGGGATTGAGCCTGTCCTGAGCGTAGCAGAGCGAAGTCGAAGGGGGGATTCCGATTGTCAACGTTCTACAGGCTCAATTACAATACACATGGGGAGCACGGTGAAGACGGTGTGGCATAGGGTCATGGTGCCGGGCGACCCCGGGGCAACCGCGAAAGAATCTCCAACAACGTGACAAGGGAGGAAGAGTATGAAGATCTACCTGGACACCGGTAACGTCAAAGAAATTGCCGAAGCCGCCCGGATGGGGATTCTGGACGGGGTCACGACCAATCCGTCATTGGTCTCAAAAGAGGGGCGGGACTTCAAGGATTTGATCCTGGAAATTTGTCAACTCGTCGACGGTCCGGTCAGTGCGGAGGTCGTGAGCGTTGAGGCTGAGGCCATGGTCAAGGAGGGGCGGGAATTGGCCCGCATTCACCCCAACGTCGTGGTCAAGTGTCCCTTGATTCCGGAAGGACTCGCCGCAACCAAACGCCTGGCCGATGAAGGCATTCGCGTGAACGTCACGTTGTGTTTCTCGGCGACTCAAGCCCTGTTGGCCGCCAAAGCCGGTGCGTGGTGCGTCTCGCCGTTTATCGGCCGCCTCGATGACATCAGCAGTGACGGCATGGAACTCATCCGGCAGATCGTGACGATTTTTCACAATTACGATTTTCCCACCCTGGTGCTGGTGGCAAGCGTGAGACATCCACAGCACGTGGTGGACGCCGCGTTGTCAGGCGGTGACATTTGTACCATGCCCTATGGGGTCTTTCAACAATTGGCCAAGCATCCGCTCACGGACATCGGCCTCAAGAAATTCCTGGCCGATTGGGAAGCCCGGAACGCGCCGAAAGGGTAACCCCGTCAAGGCAGACCATCCACCAACTGCCGCGCGCGTTGAAACACGCGATGAAACATGGGGCGGGTGAGTCTTCCGGTAAAGGTATTTTGTTGGCTGGGGTGGTAGGACCCTAACAAGGTGATGCCCCACGTCGTGGCATAGCTGGTTCCGTGCCCGAACGTGGGTTTGCCGGCAACACGGCCAGGCGGTCCGGCGGCCGTCACATATTCATCGAAGGCGATCTTCCCCAGGGCCACGACCACGGCGATTCGTTTCAACAAACGGAGTTCTTCGAGGACGTACGGCCGGCATGTTTCGAATTCTTCTCTCGACGGTTTATTGTCCGGTGGCGCGCAGCGCACGGCCGCGCCCACGTAACAATCCGTCAACCGCAGCCCGTCGTCCCGGCGGGTGGATTCGGCCTGATTGGCGAATCCGAATCGATATAAGGCCTCATAGAGCCAGTCTCCGCTTCGGTCCCCGGTGAACACGCGCCCGGTCCGATTCCCACCATGTGCTGCCGGAGCCAACCCGATGACGTAGAGTCTCGCACGGGGATCTCCAAATCCGGGAACGGGCCGCCCCCAATACTCCCACTCCTGAAACCGTTTCACCTTTGCGGCGGCGACTTCTCGACGGTAGGCGGTCAAGCGCGGACAACGCGTGCAATCGGCGATGGTCTGGTGTAAAACAGTGAGGCTGCGCATCATGGGAATCGTACCATAACGAACGATCGGGGACACACATGCCAATCCGTATCGATTGCCGCGACAAACACGCCCGGACGATTCTCAAACAACTGTTCCTCGCGGGGTTGGATGCCGCCGATCCCGAGTCGGCGATGCGGCGTACCGTCCGGATCAGGAACCATCGCCTCAGGGTGGGCACGCGGGAGTACGACCTTGCCGGGTTTTCGCGCATCATGTGCATCGGGGCGGGGAAAGCCTCGGGTGCCATGGCGGCGGCGCTGGAACGACAATTGGGCTCGCGGTTGGAAGGGGGCCTGGTTGTGGTCAACGACGGCCTGACAGGGAATACGAAACGGATACGTCAGCTTCAAGCACGGCATCCGGTTCCCGATCGTCGCAGTGAACAGGCCGCGCGAAGGATGGTTCGCCTGCTTGAATCGTTGACGAACCGCGATCTGGTCTTGATGGTGCTGTCCGGCGGCGCATCGAGCCTGTTGGCGGCCCCGGCCGCGGGTCTGACCTTGAAGGAGAAACAACTCACCACCCGTTTACTGCTCCGAAGCGGAGCCACGATTCAAGAGATCAACACGGTGCGCAAGCACCTATCCGGGATCAAGGGCGGGCGCCTTGCCGGTGCCACAACGGCCACGGTCATTACGCTCATCCTGTCCGACGTCCCGGGCGATGATCCGGGGACGATCGGTTCGGGCCCCATGGCCCCGGATCCCTCGACGTTTGTGGATGCGAAGAGGGTGCTCGACACGTTCGGCATCCGGAACCGGATTCCCTTAGCCGTTCGACGGCACGTGGACCGCGGAGCACAAGGACGCATACCCGAGACGCTCAAACCCGGTGAGGCGCTGTTTTCCCGGATCCAGCATCACGTGATCGGCAATAACCACGCTGTCATCCAACGCATGGCCAAACGAGCCAAGGTGTTGGGGCTCCGTCCCTTGATCCTGACCACGAGCCTGTCCGGGGAAGCGCGTGAGATCGGAAAACTCTTTGGAGATCTTGCAAGGGAAATGTGCGTGTCAGGAAATCCCATCAAGCCACCGGCGTGTCTGCTGGCCGGCGGAGAACTCACCGTGACCGTGACAGGGGAGGGGCTGGGGGGGCGTGCCCAGGAATTTGCCTTGGCTGCCGCTCCCGCACTCGAAGGGTTGTCTCGGGTGTTCGTGGCCGGGTTCGGTACCGATGGCACCGATGGTCCGACCGAGGCCGCGGGGGCCATCGTAGATGGGAAGATCATCGGCCGGGCCATGGGCAAGGGGATGAATCATGACGCGGCCCTTCGGGACAATGACAGCTATCGTTTTTTTCACGTGGCGGGCGGACACGTTGTCACCGGACCGACCGGCACGAACGTGAACGACGTCTATATGATTCTGGCCTTGTAAACAGTGCTTGACCGAAAGGACGAGGAATGTACGAAGCGCAAAAAATGGTCCGGGAGTTTCACAAGGAGTTCGACATCCACGTCGCGGAGCGCCCCGGTGTGCCGGATGCGAAAACCACGGCTTTGCGCGAGCGGCTCATTCAGGAAGAGTTCGACGAATTGAAGGAAGCCATGAAAGCAGAGCAGCTTCCCGGCATTGCCAAAGAACTCGCCGACTTGCTCTACGTCGTGTACGGCACAGCGGTCTCCTATGGCATCGACATGGCGCCGGTATTCCGGGAAGTGCAGCGTTCAAACATGAGCAAGGTGGGCGGGTATAAACGGGACGACGGCAAGTGGATCAAACCGCCGACCTACTCACCGGCCAGGCTTGAGCCCATTCTCGAAAGGCAAGAAGGGCGGAGACGGACCTCTTCAAGCCGTTGAACGGTCGTCCATCACCCGTCATGACGAACGCGGTCGATGCCCGGGCGCCGGTCCCCGGGGATGGTACGTGCTCTCGTGAACCAGTAAGGCATCTTTAATCGAAAGCCCGCCGCCGTAGCCGACGAGTTTTCCGTTGCTGCCGATGACTCGATGACAGGGAACGATGATCGAAACGGGGTTCTGTCCGTTAGCCGCGCCCACGGCGCGGGCGGCCGTGGGCTGGCCGATGGCTTTTGCAATTTGCCCGTATGACAGCGTTCGTCCATAGGGGATGGTCCGAAGAGCCTGCCAGACGCGTTGTTGGAACGGGGTTCCCTGCGGGGCAAGTGCGATCGTGAACGTTTTCCGTTTCCCGGAAAAATATTCGTTGAGTTGCCGGATAGGGCGTTGAAACGGCTTTTCGGAATAGGTCCATTGGGGATCCGGGTCGACCGGATGCCGGCCGTCCTGAAACGAGAGGTGCGTCAATGCGCGGGCATTTCCTGCCAGGAGGATCCTGCCGACGGGACTCTTCACGATACAATAGGATACGGCATCGCGTCGAACGTGGCTTGTTGCAGGGAGAGCTTTTTGACGGAGGATGGTCGAAGGCATGTTCACCGGCCGCGTAGACGAATCATAGTGTAGCATAAGCGCGTCAACTCACCAAATTGCCGGCCGGGGAATAGTGAGACAGTGAAAATTCGATCTCATTTCCCACGTTGAAGAGATTGGGGATGAGGAGCAGAAATTGTTCCGTCAAGTCCGGGTCGAATCGCAGGCCGGAGCCCCCCTTGAGGACCTGGACGGCTTTTTCAAAGGGCTGCCCTTCTCCATGAGGACAGGGAGAAGTCAATTTATCAAACGCGTCGGCAATACTCAGGATTCGGGATCCAAGCGGGATGAGCGTGCCCCGAAGTCCGTAGGGATACCCGTAGCCGTCCCATCGTTCATGATGGTGAGCGATCAGGACGGAGGCGGTATTGAGGCTGGGCCATTGGTGAAGAATGGCGGCGCCGACCCGGGGGTGGCATTGATATTTCATCTCTTCTTCCGGCGATAAATTGGTGCCGATTCGAACGCGAGGAGGGAGCAGGAATTTTCCGAGATCGTGGAGCAGGGCGGCATAGTGAAGCTGGAGCAGTTCCTGGTCCGATAAGTCCATGGCATGTCCGAGGGCCAGGGCAAATTGGGCCGTCCGTTCGCAATGGCCGACAATAAGCGGGTCCTGGCTTTCCATGAGTTGCAGAAATCCTCGGACAAGACAAAATGGATTTTCCTTATTGGGGATGGGAGCAGCAGGTTGTCGAAGCGTCAGGGTATAGGAACCTTTCATCGATGAGTTCTCCTTTGTTCTCTTACGCGCCGGGTTTTCTCGAACGATGGGACTTCCTGGAGCTCCCTCGCTCATTAATAAAAATGATTATGATAATCATTACTATAAAAAACATGATCTGTCAAGGGGTCTCGCAAGAAATTACGGAACCCTCTCCCCCGGCGGGAGAGGGCAGGGTGAGGGGGGAACGAGGACTTTTTCGCGGTTGCACAAACCGTGGGAAAATGAAATTGTCGAGCTTTTGCGGATACGGGCGTCAGTGGTGAGAAACGTGTTGCCGGTCAGTTCGCGCACATTGAATCAAGTGCTCAAGGTGACAGGCTTGGCCTGCCTTGGGGTGGCGTTGATGGGATTCGCGTCAAAGGATCCCTCCCCGGTTTCCATGATGAAGGGTGAGGGGACGTGGGAAGTACGTTCCCTGTTGACGATCGGAGACCATCTGCCCTCCCGCGACCCGCGTTTTGCCGATCAGGCGTATGAACCCGTGGGTGCGCTGGACGGCCTCGGAGCCTATCGGTTGGATGAAGGCACCATCCGGGTGCTGGTGAACCATGAGGTGGACGGCAAGGCCGGATACCCGTACCGGCTTGACAACGGCACGACCTTGACAGGGGCTCGAATCAGCTTTCTGGATGTCGATCGCCGGACCTTGCAGATTCTCGACGGCGGCATTGCGTATGAAACCATTCGTGACCGGCAAGGCCGGATCATCGAAACGGGATTTCAGGTGAATGAGGCCGACCATACCGGGCAGGGCTTGTCACGCCTGTGTTCGAGCCAATTGATCGGCAAAGGCACGTTCAATGTTGTCGATACCATCTATATGACACAGGAAGAACTCTCGGATCCCCTGGGCCATCCGTATGGAGGAACGGTCTGGGCCTTGGACGTGGAACGCCGCACCCTTCACGCGGTGCCGGCGATGGGGCGGATGGCGGGAGAAAATACAACGCCGTTGCTCGGCCCGTCCGATTCCGTGGCCCTCTTGATCGGGGACGACACAATCCCGCAAACCGACGAGGTCGAGTCCTTTGGACACATAGCCGATCCGCACACGTCTCCGGACCATCTTGTCACGGCGCCCCTCTGGTTGTACGTGGGCAAAAAAAATGCCTCGACCATTGAAAACGCGCTTCCTCCCGCCGTTGATCCGGCAGACGCGCCGTTCCTGAACCGGAACGGATTACTCGTGGGGCAATTGTATTACTTCGTCGCGGAGCATGGGGTGCGAACGGTGGCCCAATTCAACGGGACGGGCTCCACCCTCACCGGTGCCTGGAAAAAGATTGAGGTGCTGGACAAGGCGAAGGCCGGAGAAAATGGATATGACCCGTTTGGCTATAAAACGGGATTGACGCTCCGGCGGGAGGCGAAAGCCGGTGGCGCCTTCCAATTTTCCCGGCCGGAAGACGTGAGTACGCATCCGTCCATCGGCACCCGAACGGTCCTGGCCTCGACGGGACGGGATACGGTGTTTCCCGGTCATGACGCGTGGGGGACCGTGTATCAAATCGACGTCGACCTGATGGGGATGAAGGCCACGCTCACAATCCTGTATGACGGCGATGATGCCGGCGGCGCCCGGTTTGCTCACCCCGATGAGGGGATTCGCAACCCGGATAACCTGGTTTGGGCGGAGGACGACTTGATCTACATCCAGGAAGACAAGGCCAAACAGCGAGAGCCGCTGTTCGGAAGTCATTCCGGGCAGGAGGCTTCGGTTTGGCGTTTGGATTCTCTCACGGGCGAGGTGCAACGCATTGCCCGGATCGATCGATCCGTCGTCTTGCCCCAAGGCAGCACCGATGAAAGGCCCGGTGTGATCGGAGCCTGGGAGTCATCCGGAATTCTCGACGTCACGCATCTCTTCGAGTCCCGCGTTGGAGAGCGAGTGCTGCTGGCCACGGTCCAGGCGCACACGATACGCGACGGCATCATCGCCAAGCATAAGTTGGTCGAAGGAGGCCAACTCATCATGCTCAGAAGTCCACCGGTGGAATTTCCCGAACGGTCCGGCAAATGAGCGATCGGATCGCCCCATCGACCATTTCTTTCTCCCCGAATGCCTCGCAAGTTCTGGGTCTTGTGACCGGCACGGTTTTCCTGATCTGCTGTGTCGTGAGCGCGGAGAGCGCGGCTAAAGAAACCCACGATCCGGCTCCGCCGCCGGAGTTGGAGCAGCATCTGGCGGCGATCGCCGGGCTGGCTCAGCCATCTCCGATGGTGAAGATTCCCGCAGGGTGGTTTCTCATGGGGACCATGCGTAAGGATGATGATCCGTTCGGGTTGGAAACGCAGTATGACGACACGGAGTTTCCGCAGCGGCGGATTTGGTTGGACGCCTATGCACTCGATCGTGATGAAGTGAGTCTGGCCGAGTACCTGGCGTTTCTGTACGGGCAAGGGCTGCCGGTTCCGCTCAAACTGCGCCATCTGATTTGGCATTTGATCGACGTTCATGTGCTCCTGGATTACGTGATGGCGCGGTGGCCGGCCCTGTACGTGACGTGGGAGGAAGCGGACCGATTTTGTCGCGAGCGCGGCAAACGCTTGCCCACCGAGGCCGAATGGGAAAAGGGCGCCCGGGGGACCGACGGCCGGGTCTTTCCCTGGGGCGCAGACCCGCCCACCCCGGATTTGGCGGTGTCCGGGTTGTATCACGTTCACCAGATCCCCTTGGTCGTGGCCGTGGATAGTTTTGAAGAGGGCCGGAGCCCGTACGGGCTCCATCACATGGCCGGCAACGTGCGGGAATGGGTGCACGATTGGTTCGGTCCGGACTCCTATTCCCTGATGCCCGAACGCAATCCCCGGGGCTCCGAGGCCGGTCGGTATAAGAGCGTGCGCGGCGGGTCGTGGCGCAGCCGGCCGCAACTCCTGAGAACGGCCACCCGCAATGGAGCCACACCGGCAACGCGTTCGCCGAACATCGGGTTCCGGTGTGCCCGGACCTTATCGTCGAATCCGGACGAGGAGATTGTCGATGAAGCGAACCCCGCCGATCCGGATCGCGCCGAGTAGGACGACGATTCCCCGAAGACGCACAAGCGGTTCAAGCGTGCGGGCATCGCAACACGCCAAATAGTCGAGCGTGAGCCCGGGCGCCGCATTGAGGACCTTCGCCATGTTCTGTTCGACCAGGGTTGCACGCCGCATCCCCCCGGCGATGGCTTTCTTCCCGGCTGTCAGGGCCTGATAGAGGGCCAGGGCCCGTTGGCGTTGTGATGTCGTCACATAGTCATTGCGTGAACTCAGGGCGAACCCGTCGGACTCACGAATGGTCGGGCGCAGGATGACTCGCGTGTCGAGGTCGAGGTCCTGCACCATTTGCCGGATCACGCAAAATTGCTGGTAGTCTTTTTGACCGAAGAACGCGCGAGCCGGACGGACCAGGTTCAACAGTTTGGTCACGACCGTGGTCACCCCCTGAAAATGCGTGGGCCGCTGTGCTCCCTCCCATCGTTGAGCAAGCGCCTCGACGGCGACGGTCGTTTGAAAGTCTTGCGGGAACAGGGTGTCCAAATTCGGAATGAAGACAAGATCGACCTTCTCCTCACGACAGCGTGCGAGGTCCTGCGACAGGTCTCTCGGGTAGCGACGGTAATCCTCGTCCGGGCCGAACTGGAGCGGGTTCACGAAAATGCTGACCACCACCGTGTCGCACGTTCGACGAGCGCGTTGTATCAACGACCGGTGGCCGGCGTGCAACGCTCCCATGGTCGGGACCAACCCGATCGAGGTCCGGAGCGGATCGTGCCGGCGTCGCCAGGTTCGCAGGGCCTGAGTCGTTCGGATGATGCGCATTTAATCAGCGGGGGGCGCCGCGCACGAGGGCCGGGTGGCGAAACGGGAACCGGGAACGGCGTCGAGCTTGCGCACGTGATGGGCGTCCGTCAGCCGGTCGAGCAAGGCCTGCATCGTATGATCGTATTGGGGATGGACCCAGTCCGGATCGAGTTCGGCCATCGGCGCCAGGACGAACCGCCGCTGATGGAGACGGGGATGCGGAATGGTGAGCGTCGGGGTCTCGATGATCCGTTGTCCATAGAACAACAGATCCAAATCAATAGGGCGGGAGGCGTGGCGTGCCTCGGGGTCACGACCGAGTCCCCGTTCCGTTTCCCGGCAAATGGCCAACAGGTGTTCCGGTTGGAGTTGCGTCTCGAGGCGAATGACCCCGTTATAGAACCACGTGTCGTCGTGCCCGGGCGCCATGTCGATGGGTTCGGTCTCGTAATACGACGAGACGCCCGTCAGCGTGGAATGAGGGAGTAGCCTCATCAAGGCCACGGCCCGGTCACAAAAATCCTGCCGGTCTCCCTGGTTCGATCCAAAAGCGATAAAGACGGTTTCGACGCTCACCCCTTCACCGTATTCGCGTCCCCGCTGCCCCTCGTCGTGGCGTCAGGCGCGATGCTGGAGGAATGGTTACCACCCGATCTGTTTGAGCCGGTCCACGGCTTCGGCCAATCGCTCTGTGGTCGTGGTGAGGGCCATGCGAATGTAGCCTTCGCCCGGAGCCCCGAACCCGTTCCCCGGCGTGGTCACAATCCCGGCCTTTTCCAACAGATGGGCCGTAAAGGACGCGGACGTATAGCCCTTGGGCACTTCGATCCAGACGTAGAACGTCGCCGAAGGCGTCTCAAACTGGAGACCGAGATTCTTCAAGCCCGCGACCAGCACGTCCCGGCGTTCCTGGTAAATAGCCCGGAGCCCGGCGGTGAGCCGGTCGTCGGACTCCAGGGCCGTGATCCCGGCTTCTTGCACGGCTTGAAATTGGCCCGAATCCAGATTGCTCTTGACCTGGCTCAACCCCGCAATCACGTCGGCGCGGCCCACGGCAAACCCGAGGCGCCAGCCCGTCATGTTGAACGTCTTGGACAACGAGTGAAATTCGACCCCCACGTCCATGGCGCCTTCCGCTTCCAGAAAGCTCGACGGGCGAAGGCCGTCGTAGAAAATTTCCGAATACGCCGCGTCGTGGCACACGATGACCTGATGCTCTTTCGCAAACGCGATGACGCGGGAAAAGAACGCCGTGTCCGCAATGACCGACGTGGGATTGTTCGGCGAATTCAAAAACATCAGTTTCGCCTTTCGGGCCACGTCCCGGGGAATCGCATCCAGGTCGGGAAGGAACCCGTTCTGTTTCAACAGGGGCATCTCATGGGCAATGCCGCCGGCAAAGCTGGCAGCCACCGGATACACCGGATACCCGGGACTGGGGACCAGCACGACGTCGCCCGGATCGATAAAGGCCAAGGGGACGTGGCCGATGCCTTCCTTTGACCCGATCAGGGTGACCACCTCGGACTTGGGGTCCACGGTCACCTTGAATCGTCGCTGGTACCAGCCGGCGACCGCGGTGCGAAACGACAACATCCCGCTCGAGGAAGGATACTGATGATGCTGCGGATCGGTCACCGCCTGTTGCATGCGTTCCAGAATAGGGTTCGGCGTGGGCAGGTCGGGATCGCCGATGCCCAGGTTGATGATATCCACCCCGCGAGCGACGGCCTCCTGCTTCATCTCGTCAATGGCCGCAAACAGATAAGGGGGTAACGTCCTGATACGTTCAGCATAGGTAATGGGAACACCGCTCATTCCTGCCACTCCTTCTTCAATATGATTCAATCGGTTTTGAAGGATTCTCTTTACGAGAATACACAGTCTTTTCTTCTTTCAATTTCAAAGGACGATGGAACAACGTATACCGTTTTCGATTCTGCTTGCGACTGTCGAAAATGATTTCTTCCAAATGACGAGAGGTTTTGATCTCCGACCGAATTAGATCAACTAAGTTCTTAAACTCATCCATCGAAGGGTTCAATGTTTTCCAGGACAGCATAAAATCAAAGTATGCTCCGTGCCGAAAGAGACGGCCCGGCAAAGATTTTTGTTTCAGGTTGCCCAGTAGAATTCCATAGCGCAGATAGGGATGGACGGTTTTATGTGCAGATGCCTTTTGACTATACGTAATCGCATCGTGCGTGCTGATTCCGTTTATCTTCACCTCAATGATCAACCGCGGTTTCCATGCTCGATCCGTCAATTGTTCATAGATCAGCAAATCGGTTTCGTAGACAGTCTTCTTCACAGCTTTCGGCTCTTGGTCGGGGTATCTCACTATCTCATAAGCATAGGGGAGTCTTTGACCGTCCTTGACAACGAGCTTAGAATTATTTGACTCAAGCTGGTCAATGGCCTTCTGAATTTTGCTAACAAGTGAGTTGCTCCAACGTTTTTCGTTCATCCAGATACTTCCTTCAACCTCTTGAACATTTATCTATACATGGCGACATAAATAATGCCGCATACACGTAGCCGTGCATTTTCTCGTTCTCATGCAATGCGATGCAAGCGTTTACGGTTTGGGTAGGCCCAAATCCTTGAATATCCGCTTTGCAAGGTTTTCGTCAATTGCTTATCTCTTCTTCGGCCAGTTGCCGATTTGCCTGTAACACGAGTTGTGTGGCCTCTGCCAAGTTAGCTTTGGTCTCTTTCAATGTTGAGCCTTGTGTATTAGCACCAGGCAGTTCCTCAACGTACCCGATGTATCCTTGCGGAGATTTCTCAAATACTGCCGTCAAAGCCTCTTTCATGTTGAGTCTCCTTTATCAAACGATTGTAGAGATAACCAGTTGTATTGATTTCATATGCGGATAGCCTCTCTCAACTGCATCAGTCTATGCCTTGGGACCCAAGGCATATTTTGCTTTGCTATTACTTGGAACAGTTTTGTTCAATACGCTGAACGTTTTTGTTTAATGTGTTGAACAAATTATACTTCCATATTCGTCTCTTCCAAGGTTTAGCCTTGCGTGTTCGCGCTTGGCAATTCCTCAACAATCTTTGCGCGGGTTGCCGTTCTGGACGATGAGGTAGCAGGCGTAGCGGGTAAGCATAAAGTCATCGATGGTCTTTTCCGCTCCCTTGGGCATTTTATCGTTTTGCCGACGCCAGTAAAATGATTGGAAATATGATGTTCCGCAATCTCACAGGCAGTTCTTGCTTTATCAATAACGGTTTTGAAGTTCTTCCATTGCTTATAGCCGAGTAGGTGTTGACGGTGGCTTTTATGGAAGTGTTATGGAAGTGCAGATATTACGACCAACGCTTGTTTGACTTTGGTTTTTTCCCGTTTTAGTATAACGACAAAGGTGCCTCCCCAATGACAAGAGCCCAAGGGGCTCTCTCTGGCAACAGAGTAGTTGGGGAGGTCGTTTTTATCCCTGCCATCAGTAATATCTTCTTTTTCCAGTCAGGAAGATATCAAATTCACTCTGTATAGCCGATTCTATTAGGTTATAGTGTTCATTATCACTACGCTCCCATTTTCTGAAAATATTCCAGTTACAATAGTCGACAATCTGGAGCCCGTAGTGAGACTTGGCGGCATGATGCAGGATGGTATAGTTCGTACCTGTGGGCAACATTGTTGCCAGAATCGCTTTGGTTGATTTTTCCATTGCTTTGCGTTTGCTCGCTTCCGGCATGCTGTCTGTGATAATCACTATTTTGCTCAATGGATCGGATCTATAATCTCTCAAAACATAGGCCAAGAGGTAGCCCAGCATACGCGGATAGAATGCTGTTGGTTCCTGAAGAGAAGGGGGAGTCTTACCCTTCTCAACAATCAAGCTGTCAATTCGAAGTTTTGACAAATACTTTTTGATAAGACCAAACATTCTGGATCGGATGTGCTTGTTGTCCTCGGCGCAGTGAAAAAATTCCAGAGGAAAACCATTTTCAATTAAATCGTATTTGTAGTTGTCAATTTCTTGGTAAATCCTGAAAGGCCGCTCTGTTGCCACACAAGTCAAGGTGAAAAAAGTTGTTCCTTTTTCGGAAAAATCAAAATTCCCACTTTCATCCACAAACAAATACAGGTTGCGCGGATGTGAGGGTTGTGTCGTTTTCACAGTTGGTTTTTCGAATTTGCGGCAGCGCTCTTTATCTGCCCACTTGTTTTGCTGCGTTATCTATCCAGTCGCCTAAATTTTTATATCCGTCATCTTCACCCCAATCATAAATCTTGTAATCGTCATTTGGTGCTAGAAGGGCAAGAGCAGCTCCAAAAATAGTGGCCGGAATGACAAGTTGAGGAAAAACAAATCTTGCAAGTCCCCACCCAGCTCCCCCTCCAAGCAGAGCTCTTTTAACTGTCTCGCCAAAGTCATCCTCATTGTAATTGCCCAGGGGATTAGATCCCCTTTCATCTGTTTTGCCAGCAACATCTTTTAGGTTGTGAATAAGTACTCCCAAGAGGCCATTTTTTTCTCAATGCTCTTTTCGATCTCGTATTTCACCCATTTACATTCATCAGTTTTGCTGCCGATCAAGATACAAGTAACAGAGGTTCCTTTCATCTGCTCATCAATCCATTCTTGGATTGCTTTGTCCGTTCGGTTTTTGACTGTTTCTATCTCTGCCGCATCCACAAAGCCCGCTACTTTATAGTTGCCTTTTGTAACCCAACTGTTGCGAACTTGGTTGACTTGCCACACGTCGTCCCAATCAAAACTGAAAAATACTCTTCTCATGATATTTCCCCTGGAGTTATGAAAAACACAAAAACAATCAATGCAACCTCCGCCAGATAGAAAATAACAAGCGTGAAAGAAAACATGGCGGATACCGGATTGCATTTTGGCTTATTTTTATGCTTCATCACGTCCATTTTAAAATCGGTGTCGGATTGCCGTCTGATGTCATCGTATATTTCCCGAAACAGCCTTTCCTGCCGGAGAAAGTATCCATCCAGGATCCAAAATCCAAGGATGGGGATAATAAGGGACAGGATAAGACATGGGTGTTGTACGTCATGTCTGGCCATTAAAACCACCGCACTGACAATGATGGTCATGCTCCAGCCTTTTAATAGGAAAGAGTTGCTCCCCAAACGGTTGATAACGGTTTGGGTCATTTCCAGATGCTTTGCGACTTTTTCTGTGCTATCCATGATTTGATCCTGGTTTTTATCTAAACTGCTTTATACTTTCCTCCTCCATTAGCCTTTCAGCAACTTTACAACAACCAGCGTTTTTGGATACGGCATTTTTCGGCAAAGGCTGAAATCGTAAGGAGAGTCATCGGGCATGGCGTTTCAGGATTTGAGCCATGGTTTTTTGCAACGCTGACTCTTGTCAGCTAGCCAGGTGGGCAATCAGGCTGTCGGCGAGTCGGTGGCATTCGGGAAGCACGGTCTTGGCCGATGCCAACAAGGCTTCCGTGGTGGTATGGGCCCGTTGTACGTCGGTGACGCATTCGCGGCAGAGGGCTTCGACGCCGTCGAGTTCCAATTCCACGTGAAACAGGAGCCCGTAGGCGCGGTCTCCGTACCGGAAAGCTTGAACCGGATAGAACTCGGACGAGGCGAGGACGCAGGCGCCCGGCGGCAGGGTCAGCCCTTCGCCGTGCCATTGAAACACCGTGAATTCGCGGGGAAACGTGCCAAACACGGCATCCGCGTTTTCGTCGACGGTGCGCGTGACCGGGACAGGCCCGATTTCCAGACGAGGCCCGGGACGCACGTGTCCTCCCAAAGCCGTGGCCATGAATTGAGAGCCTAGGCACACGCCGACCACCGGAATGCCCGCCTCGATCGCGTGTCGAATGAACTGCCGTTCTTTCTCAATCCAGGGATCGGAGTCATTCACTGACATGGGTCCCCCCATGACCAACAGGAAATCCGGAGGCGTGGCGGGAAGGTCCTCTTGAGGGACAAGCAGCGTCTCGATCCGGTACTGACGTGCCGCCAACGCCTGCCGGAACACGCCCGGGCCTTCAAAGGGAACGTGTTGGAGGCACAGGGCCTGCTTCATGAGGTCGATGGGTTGAGGAAGGGATCAGGTTCGTGACGATGACGAACGGGAATAGCCGTTTTTGGCATTCACGCATTCCACCAGATACCAATACTGGAAGGGATCCATCTTTTCCTTTTTCGTGACCTCGAGGGGCGTGCCATCGAGCACGTGATCCAAGGATAAATCCGTACGGAACCCTATCCGCTGGCATATGGGGGAAATCAGTTTCTCCACGGCGGCGATGAATTTATTCCCGTTGCTGAAATGGTTCAGCATGACAATGCGGCCGCCGGGGCGGCACACGCGAATCATCTCCGACACGACCTGCCGGTAATCCGGGACGGCGGTCACGACGTAGGCGGCCATGACCACGTTGAAGGTATCGTCCGGGAAAGACATTTGACCCGCATCCATGCGCTGGAGCGTGACGTGCTCAAGGCCGTGGTTGGTAATGCGCTCCTCGGCTTTTTTCAGCATCCCTTCCGAGAGGTCGATTCCCACGATCCGACAATGGGTTGGATACAAAGGTAAGGCCATGCCCGTGCCGACGCCGACTTCCAGTACGTGATCATCGGGAGCGATGGGAAGGCCCTTCACCGCCGATTCACGCGATTGATCAAAGGCTTTCCCGAAGGTTTGGTCATAGACCGAAGAGTAATTCGTATAGACCCGCTCGAGGTTTTCGAGGTTCATGGGTTGTTCCTGTTGGTTTATCCCATTTCCCATGCCATACCCCTTGCTTGTTTGAGCGACCGGTTCACGTGCGGCTACAATAACGTTGGTTCGGGAGAGCGTGATACGGGAGTGATCCCGTACTGCCCAACGACCGTTGGAAGGCCCATCTGAAGCGGGCACAATAGGGAGGGAAATTTAACACTACGCCCCACGATGAGTCAACCATTTGCTTGCCCGCCGGTTTCCGGCCGAGAGGACAACCGGGGGCTATTAGGCGTTGAAAAGAGGTAGGGAGGTTTCTTACAATTCAGCCTGGCAGGCTGGTCTGAATTTGCGTGATCCATGCCGATTCCAATCTAACCGAAGAAGGAGAGACCGCATGAGCTCAGATGGACGATTTCACCACCGAAAAAAAGGGTTCGGGCTCATGCTGCTGTTCGTGTTGGGAGGAATGACTTCACCGGCGTCGGCCATCGACGTGGAGTTGACGTTGGAGCAGGCCCAGCAGATCATGGCCTCGGCCCGTGGCCCCATGGAGCAGGCGGCGTCCAATGAAGAAATGTTCGGCATCATCCAAGCCGCGGACAAAACCACCCGCATCGGGGACGATCCGGCAACCAAACCGTGTGGAAGCAGTGCGATCCTGCGAACGAAGACCTATTGGTTCGAATATTTCGGACGCGAAGAAGGCCGCCGGTCCAAGGTCGCGCAACAGGAAGTCAGAATGCCGGAAGCCAAAATCCAGGAAATTCTGAACATGCCCAACCTTGAAATGGAGATCGGGTTGTGCGGGCAGGAGGAGTTTTTCGCCGAAGGGGCCGACGTGGCGCTGCAACAGGGATCGACGAACGTCATGGCCGTGGATAAGGGCAAGCCCAGCCGCGGCCGGAAAATCCCCGGATCCGAGATGGACTACGTGTCCCGGTTCTCCGCCCGGTTCGCCTATCAGGATTTCGACCCGCAGGCCGCGACGAATGTCGTCGTGTTTTTCCCGGACGGGAAATTGGTCACGATTGAGGCGGACTTCTCCAAGATCAAGTAGGTGATGGGGATGGTGGGAAAGACCGCGATGCGCGTTCTCGTCGCTGATCGTCGCTGAGTAAGCGAAGCGTTCCAGAGAGTCTTGCAACCGACCTTCGCACGAGAGGTGATGCTTTCGGCGAGGACGAGTCGGCATCCTATTCCTACGAGGCATTTCTGAAAGCCATCGATACCAACCACATAGCTCAAGTAGTTAGTGCTCAAGTTCTGGAGTTTGGCATGACTGTTACGGATCAAACCTGCCCCGTTGCAGGCCAGTGACAGCATGGACATTTTCCCTGTCGAAAGCGACGATTCTGAAAATACTTGGGCAGGTCGAACCCGTTCAGGCGGTTCTTGGGCGATCTATTGCGGCTTGGCGCTTGAGGTATTGCAGAAAATGCCTTCGGAGAGCGTCGATTGCGTTGTGACGTCGCCGCCCTATTTCTGGCTTCGAGACTACGGTGTCGAAGGGCAGATTGGACAAGAGGAAAGCGTCAAGGAGTATGTCGACGCCTTAACTGGCATTATGGACGAGGTAAGGCGTGTTTTGAAATCCGAAGGCTTGGCTTTTCTGAATATCGGCGATACGTTCTACTCCGGTAAGGGCAAGTCTCATGGTCATGACGGCAAGAGCAAGAAAAGACGTTTTGGTCTTCGTGCCGTCGATAAGAGCGGCGGGCTTGGCATTAACCTGCAACGGAAATCATTGATCGGTGTTCCGTGGCGCGTTGGTCTTGACTTAGCATCGTCAGGTTGGGCTATCCGCAGTTCTGTAATCTGGCACCGGAAGAACCGGCTGCCTGAGTCCGTTCACGACCGTCCGGGACGCAGCTATGAATACGTGTTCATCCTCGCGAAGAACAGACGATATTATTTCGACAAACAAGCGCTCATAGACAAAAGTATCGATGAAGATTTGTGGACAATCGCCGCGCAGCCAAGGCCGACCAATGGACTGGACACGGCCCCATTCCCCGATGAGTTGGTCGAGCGTTGCTTGGAAATTGGATGCCTTGAAGGGGGTATTGTCCTTGATCCTTTCGTGGGAAGTGGAACGACGGTCAGAGTCGCTATCTCAACTGGACGGTCGGGTATTGGAATTGATCTGAACCGGAAGTTCTGTCTTTACGCTGTTGAATCGCTGAGGGCTATTGCTTGAAGTATTTATCCGGCAAAGCTGTATCGTGGGCAATTGGTCAACTAAGGAAAGGCTCCCACCCTTTTCTTGGCATCACTTTTCTGGTTTGCAAGAAGGCTGGTTTGCTGGTCGAAAAAACCTCCCGCATTAAACTAGACACATTAACAAAGAACCATCTCGAAACACATCATCGATTAGACCCGCAGAGCGAATTTTATTTCCAACCATTCAAGAGTCCCAAACCTTGGGTCGGGCATAAATACGCTTCGTCAGGTCTACAGGCTATTAACACGCAAACATTTGGCCAAGTCTTCATTCACCAAAAAGGAAGTCAAAGTTGGGGTTTCAAGGGAGACTATGTCGGGAAGATAAGTCAGGCTGTTAAGACTTCTTCTGGCTACAAATTCATTCCACTCACAGCAATTGCAATCTGGATCGGCAAGAATGATTCATGGGAAGATAAAGATTCGCTGGACTCAGTCGTCAAGCAATTCTTGAAGAACTACCATATAACATCAGATGAAAGAGCCAACCTTTTTACACGGGTGAAGACTTCAGAATTGTCTGCCCCGACCCTTTTCGATGAGAAACCCGCAGACCTAAAAGCCATCGCTTATGCTGTTGGGCCGCCTCCCGATGCTCCGGGTGAGACGGGTGGAACACTTGCAGCGCTGCGTCTAAAGGGTATCGGGCCAGCAATGAGTTTTGATCTTCGGTTCGGCGAAAGGCTGACCCTTGTCGCTGGTGACAACGGCTTGGGCAAATCGTTTCTACTGGATGTGGCCTGGTGGGCGATTACAGGAAAGTGGGTAAACAAACCAGCCTTTCCGTTTGTAAGGCTGAAGGATGTAAAACCAACCATAAAATTTGAAATTCGTAGCGCTACAAACCAAATATTATCTGGTTCGAGTTCATTCGATTGGAGAACCCATTCTTGGATTCATCAAAAAGAAAGGCCTTCTGTAGAGGCGCTATGCATATATGCTAAAGTCGATAATTCTTTTGCAGTCTACGACGAGACACGAGAGAAGCTACAGGCGGGTGATCAATCTCATGTTAGTTCTTTCACCAGCAATGAAGTATGGAACGGTAAGCCGGGGGAGATTGAAGGTCTCGTCCGAGACTGGGTCAAATGGCAACTTGCACGAGATCAGGAGATCTTTCCCACCTTTGCCCGAGTATTAGAACGCCTATCCCCGGAGGACCTTGGCATTCTCATACCAGGCGACCCCAGGCGTATACCCGGCGATCCGCGACAAATTCCGACAATAAAACACTCTTACGGAGACGTACCCATCGTATTTTCGTCAGCGGGCGTTCAACACGTTCTGCTTTTAGCTTATTTGGTTATCTGGACTTGGCAGGAGCACACCGTTGCAGCCCGGCAGATTGACGAAGAACCGCTACGAAAGATGGTCATTGTGGTGGACGAGATAGAAGCTCATCTTCATCCACGTTGGCAAAGAACCATGCTGCCGGCTTTGATGAGCGTCGGAAAGCTGCTCAGTGAGGAACTTGAAATACAGATCATTGCGTCAACTCATTCGCCGATGGTTCTAGCATCTATTGAGGCCGACTTTTCAGAGGAAGCGGACGTTTTGTACCACCTCGCGCTTGAGGATATTAATGTGGTGCTGGAACCTCTTGAGTTTCAAAAGTACGGAGACATTTCGGCGTGGCTGACTTCTCCAGTTTTCGGATTGAAGCATGCTCGCTCCCGCGATGCGGAAAAAGCGATCGAAAGAGCTAAGACTATTCAACTCGCCCCGACCCCGGATGTTTCTGAGATACAAGAGGTCTCCGATAGGCTTCGTCAATTGCTGGCTTCAGACGATCCATTCTGGCCTCGCTGGACGTATTTTGCCGAACGGTTTGGCGTCGTTTTATGATTCGCGTAATCTCCCAGCCTGAGCCCCCGGACTTTGACGCGCGGGTGCGGCAACCTGGGGTGAAGTTTCTCAAGGCTAATCCCCATCCATCAGATAGAGACTTTAAGAAACATAACTACTGGTCAAAGGCTGCCAAGAATCTTCACAAGGCCTATTTAGGTTGCTGTGCATACACGACACTGCGTTTATTAGAAACGGGCTCCGTGGACCATTTTCTCCCGAAAACAAGATATCCGTATTTGGCTTATGAATGGGACAACTACCGGCTTGCACGGCAGAAGATCAACGCGCGGAAAGGCAATACAGAGGAAATTGTGGATCCGTTCACAGTCCAAATCGGCTGGTTCGTCCTGGATTTGCCCAGTTGTCTCATTCTTCCAGGAAATGGACTTAAGCAAAACTTAAGGAAGAAGGTCAATTCAACTATCAACATTTTGCAATTAAACGACGACGATAGATTGGTTCAGGAAAGATGCGATTTTCTTGTGGATCTCGCTGATGGCGACATCACCATGAATTTCTTGGATCAGCGCTACCCATTTCTCTCGACCGAAGTCAAGCGACAGGGCGTAGAGAACAGATTGAAGGTTATTTTTGCCAGGAAAACATGAAGATCAATCTCAGATTGTTTTAAAACCATTCTGGTCTTTGCACGTCCTAGATGAGCCGAGATTGTACACTTGACGTGTCAGCGGATGCCGGCGTTTCCAATTCCACCATCCGTAGCGTATACAGGTGGCGGTACAGGCCGTCCCGTTGCATCAGCGCCGTATGCGTGCCTTCTTCGACGATCCTGCCCTTGTTGAGCACGAAAATCCGGTCGGCTTCCTGAATGGTCGTAAGGCGGTGGGCGATCACCACCGTCGTCCGTCCCGCCATGAGTCCGTGCAGGGCGCGTTGGACCAGCATCTCGGATTCGGAGTCCAGCGCCGAGGTCGCTTCGTCCAGGATCAGGAGCCGGGGATTCTTGAGGATGGCCCGGGCAATCGCAATGCGTTGTCGTTGACCGCCCGAGAGATTGACGCCTTTTTCTCCGACCATCGTGGCATACCCGTCCGGGAGCGCCGAAATGAAGTCATGGGCATGAGCCGCCCGGCTTGCAGCCCAAATGTCCTCATCCGAGGCATCGTCCCGTCCGTATCGAATGTTCTCCAGGATCGTGTCCCCGAACAAAACGGTTTCCTGGGGTACGATAGCCAGTTGTTGATACAAGCCGGCCAATTGGACGTCCCGCAGGTCCTGGTGGTCGATCGTGACGGCTCCTTCCGTGGGATCATAAAACCGGTGCAACAGGTTCGCGATCGTACTCTTCCCCGCACCGGTCGGACCCACCAACGCCACGATTTCGCCCGGACGCACTTCGAAGGAAAGATCGGCAAGCACCGGGTGACGCGGGTCATACGCAAAACTCACGTGTGAAAATTTGACGTGGCCTTGCACCTCGCGCAAAGGCCGGGCTTGGGGAGCGTCCGTCACCTCCGGCGCGGTGTCGAGCAATTCGAAGACGCGTTCCAGGGCGCCCTGCCCTTCCTTCATTTGGGAAAAGATCCGGGCCGCGGCGCCGAACGGCCCGATTAAAATCCCCGCAAACAACACGAAGGCCAGGAGGTCCCCGGGTGTCATGGCCCCGTCGATGACTTGCTTGCCGCCGTACCACAGGACCACGCCCGCCATCATCAGCGTCAGGAGAGTGATGACGGGGATGAACACGGAAAGGATTTTGGCGCGGCGGAGCGTCCCGGCAACCAACGAGTCGACCGCGGCGCCGAATCGTCCCTGCTCCCGGTCCGTCCGGACAAAGGATTTCACGACCCGTATCCCCGAAATCACCTCTTCGATGAGCGTGGACAGCGCGGCGGTGTGATCCTGGATCTGCGTGGAGAGGGATTTCAACCGCTTGCCGAACAACCGCGCCACCAGGACCAGGAGGGGCAGCAACAGGACGATCAGCAGGCAGAGTTTCCAATTCATGAACAACAGGAACGCGATGCCGCCGACCAGCGTCACCAGTTGTTTGGCGGAATCAATGGGAGTTTCGGTCACCAGGTTCTGGATCACGCCCACGTCGTTCATGAGCCGCGAGAGAATTTCCCCCGTGCGCCGTTTGGCAAAAAAGCTGAGAGACAGGGTCTGCAGATGCCGAAACAGGTGGATGCGGAAATCCGCGATGATGAACTGAGACAGGCGGGTCGTCAGGTAGCTCTGGCCCATGCTCAAGACGCTTTGAACGATGGCGATCACCAGGAACAGCAGGATCGTCTGCGTCATGCGTTCCACGTTCCGTTGAACCGTGATGAGGTCCCACAGCGTGCCGCCGAGTTTCAGCAACGTCAGGTTGAGGGCCGCCACGCCCATGATCAGGACGCCGGCTAATGCCAGTTGAGAAAGATACGGACGGACAAACGGGAGCAGGCGGGAGAATTGACTCATGGCAAGGGGTATTCGTCAGACGCGGCAGGAAACGCGTGCGGGGAAACAGGGGGTCATGGACCGTGGACGGCTCGAACGCGACCGGGATGACGAAGCCGGTGAAATCACCGGCTCACCCCTCGTGGCCGTGAGGCGCAAAGCTGGTGCGGTCGTTTCGTGGATGGGAGTGTCTTGACGCCGGCCCACCTGGTGCTGGAATGGTGAATCTCAGTTACGCCGACGGGCAAACTTCATGCGTCGGCGAAGTTTCTTGTGCTTATGCTTCCGCATTTTTTTTCGTCGTTTCTTAACTACACTCGCCATTCACACTCCTTCATGACTTCCTCGGGCGGAAGCTGGAAACCGGTCGTCGATCCGGGTCGCACCGGCCAAGAGACAGGTGATCGGAACAGAAGTTGCAGAGGTAACACAGCGTCCTAAGAAGTGTCAAGAAAACACGCGGCTGACGCCTTTTGTGGTTTTCTCACGCGCTCGCTATAATGGACCCATGCTTCGATCCCGCATCCGTTGTTTCAGCATGCTCCTGCTCCTCGTCATGGCGATCACGGGGTGCCAGTTCTTCTCCAGTGAGAAAAAAGTTTCCGCAGACCATGCGCGATTCGAGCGAATCGTCCAGGCGGTGGAAACCCTGCGCTCGGCGTATGAACAACAAAAGCTCGACGTGATTCAAAAATTGATGTTGCCGTTACAGGGATTTCAGCAGCTCGAAGGCCAGATCCAACGGGACTTTGACACGTATGCGACAATTTTCTTGGACGTCGCGATTGAGCGCATCCACATTCAAGGAGAACAGATCAAGGTCAACGTGCGATGGGAGGGAATATGGCAACGCTCGCCCGACGTCGCGCCGGTGACGGACCGTGGACACGGGGTGTGGGTGTGGAGCGGCACAAAGGATATTTTGTGGGCGGGCGTCGAAGGAGCCATGCCATTCGGCAGAGCCGGCCGCTGAGCCCCGTCGCGTGTTTGGCAGAGAGCCACCATGAGTCCGCAGAGCACTCCCTGTTGATGATGCCCCCGATCGTGTCGACCGGCTCCAACGCCAATCCATCCTCATGTCCATGAAAAAAAGCACGACACCGTTTCGTCCGGGGCCGGAGGCCGACTTCCTGGTGATCGGCAGCGGGATCGCAGGACTGCGTGCCGCGATCGAGTTGGCTCAATACGGACGGGTGCTGATCGTGACAAAAGGCAGCCGCCTGGAAAGCAATTCGATCTACGCCCAGGGCGGGGTCGCCGTCGCCCTCAATGCCGAAGACGACGTGAACCTGCATTTCTCCGATACGATCCGGGCCGGGCATCAGCTCGGGCGGGAAGACGCGGCTCGCGTCCTGGTGGAGGAAGGGCCGACCCGGATACAGGAACTCATCACCTGGGGCACCCAGTTCGACAAGGTCGGCGGGAAATTCGCGTTTACCAAGGAAGGGGCGCACAGCCGGAACCGCGTGCTGCGTGCCCGGGGCGATGCGACGGGCAATGAAATGATTCGCGTCTTGCTGGAACGGGCCCGGCAGCATCCGGACATTCAATGGTTTGATCGTCATTTTACCAAGGATCTCCTGGTCGTGGATGGCCGGTGCCGCGGCGCGGTCGCGGTGAGTGAAGCCACGGGCGACGTCAAACTCCTCCCGGCCGCGGCCGTGATTCTGACGACCGGCGGCGCGGGCCAGATTTACGGGAGGACGACCAATACGGGCAATGCCACGGGCGACGGCATGGCCATGGCCTATCGGGCCGGTGTCGTGTTGGAAGACATGGAATTTGTCCAATTTCATCCCACGGCGTTGTACCTGCCCTCCAGCCCGCCGTTTCTGTTGTCCGAAGCCATGCGAGGTGAAGGCGGGGTGCTCCGCAACCGCAAGGGAGCGATGTTCATGGCACGGTATCATCCGGCTGTGGAAATGGCTCCCCGGGACATCGTCGCCCGGGCGATTTGGTCGGAAATGGCCGCGTCCCGGTCGCGCCACGTGTATTTGGACGTCACCCATTTGGGGAAGGGCTTCATCACAAAACGGTTCCCGACGATTTACCGGACCTGCCTGCGGTTCGACATCGACATCACGGAGGAATGGATTCCGGTTTCTCCGAGCGCCCATTATTTCATGGGCGGCCTGAAAGCGGGGATCAATGGAGAGACCACGTTGCCCGGCCTGTTTGCCGCCGGAGAAGTGGCCTGCAACGGGGTCCACGGGGCGAATCGTTTGGCGAGCAATTCCTTGTTGGAAGGGCTGGTCTTCGGATACCGTGCCGCCCAAGCGGCGATGTCCCTTCCGCCGGTCCCCAAGCGGGCGCAACTGAAAAGTCTGGCGGCACGGGTTGCCGCGGAACCGGTCGGTGCATTGGAAGACAGCGAAAAACTGAGAAATTCCTTGCGCCGGCTGATGTGGACCAAGGTCGGGTTGGTCAGGACCGGCGATTCTTTGATCCAGGCGCTGACGCAGCTTTCCCGGTGGGATCCGCAAATCCAGGCTTCACTGCAGACGCGGTCCGATCTGGAAGTGAGGAACATGATCCAGGTGGCGCGGTGTGTGACTGAAGCCGCGTTGTGGCGGGAGAACAGCCTGGGGACGCATTACCGGGAGGACTTCCCGAGTGATCAAGGGGCGGCGTGGAAAACGCACAGCCAAATCCGTCTGGACGCGGCTCTCCGTCCTTCTCCAAAAACCCGGCGGCGCGCCGGGTAGCCAACGCAATACGCCCGATAGGCACTACCCCTGTCCCCGACGCCAGTCCTCGACATGTTTCATCGAGGATCCAGGGTCGCGATCTTTGGCACTTGTAGACGCGCCATCTGATGGCGCCACGTCCCGGCACCTGCGGGCGCGGCTGCGCCGTAGTCTCGCACTCCCTTTCCCTTTCTGTCATCCTTGCGCATCCTTCGACTCCACTCCGTTACGCCTGTCCTGAGCGTAAGGCTCAACGCGCCTGAAGTCGAAGGAAGCGCGGTCGAAGGGCTCAGGACAGGCGCGAGGATCCAGCGTCGTTGTTCTTGTGGACCAAGGAAAAACCAAAGACCCTGGATCCGTCCCCGACGTTTGTAATCGGGGATCCAGTTCATATTGTCGAGGATTGGAAATGTTCAGTCATTCATTGACACGTTCCGCTGTCTCCTTCTGTGCCTCAGTGCCCCTCCTTTGTAAGGAGGGGCAAGGGGAGGTAGAAGATGTGGCAGGAACAGCGCAACCCTATGCCCCATGGACGCGTGGCTCTACCTCACCCGCATTCCCTCTCCGGAAATGCGCCCACTTACAAAGAGGAGGGAAAAAAGAGCCCTTCTTTCTGGTTCCCACTTTGTGGGCAGTTCCTCATTCTGTCAACGAATGACTGAACACATACGGGAATGACAGATGGGAGAAGGAAGCGCCATCTTATGGCGCCACGTCGAGGGCGCCTGCGGGCAGCGGCTGCGCCCCGGTCCCGAAAATTCTATTGAGGGGCGAGGACTGTTTGAGCGAAGCGAGTTCCGCAGCCCTCACTATTCGGGCCCGGGGCACAGGCACCCGAAGGGCCGCGCCCGGGCGCCCATGGTTTTGGGTTCTTTTGCCGAAACAAAAGAACCTCGTCGCGTGGGGGCGAAACCCCGCATCCTTCCCTCGTCGGCGGGGGCGAAACCCCGCAAGAAAGCAAAGACGCTGGATTCTCGATTACTAATGTCGAGAATGACAGACGAAGACAAGAAGAAAGCGAGATCCTATCGCGCCACAAAATGGCGCCTGCGGGCGCGGCTGCGCCCCGGTCCCGAAAATTCTATTGAGGGGCGAGGACTGTTTGAGCGAAGCGAGTTCCGCAGCCCTCACTATTCGGGACTGGGGCAAAGGCACCCGAAGGGCCGCGCACGGGCGCCAATGGTTTTGGGTCCTTTTGCCGAAACAAAAGGACCTCGGCGTGTGGGGCCGAAACCCCGCATCGCTCTTTCCCTCGTCGTACGGGGGGCGAAACCCCCGCATGATAAAGCTCTAGATCTACGATTAGAGTGAAGATGGCTTTCCCGGTTACCGTCCGTGGGCGCTCAAGAGTTGTTCGTACCGCGTTTGCAGGACGGCTGTCCAGGAACGCGCGGTTTGTTTCGGGAGGGAATGTCCTTCGATTTCTCGAACCGGGAGTATCCCCACCCCGCTACTCGTCAGAAAACATTCATCCGCGTCGTGCAGGACTTCGGGACGGTAGCGGCCTTCCCGGGTTTGCAGGCCCAGGGTCGGGGCCACGTCCAGCACGACTCCCCGGGTGATGCCGGGCAGGACGCCACAGGCCAATGACGGGGTGTACAGCGTCTTGTCCCTGATGAAGAACAGGTTACTCATCGAGCATTCGGCGAGGTGCCCGCCGGTGGTCAACATCAACGCTTCAAAGGCGCCCCGTTCCTCAGCCTCCTGTTTGGCCAACAGGTTGTTCAGATAGTTCAGGGTTTTGGCTTGCGAGAAACATGAACGCGGTAATGGCCTGCGAACCGTGGCGAGGGTCAGTTTCACTCCTTTTCGGCGTTGGGAGGGCGTCAGAGCCGGGAGGGGTCGCGGAAACAGCACGATCGTGGGATTGGCTCCGGCATCCGGCGTTGCGCGTCCATCGCCTCCGGGGTTTCGTGTGCCACGGGAGAGCGTCAGGCGAATCAACGCGTCGTCCACACGGTTTTTGTCGATCACCTTCTGAAAAATCGCCGGCCACGGTTTTTCGGGTAGCGGCATCCGGATCTGCCGGCAGGAGCCGGCGAGCCGTGTGAGATGACGGTCCAGCCAGACCGGGCGTCCCTCATGGATCCGGACGGTTTCGAAGACGCCGTCGCCATACAGGAACCCGCGATCAAAGACGGAGATCCGCGCCCGTTCTGCCTGCACGATCCGGTTATTCAGATACACCCACATGGGAGGCAACGCGGCGTCCTATTGCAACGCTTCGAACAGGGCCTGGGCTTTGTACAGGGTTTCCCGGTATTCGCGACGGGGATCGGAGTCCGCGACGATGCCGGCACCCACTTGCAGGTAGGCCCGTTGCTGCGCCAACACCATGGTGCGAATCAGAATGTTGAAGTCCACGTCGCCGGTCCAACTAACGTATCCCAGGGACCCGGTATAGGGTCCGCGCCGGACGGGTTCCAGTTCTTCGATGATTTCCATGCAGCGGATTTTGGGCGCTCCGGTGATCGTGCCGCCGGGAAACACGGATCGCATAAGGTCCAGGGTGGAACACGCGGGCCTCAGCGTGCCCTCGACTTCGGAGACCAGATGCGCCACGTGCGAATACTGCTCGATCGTCATGAATTCCTCGACGTGGACCGACCCGTAATCGCAGACCCGGCCCAAGTCATTGCGGGCCAGGTCCAGCAGCATGACGTGTTCCGCGCGTTCTTTGGCGTCGAGCCGGAGGTTGTCCATGAGTGCGTGATCTTCACCCGCGGTGCGGCCTCGCGGCCGCGTGCCGGCGATGGGACGGGCCGTCACCCGGTTGCCGCTGACCTGGACGAGCCGTTCGGGCGAGGACGAGACCAACGCGAGGTTCCCGGTGACGAACAATCCGGAAAACGGCGACGGATTCACCGTGCGCAGACGGTGATACAGGTTTTGGCCGGCCGTGTGCAGCGCATGATCCTCGGCCGGATTGAAGGCGGCGGAAAAGCGTTGGGCGAGGTTGGCCTGATAGATGTCGCCGGCGCCGATGAACGCCTGGCACTGTTGCACGCGGTCGACGTACTCCCGTTCGGAATGAGTGGCCTCCATCGTGGAGACCATGATGGGCGACCCCCAGGGACCGGTCTCGATGAACGGGGAACTCAGGCGGCTGTCCAGTTCGGCCATCCGGGCGGCGCCCTCACGATGCAGGGTCTCGTGGGATTCGGACAGCAGCCGGTCGGGGGGCGGAGTGAAGACGATCTGGAGCGTCCGGGCAAGATGATCGATCACGACCACCAGATCGAAAAACAGGAACTCCAGATCGGGCAGAGCAAGGTCCGGGCGGGCCAGCGACGGGAGCGCTTCGTAGTGCCGGACGGCATCGTAACTCACGTATCCGACGGCGCCGCCGATAAACGGCGGCAGGGCGGCGGAACGAGACACGAGGCACGGGCCCAGGACGCTGAACAAGGCGGGAAGCGGGTCACCGCGATACCGCGTCGTGCCATGCGCCGTTTCCAGGGTGTAGTAATCCGGGCCGCCGGAAAAGACCATGTACGGGTCGGTCGCCACGAATGAATAGCGGGCTTGGCCGGAAGGTGGTTTCCCGCTTTCCAGGAGGACGGAGGGCCGGTGCGGAACGGCGACCCGGCGGTAGACCTCCCAGGGACTGTCTTCAAGAAAGGGCCTGGTCCGGACCAGCGGGAAACGCCCGGTGCCGGGATGCGTGGACGAACCTGAAGAAAGAACGGGCTGGCTCATGGTTGTCGGAACGAGATCAGACGATTGTGTGCGTATCATACGGGAGTGAGCAGGGGAGAGAAAGCCCCCCGTGAGAAACGTGGGGGAAGGCGGGTGGCTGCTGCCGGGGAATGGGTGCGGAGGGCGCGGGGCAGGCTCTCGCGGAGAGGAGCCCGAAGCGCGTCGGCTTCAGGCAACGGGTTGGTCGGGCGAAGCGTAAATTTTGGTCAGCCCTTTCAGGAACCGAAGCAACACTTGTCGTAACGCGTTGGGCAATTGGCGAACATAGTGTAGCAGCACTCTTTCTTCCCTGGTCATGGAAGGATAGTTCGGTGCCGGCGACTTCGCCACTGTCTGACGGGCCTGGGGATGCAGCTTGCCGGTGGCCAGCCACAGCGGGTCCTGTCCCAACAAATGCGCGAGCGCGAAAAAATGGTCCAATTTGATGTTCTTGCTGAAGCCCTGTTCCCATTGATTGACGGCAGACGCCGAGATGCGCAATGCCCTGGCGACCTCCGTTTGGGACAAGCCCGCCTCTTCCCGGGCGGCTCGAATTCTATCAGTCAACGTGTTCATGACATCATGTATCCTCCTATTTTCAGTATCCGCCATTTCCGCATAAGTATGCTGGAAGACGGCCTGGTGCTTGGTGGGCCGGTGGTAGCGCGCTGCCGTCTGTTTGATTGTGGAGGGGGCTTGGGAGGTCTGCATGCGGGGAGAGCGGCTCCAGAAGATGGGCCTCGACACAAGAGGGAGAACAGGGAGGGACAACAGGTTCGGGTTGACAGTCGAATCGGGATTTTGATTGAATAGCCTGCCCGGAATCGAGAGGCCGGGCCTATGCCTTCGTCACCAGATCCATTGTTTGCGGGGTTAGGGCAAGCCGTGCGTATCGGCACGAATTTGCTTGCGACGCTGATGGTGGGCGGAGGCTTGGGGTGGAGCATCGACTCCTACGTGTTGCCCACTGAACCGTGGGGTTTGGTGGCAGGTCTGGTCCTCGGGGTGATTGCCGGTATTCGAAACGCCTACCGTACTGCCCAACGCATGTCCTGAGCGTCCTTCGACTACGCTCTCGCTACGCTCAGGATGAACGGGGGAGAAGCCGTCGGTCCTGAGCGAAGTCGAAGGAAGCGAGTCGAAGGGCCTGTCCTGAGCGTAGCAAAGCGAAGTCGAAGGGCTGGGATCACTCGTAGCGTTTCCCCAAAGCATTTTTTCTAACACGAAGACGAGATTCCATTGGAAAATCCACTGCATCCTTTTGAGCTTCATACGATTGTCCCGTTGTCCCTGTTCGGCCTCGACGTGTCCATCAACAAGGCCGTGATCATGATGTTTGTGGTCGTGGGCGTGGTCACCCTGTTGCTGACGAAGGCGCGGTCCTCGGGCTCCCTGATCCCCACGAAATTGCAGAGCGTGGCCGAACTGCTGCTGGAGTTTATTCGCGGGATGATTCACGAGACCATGGGCCCGGACGGGATGCGGTTTTTCCCCCTGATCGCCACCCTGTTTCTCTTTATTTTATTTAGTAACCTGCTGGGGCTCATACCCGGTGCCTATACGGTCACCAGTCAACTCGTGGTCACGGGGGCGTTTGCCCTGGGAGTCTATACGCTCAGTCTCCTGGTGGGATTCAAAATCCACGGGGTGAAGTTTCTGGGGATCCTCGTCCCGTCGGGGACGCCGGCGTGGCTGTTGCCGCTCATGATTCCCATTGAAATCATCAGTCAACTGGCCCGCCCGGTTTCCTTGTCCGTGCGATTGTTTGCCAACATGACCGCCGGGCACGTCATTCTCGGAGTCCTGTTCGGCTTGTCGATCAGCGGCGGGTTGTTGATCGGCTGGCTGCCGTTTTCCTTTACGGTGGCGCTCTACGGATTGGAAGTCGGGATCGCCTTTATTCAGGCCTATATTTTTACGATTTTGACGTGTGTCTATATGGGAGACGCGTTTCATCTCCATTAAGCCGAATCGTCTGTTCGATGTACTGTTATTAACGATTTTACGAGGGAGACCAACACATCATGGATTCTGCAGCGTCAGCGTTATTGGGCATGGGGCTCGCGGCCGCGGGGTTTGCCGGCGCCGGGGTGGGTATCGGGTATATCTTCGGAAAGATGATCGAGGCCGTGGCCCGTCAACCGGAGGCGGAGGGACGGGTCGGCAAGTATATGTGGATCGGCTTCGCCTTGGTCGAAGCGATCGCCCTTTACGGGTTGGTGATCGCCTTCATCATTATGGGTTTGCGGAAATAGGACGCGCACGCCATGCCTCAATTTGACGTCCATTTCTTTTCGTCCCTGATTTTTTGGGAAGTCGTGTCATTCGGTATCCTGTTCTGGGTCCTGTACAAATTTGCGTTCCCGCCGATTTTGGAAGCCCTGGAAACGCGTGAACGGAAGATCCGCGACAGCATCGAGCAGGCGGAGCAGAGCCGGCAGACGGCAGAACAACGCCTGGCGGACTACGAAGCCAAACTCAGCGGTGCGGCGCAGGAAGCCGAGGCAATCGTGGCTGACGCGAAAGCCAAGGCTCAACGGTTGCTGGAAGAAAACGAGCAGCGGCTGCGCACCGAGTCGGAGCGGATCCAGGCCGAGACGGCGCAGGAAATCGAGCGGGAGCGACGCAAAGCCCTGCAAGACATTCGCAACGAAGCTGCGGATTTGGCGGTGACGGTGGCGGAAAAAGTTCTGGAGCGGAGCCTGTCGGATGACGACCATCGTCGTCTCGCCCGTGAAGCCGTGCAAGCCGTAGCCGCCGGCGAATCCCGGAAGTAAGCCTTCTCCCTCACGCTTCCTCGCGGGCGATATTACTCAATACTCAACGTACGTTCCACCGAGACGGAGCGGTAGATGCGTGTGCGTCTGATAATGCCGGACGGTTTCGCGCAAGCGATCGACTTTGCACGAACATACCAAATTTGCTATATTCTTAATTTACATGCTGCATGAACTGGATCGTTGAAACCCTGAATGCGACTGTGGACAAGGAGCTTGACGCTCTACCCGGCGATATGCGGGCACGGTTCGTACGTATCAGCGAGTTGATCGCAGAGTTCGGACTTGAGCATGTCGGCGCATCGTATGTGAAGCACCTGACCGGCCCGCTTTGGGAAATGCGGATGCGTGGCAGAGACGGGATATCGCGAGCACTGTATGTCGTTGTCCGAGACAGACGAGTCCTGGTCGTGCGGGTCTTTGTCAAGAAGACACGTAAGACGCCCCAGCAAGAGATTCATTTGGCGCTGCAACGTGCCAGAGAGGTGCTGAAATGAGCAAAGTCGGCGACTTGCATAAGAAATGGAGCCGGGATTCAGACTATCGGAAGGCCTTTGATGAGCTGAAGCCCGAATTCGATCTGGCCCGCTCCCTGATTGAGGCCCGCCTTGGTGCCGGACTGACGCAGGCCCAACTGGCAAAGCGCATGAAGACTTCGCAATCGGTCGTGGCCCGGCTTGAGGGCGGGCGCATCCACCCTTCCACGAGAACATTGGGGAGGGTCGCACGGGCCACCGGCACCCGGCTCAGGATCAGCTTCGAGTCCGCCGGAGACACAGCCTGACTGGCATTTGCCATTGAAGCTTTCCACCAAGGCGTTCTGAATCAGCTTCCCCTGCGGGAGAATCGTAGCCAGACCCCCGTTCACTTCGCTGAATCCGTTTCCACTTCATGCTGAGTCCTCCTTGGTCTTTGTGCCAGAAAGCTCACGCTCGAAGTGGACCGTTTTATGGGAGGAAGGTTAATTCTTCTGAGAGACGGAATTCGAGACCGGCTGTTTCTTATTATCCGTCTTCATCTCTCTTCTCATCGAGCCTGCCAGCCACCAGATGGAGGTGGGTTAGGGTTATCTTCTATCCCATTGTCTGCTCGATCTGCCACATCTTGGCTTTGTTTAACAGCGGCTTTTATATTATCCGCTCTCCACATAGCAATTTTTATTGATTCGAGGTAATTCCAACCAACATTTTTATTTTTCGGAACGATGAATCCTTTTTCCTTTATTCTTAGCAACAAAGAGTCTCTGGAAGCCAAAGAAATATTTTCAGATTTATATCGGTCATATTGAAGAGCCAATGATATATGACGACAGGTATCTTCCATCCACGACTCACCTTTCCACCATCGAGATATTTGACTAGGAAGACTGCGACCTCGTCTCTTTGCTTGATTAATTAATTCTGTCTTTTGCTCTCCACTGACCGTAGCCGAGCCCTGTGCATTCAATGGCACGCCTAGATTGGCAAGGTTCACTCCGGCTTGTAACTCATTCTCAAACTTCTCTACAATTTCCCTGATACGGTACTGAGTCTCTTCCCAAAACTTAGTGCCCCACATTTTCAAGTAATCAAGAGCTAAACGCTTAGACTTGTTCGGGCCGATCGTATCTTTCAAGTATTCAAGGATGCTCTCAAAATTTTTCTTCTTCCCCTTCACATTGTAGTGGTAGTTGAGCAATTCGACGCATAGCACATGCCTCCATAAAAGCTGAAAAAATAGATCAAGGTTCACTCCCAAACCATGAAAAAACGACAAAATGTTGGAATTAGAAATGAAGTTCAAAGAAAGGGTTTCCGGCTCTATTTGTATTACATTATCTTGGACACTGACGATATGCATTATTGCTGCAGTTTTTCCACAACCAGTACGTCCCAGCAAAATACTTCCTGGATCTTCAGTGTTTAGGACCTGTTGGACTTGATCAATATCAACATAGCATTCGTGCAAATAATCAGTATCATCTTCAGCATCTGCAAATCCGATACGCACGCCACCTTGGAAAACCACTCTATTTGGTTGACCTTTCTTACCTAATGCTCTCGGTCTTGGATTTTTCCCCATGATGACTTTCCTTAACTGATTGTATTCTCTTTGGCTTGGTTCGGGGTTTTATTGCTTGCTAAAGGTTGTGCTCACAAAGAATATATTGAATGCATAGGATGGCTCGCCGCAAGTTACAAAGCAACCAAGTTTATTTGGCCTGCTCTTTGATCGCAACAAATCTACCGTGGTCACAGCCGTCATGAACGGGGTGCTGGTAGGCGGGTCGTCCAGCCTGCAAGCACGTTTTGTGCCGGACATTCTCACAGCTTGGGGTAACAAAGAGAAAGTCCCTGAACGTGAAAGACGTTGACCGGCTATTGGCCTAGGGTGAAGGAAGTCTTGGATTGGGCGGCTTTTAAATCGGCCAGGGCAATAGACTCATTAGTGACACCCCTTGCGCTTCGATTTTCTGTTTGCCTTCTTGTTCTTGCCGATCCACGATCGCCAAGGTGTGTGAGGCGTGCATTTGCGCTCCTTGGGCGGCATGAAGGGCTTGCAAGAGAGACCCGCCGCTCGTCAGTACGTCATCGACGACCAGCACGCGCGCATTCGTAAGCTTCCCCATTTCAGAGACATGTGAGAAGTGGAGCTTTCTGGCAGAATGGAGTCAGGAGTTCCCGATGAAAAGATCACGATTTACGGAAACACAGATTGTTTCGATTTTAAAGGAGGCGGAGGCGGGGCGTGGGGTGAAGGAGCTTTGCCGTACACACGGGATCAGCGAGGCCACGTTCTACAACGGGAAGTCGAAGTACGGGGGCCTGAGTGCCTCAGAGTTACACCGCCTGAGAGAGACGGAAGTGGAACTGGGGAAGCTCAAGCGGATGTATGCGGATCTGGCGTTGGAGAACCGGGCACTGAAGGACTTGCTCGAAAAAAAACTTTAGGGACGCAGGAGAAACGGGAAGCGATCGGGTACCTGGCCGCGACTGACGGGGTGTCGATTCAGCGGAGTTGTCGATGTGTGGGGTTGTCGCGGGCGGCTTGGTATCGGACGCCCGCGGCACGGGTGGAAGCGGACCGTGCCGTGCTTGCGGTGCTGCAGGCGTTGGTAGACCGCTACCCTCGGTGGGGTTTGTGGAAGTATTTCAAATTGCTGAGGCGGCAACAGTATGCCTGGAATCACAAACGCGTGTATCGAATCTACTGCGCGTTGCGGCTCAACCAGAAGCGCCGGGCGAAACGACGCGTCCCCGAACGAAAGCGCCACCCCTTGGAAGTGCCCGCGCAGCCCAACCAGGTCTGGTCGGCGGACTTCATGAGTGCTGCCTTATACGGGGGGCTGCGCTTCCGGACCTTCAAGGTGATCGACGACTTCAACCGGGAGTCGTTGGCCGTGGAGATCGACACCTCGCTCACCGGCCGTCGGCTGAGCCGCCTCTTTGAGCGGCTACGGCTCGAGCGCGGCTTGCCCCAACGCCTTCGTGTCGATAACGGTCCGGAGTTTCTGAGCGCTGACTTCGTGACTTGGGCCGAAGCGGCCGGGCTGGTCATCCAGTATATCCCGAAAGGCGAACCGAATCAGAACGCCTATATCGAACGCTTTCACCGCACCTACCGGGAAGAGGTGCTCAATTTGTACCTGTTTCGCAATTTAGCCGAGGTTCGAGAAACCACGCACTGGTGGCGACTCGACTACAATGAGCACCGGCCTCATGATGCCTTGGAGGGGCGCACGCCAGCCGAGTGCATAAACCAAAATGCCAAAGACTCTAGTTTTGAACTGTCTCCTTGACGGGGAAGCTTACGCATTGGCCTTGACTGCGCCTTCGATTCGTTTTCCCAGTCCATGATTCTTGGATTTTTTGCGAACGATAAAGGTGTCCTAGGTTCTCGACGGTTGAGTCGCAAAGGCATAACCGGATATAGCTGTTGCCAGGGGAATGGCTCCGATCTCCCAGCTCAGGATCAGCTTCGAGTCCGTCGGAAATACAGCCTGACTGAAACGGTATGCGTGCGCAGGGCATGCCGGTGAATTCCCAACCCGCTCCGTCGAAGTAGCCCGACAGCGTTTCGCTCGGAATGATAGCTAAGCGCCATGAGGCATGTCCCTGCCTCCGAGCAGGGATGGCACGGCTACGAATGCAAAGGCAAAGACACTGGATCCTCGATTAAAGATGTCGAGGATGACAGATTGGGGAGAAAGCGTCATGAGATGGCCCGGCTACAACGACCTTACGCTTCCGTCCGGGCGGTAACCTTCCAGGTCCACCGTGACGTATTGAAACCCGAGGGCTTTCAGGCTCCGGGTGACGCGGTCGCGCCGGACGGGATCGAGCAACGCGGGAAGCTCTGCCGGGTCCACCTCGATGCGAGCCATACCGTCATGATCGCGCACGCGCACCTGCCGGAACCCCTCATCCTTCAACACCCGTTCGGCTTGGTCCACGCGCTGTAATCTCTGTTCGGTAATCTTCGTGCCTCGCGGAATCCGGGAGGACAAACAGGCGGCAGCGGGTTTGTCCCAGTTGGATAAGCCCAGGGCTTGGGCCAGGGTGCGAACGTCGGCCTTGCCAAACCCGGCTTCCACCAGCGGGCTGCGGACGCCGAATTCCCGGGCCGCTTGCATCCCTGGCCGGTCGTCGCCCAGGTCATCCACGTGAGCGCCGTCGACAATCGTGGCAATACCCGTGTCCCGTTGGACGGGAGCCAGGAGCCGGTACAGGTCGGTTTTGCAGTGATAGCATCGCATCGAGTCGTTCCGGACGAACGCCTCGATGTCCAGTTGATTCGTGGAGGCCACGATCAGCCGCGCTCCGATTTCTTCACTCAGTTGCCGGACCGCGTCCAACTCGTCGCGCGGCAGGGTCGGCGACGCCGCGGTAACGGCGGTCGCCCTCGCGCCCAAGACCTCCGCGGCGACTTTGAGCACGAGGGTGCTGTCCACGCCGCCGGAGAACGCGACCAGCACGCCGTCCAATCCCTGAAAACAGTCAAACAGCGTCGCCGTTTTAGTCCGGAGGTCCCGGGGAATGGGAAGAAGGTGCGGCGCGTGCATCAGGTCCCTGCCGGAAGAGGCGCGGGAGCCGTTCGCGCGGGCAGGTTGCCGAGTTGCCCGCAGGCTCCCCACACGTCACGCCCGCGATTCTGTCTGACGAACACATCATACCCCTTTTGCCGGAGGATCGTCTGGAACGCGGCAATGACGGGGTCCGCCGGCCGGCGGAACGGGCTGTTCGGAAATTCATTGAACGGGATGAGATTGATTTTGCACCGGATGCCGCGAAGCAGCCGGCTCAGGCGGACCGCGTCGTCCGTTGAATCGTTTTCCCCGCTCAACAACACGTATTCGAACGTCAGGTCACGGTTTGCCGGGATGGGATACGCACGGCACGCCGCGAGAAGATCGGGCAGGGGATGTAAGCGGTTCATCATCGGCATGAGCCGGTCCCGCTGCTCGGACGTCGAGGCGTTCAACGACACCGCCAGGTTCACCCCGAGTCCGGCGACGTCGTGGAGTCGTGGCGAAAACCCCGCCGTTGAAATCGTGATGCGTCGTTTGGGAAAGCCCACTCCCCACTCGGTATCGGTCAACCGGGTCAGGGCCTCCGACAGTTCGTCGAAATTGGCCAGGGGTTCGCCCATGCCCATGAACACCAGGGAGGTGATCCGGTGCCCGGGTTCGAGCCGGTCCTGGGCCGTCAGAATTTGATCGACGATTTCATGCGCCTTCAGGTTTCGCTTGAGTCCCATTTGTCCCGTGACGCAAAACCCGCAGTCCAGGGTGCACCCGACCTGGGTTGACACGCAGAGCGTCAACCGCTCGCCATCCGGGATGAGCACACTTTCAACCGCCAGCCCGTCTTTCAGGGAAAACAGGCATTTCCGGGTTCCGTCGACGCTGTGGAGAAGCGTGGGAGACGCCAATCGTTCAATGACAGCCTCGTGCCCGAGTGTCTCCCGATCTCTGTGGGAAAGGTTGCTCATCCCGGCAATGTCTCGAACGCGGTGTTGGTAAATCCACTGGAGGATTTGTCTCGTCCGATAGGAGGGCCAACCCAACCGCGCCACGAGGGACGCCATGGTCGCACGATCGAGAGTCACAAGATTGGTCGGGGGCGGCGTGGTCATGGCAAGGAGGGGGTAAGGATTGAAAGACCCTATCACAGGCGGGAAATGCACAACAATAGGGAGGGCTTGCGGGGTTTCGTCCCCACACGACGAGGGAAAGAGGGATGTGGGGTTTCGCCCCCGCGCGACGAGGTCCTTTTGTTTCGGCAAAAGGACCCAAAACCATGGGTGCCCGGGCGCGGCCCTTCGGGTGCCTGTGCCCCGGGTCCCGAAGAGTTAGGGCTGCGGAACTCGCTACGCTCAGACAGTCCTCGCCCCTCAATAGAATTTTCGGGACCGGGGCGCAGCCGTGCCCGCAGGCGCCCTCGACATGGCGCCATGAGATGGCGCTTCTTTATCGTTTTTGTCTGTCATTCCCGGCTTGATCGGGAATCCAGGGTCTTTGGTTTTTCCTTAATCCACAAGAACAACGACGCTGGATCCTCGCGGTCGCAAGGATGACAGAAAGGGAAAGAGAGTTCGGGACCGGGGCGCAGCCACGGCCGCAGGCGAGGTGGCATGGGTCGGAGACAAGTGCTACGACACTTGATTGTGTAAAGAAGACATAGAATCTACCAAATATAGGCTTAGAAATATTGTATGACAGCAAGTTGTTATAGAGACAAGCTGATTAAAAATATAGAAAATTAATTTGAACAAAACATTTACCATTGACTTGCTTTGATGTTTTTGATAAAAGCAAGCACAAGAGAAGATTGCTTATGCAAATTGACGAAGTCAAAGATGAACTCAAGGATATTATTGTCGGCTTGGAGCAGCGCATCACTGCGTATGAAACCAAGCTCAAAGACTTCAAGAAGAAAAGGGAGAAGCTCAATGAAGAAATTGCGACCATTGAGAAATACTTGGAGTTGGCAAAGACGTTATATCGAGTGGAAGCGGACAAAGCGAAATTGGCCAGTCTCTCCAAGCAAATCATTTCGGACGAAACGGGCGCACCACCATTACCGGTTACGGATGTCACGGATCAATCCAAGGAAATCCTTCTGGGGCGCAGCAAGTACGTCGGGATGAGCGTCCCGGATGCCGCGTCCATCGTTTTCCGGGAAACGCGAGGACCGATGCATGCCAAAGAATTGTGCGGGCGTCTCATTGAAGGGGGCATGCAGATCAGAGGCAAAACGCCGGTGACGTCGATTGCCACCTCCCTCAAACGTGACCCCCGGTTCAGGAAAGTGGGACCGAATACCTTTGCGCACGTGGAGTCAACTGATAAATCCGTGAACGCGTCCGGATAACAAGGAAACATTCTGACAAGAGTGAGTCGATGAACGAACGCGTCGTGCATCATCATTGCCGCAACGCTGGAAGGAGGTGAGACTGTTGGCAACAAAGAAGAAGGCGCCGGCTAAGAAGGCCGCGAAGAAGAAAGCTCCAGCTAAGAAAGCTGCCAAGAAAAAGGCACCAGCTAAGAAGGCTGCCAAGAAGAAAGCTCCAGCCAAGAAAAAGAAGTGAACCTTCTCCCCGCTTCACGATACTGCTGGGAGTAGACTTGTCTACTCCCAGCCAGCTTTCTTCGTCATGTGCTCAAGATGGAACACGCGATGATCGTTCTCGTGATGAATAACGAAAGAGTGTCATGAAGAAAAGTGATTGAAAAAAGTTTTGTAGGAGAGTAAGAAACGTGCAGGGTTTACGCTTCGCTGTGACGAGTGAGAAAGACGTAGTCTCTGACAAGACCTGAAAGGAGGTGAGACTATTGGCAACAGC
>MPMZ01000081.1 GCA_002238765.1 Nitrospira sp. bin75
TCACATAGTTGCGGTAGAGCGTCTTATCCTCCGTATTTCTGCGCATGGCTTCGCCTCCAGATGATAGGGTGAGTCATCCTTCATTCTGTCAACGAATTGCTGAACATTTACAATCCCCGACGCTTGTAATCGGGAATCCAGTGTCTTTGCTTTTTCATTCGTTTGTGAGGAGCAAGACCCTGGATTCCTGCTTTCGCAGGAGTATCTGTGTTGTCAGTCAAGCCCTTTTTTAGGAGGCCGGTGCCCCTTCGGGGACCCACGGCGTCCCTCGGCGGGCAATCGCATGCAGCCGCAACAACAGCTTCCGCATCACCGCGACCAAGGCCACTTTGCCCGGCTTGCCCCGTCGCCGGAGCCCCCGATAAAACCGCCCCAGGTCCGTGTCCGTGCGGATCACCGACAAGGCCGCCATATATAACGCCCGGCGCACCAGCCCGCGGCCGCCCCGAATCGCCCGATAGCCCCGATGCGTCCCACTGTCCTGCGCCCACGGGACCAGCCCCCCCAAAGCCGTCAGCGCCTTCCCCGATCCCTGGCCCAATTCCGGCACATACGCCAGCAAGGTGGCCGCCGTGAGCCGGCCCACCCCGCGCACACTCTGATATAAGGCCGCGCGTTCGGCCAACTCTGGTTTGGCTTGGAGGGCTTGCTGGTACTCCTCCTCCAGCTGCTCCAGCTCTTTGTCCAACCACGCCAGATGCCGCTGACACGACTTCTTGACGCGGCCTTGCAACCCTTTCTCCAACCGATTCTGTTCCTGAGTCCGTTGGTCGAGCAGTTGTTGCCGCCGCCCCAAGAGCGCCCGCACTTCCGCACTCGCTTCCTCTTGCGCGGTTTCCACCGGCAACTCAAACACCTCGCCATAGTGCGCCAGGATCTGCGCATCCAGCGGATCGGTCTTGGCTCCTTGGCCCACGGCTCGGGCAAACGCCCGTACCTTCGGCGGATGCGCCACCGTGACCGCCAAGTCCGTGCCGCGGATTCGCTGGACGAGCCCGCGTTCGTACCCCCCCGTGGCTTCACACACCATATGGGTCACGGCTTGCCCCTGCACCCAGGCCAGCACTGCCGTGCGGCCCGCCTCCGTGTTCGGAAATCGGCGGACTGGCCCCCGCGCCACGGACACCGCCAATTCCTGTTTCCCGACATCGATCCCGGCTACGCGTTTGCTCATGTCCCCCTCCTCTGCTACGTGTTGTGGGCTGCTGGTTTGTTCTCCCCACTTGCAATGCGGGGCTGGTGCCCCTCGTATCTGTTCGGAGCGACAAACTGACGTGAGGGGTGTCCCACTCCCGCCCGGTGCAACCCCAGGAGACCCCAGGACTCACCCAATGACACGCGACGCGCCCCTCACGCCCACCTTACAAATTGGCCGATTTGCAAGGTGAAAGCAACATACAAATGACAGATTCGGGTTATTTCCATGCCGTGACAAATCTCCCGCGATATGAGAGAGATCTTTTTTCCCATGCACACGGAGAGCGCAAGCAGGATGTGCGGACGATATACGTTGAGGTGTACGCCCGAGGTCCTCGCCGAGGAGTTTCAACTCGAAGCCATCCCGGACTTCGAGCCTCGCTATAACGTGGCGCCTTCCCAATCGGTCGCCTGCGTGAGAGCGGGGCTCCGGGAACGGAAACGCGAAGCGGTCATGCTGCGGTGGGGCTTGGTCCCTTCGTGGGCCAAGGATTCCGCCATGGGGATGAAGCTCATCAATGCCCGGGCGGAAACCGTGACGCAAAAGCCGTCGTTTCGAAAACCGTTTCGGGAACGTCGCTGTCTGGTGCCGGCGGACGGCTACTATGAATGGAAACGGGAAGGCCCGGGAAAACAGCCCTACCATATTCGGTTGAAAAGTGAACATCCGTTTGCGTTTGCCGGGCTGTGGGACCGGTGGACAGGAGAAGATGGGAAGACCATAGAGTCGTGTACGATCCTCACCACGATGCCCAACGAACGTCTGGCCTCGATTCATGACCGGATGCCGGTCATTTTACATCCGGGGGCGTATGCGTCGTGGCTCGATTCCGGGTTGCAGGATGAGACTCGTCTAGTCCCGTTCCTGACGCCTTACCCCGCAGACGCCATGATTGCGATTCCGGTCAGCAGACGGGTCAATGATCCGCGAGTGGATGACGTGCGGTGTCTCGAAGCTCTGGACGAATCGTCAAGAAGTGGGACTTGACCTCGCTGCCGTCCGGATAAATCGCCCTGCAGTTCTGATGAGGAAACGCCGTGGCAACCATTTTGTCACCAACGCCGTCAGCCGGCCTTGCCAGCCGATGGTGACCACGGGCTGCTTGTTCCGTAACGCGGCCAGGGACACGTGCGCCACTTGGTCAGCTGTTTGCATGGACATGCGGCCAGGGGGACGAAAGCCGGCGGAGGCATGAAAATCGGTCTCCGTTTGTCCGGGGCAACAGGCTTGGACCACGACGCCGGTCTCACGCACTTCCTCGGCCAACGCTTCCGAAAACGACACCAAAAACGCTTTGGTGGCGGCATATTCCGCGAAATACGGAATGGGGAGCAGCCCGACGATGGAGGCGACGTTGATAATGGTCCCGGACCCGCGCTCGATCATCCCCGGCAGAAACAACCGGATACTTTCCACCACGGTGCGCACGTGCACCTGCAGCATCTCCTGGATGCGCGGCAGTGGATGGGCAATGAATTCCCCGTACAAGCCGAACCCGGCGTTATTGATCAGCATCTCCGGCGTCTGCCGGTATTGCCGGCTTTCCACGAATAATTGATGGGCGGCGTCAGGCTGGGCCAGGTCGGTGAGGAACACGTGGGCCCGAATGCGGTGGTTCGTCTCGAGTTCACGGGAAAGGCTCGTGAGTCGCGTCTCGTCACGGGAGACCAGCAACAGGTCATAGCCCCGGCTTGCGAGGAGGCGGGCATAGGCCGCCCCGATCCCTCGTGAAGCTCCGGTGAGAATGGCAAAAGGATTCGAGTCCGTTCGTTCGACGACGGGATGGTCAGCGTTCGCCATGATCGTGTGGTCCGGCTAAGGGGTGGCGGATGCGTTCCAGGTGTCTCGCTGGGCTTGGGCGTGGGCGGCATCCTGAAAGACCAGGTGAATGATCATGTTCCCGAACGGGCGCCTCACGACCTTCAACAGCACGAATCCGTCCACAAACCCCATCACCAGTTCCGGAGCGCGTCCCTGTCGAAAGACCGCCTTTTCCTGGTCGGTGGGCTCGTGATTCATGGGGTACTGAGCGGCCAATACCTCAAATAACTCCAGGAACCATTCCTGCGTATAGGTGCCCATTTCAATATCGATGTGGCTCAGGGTGGCCGGCGCGGGCGACGTCGCTCCATCCGGCGGCAAGGCCGCGCCGGGGCCATAGCCCAAGGTGAAGTAGCGATTCTTCCCCATGAGGTCGTACAGGCATTCGTTTTGGCTCGAGCAGTCATCAAGTGCCGTGACTTCCTCGGGGGTCATGCCGAATTTCAAAGTGCCGAAACCCTGAATCGTGGCGGCCTGAAGCGGAGCGGTCATGGTCAGCAGGCTCACGAGGCCGAAGGCCACGAAAGGCAGCAGGGCGGTCGATCTCAAATGCTTCTTCATGGATGCAGCTCCTTTAAAAATAAACATTCACTCCATCATGCTCTGTACGACAAAGAAAAAACAACTCTCTTCCGTCATTCCCGACGATTGTTCCCGGCTCCCACTCCCGTCATCCTCGACATTTTTAATCGAGGATCCAGTGTCTTTGCCTTTTCAATCGTGAGGAAAAAGACACTGGATTCCTGCTTTCGCAGGAATGACAGAAAGAGAAGGCAAGGAGGACAGGGGGAAGGGAAGCAGGCGCGCCCCCTTAACAAGGAGGAGGAATTGAAGAGGGCGCCTGCCCGGCAGGTGGCGTCGACCTGCCTAGAAGGTCTTATACTCGAGCCATTTGCCGTTGAGGGTGATCTTGCAACGATCTTCTCCCTGACTGCCCTTGACCTTTTCCATATCGAGAGAGAAATCAATGGCGCTCATGATGCCGTCTCCAAACATTTCATTGGCCATGTCCCGCAAGGCGTCACCGTACACACCGATGACCTCGATCAGTCGATACTTGAACGGATCACTCATGTTGGGAAAGTCATCCCGCACCGGAAATCGGCTCAGGCTGGCGGTGGATTCCTGATCCAGGCCCAACAGTTTTCCGACGGTCGCCGCTTCCTTCGGCGTCAAACGGTGATTGCCGGTTAAGGCGGCGGCCACGAAGGTCGGGTTCTTTTTCACCGCTTTCGCGACGTCGGCAATCTTGACGTTTTTCTTCAGACGTTTGGCCTTGATGGCAGCTCTCGCATCACTCATGATCATGGCTCCTTTCTAGTGTGAGACCGCGGGTTCATACGTGTTCGCCGCCTGATCGCGGAAGTTGATTTCGAGGGGACCGGACCGTTGCGCGTCATCCCCGCTCTCATCCGTGTGTTGGTGCGAGGCATGGCGGACGAGAAAATGAATGATATGGTTTCGGATCTTGTAATAATGCTCGTCTTCGATAATCGTTTCCCGTGAGCGCGGCCGGGGGATGGTCACGTTCACGATCTCCGCGATCCGTGCCGACGGGCCGTTGGTCATGAGCATGATGCGGTCGGAGAGCAGGATGGCCTCATCCACGTCATGCGTGACCATGAAGACCGTATTGCGGGTGGCATTCCACATCTGCACCAATTCCTCCTGAATCACGCCCCGGGTCAACGCGTCGATTTGCGCGAACGGTTCGTCCAACAACAGGACCTTCGGTTCAATGGAAAACGCGCGAGCCAGCCCCACCCGTTGTTTCATGCCCCCGGACAGGGCCGTGGGCTTTTTGGTTTCGGCCCCTTGCAGGCCGACCAGCGTGATGTATTTCTGAACGTGCGCTTTGATCTCCTGTGAACTCCAGGTGGGATAGGCCGAACGGACGGCCAGGGCGATGTTCTCGAAGACCGTCATCCACGGCATCAACGCGAAATTTTGAAATACCACCATCCGGTCCAGGCCCGGGCCCGTGACTTCCTGCCCGTTCAGGATGGCGCCGCCTTCGGTGGGCGTTTCCAACCCGGCGATGATGTTGAGCAGCGTGCTTTTTCCGCACCCGGAATGGCCGATCACGGTGACGAATTCCCCTTTGGAAATCTTGACCGTGACGTCTTCGAAGATGCAGACCGTGCCGTTTCCGGCATGACTCGGGAAGTATTTGCTCATATGATCGATTGCGAGAAAAGACATGACGTTACTCCTGATAAGTGACCAACCCGGCTAATTTATTAAACCCCGAATCCAGGATTACACCGACGGTCCCCACCACCAGGATGGCGAAGATGACCCCGGCAATGTCCAAGTTGTTCCATTCAATCCAACTCAGGTAGCCCACGCCCAGTTCCCCGAGCAACATCTCCGCCGGCACCACCGCGACCAACGCACTTCCGAACGAAATGCGGAGGCCGTTCACGATAGTCGGCGCGGCGCCGGGAAGAATCACCTTGTAGAGCCGCTTGAACCACGACAACTGAAGAATGGCGGCCACCTGCAAATATTCCTTGCGGAGGGTGTTCACACCGAAGGCGGTGGTGGCCAGGGTCGGCCAGACCGCGGCCATGAACACCACCAGGATCGCCGTCCATTTCGGGTCCTTGACCGTGTACAGGAGCAAGGGCATCCAGGCTAGAGGCGAGATGGGCTTCAGGATTTGAATGAACGGGTTCAGCGCGCGAAACAACATCTGGTTCAATCCCAAAATAATCCCCACCAGAATGGCCACCCCGGAGGCAACCAGGAACCCCACGGCAAATCGCGAAACCGTATAGCCCACCAAAAACGCGATCCCGTGATCATTGGTCCCTTTAATCACAAAGGCCTCGTTCAATTCGACCCAGGCTTTCTCCATCACCGTCATGGGCCCCGGCACCCCTTTCACTTTTTCCTTTTCCGGATTCCAGACGTATTGGCCGTCGTCGGTTTGCATGATATCGCCGTTGAACTCCATGACCATCAATTCCTCGTCCGTCTTGCCCGTGGGATCGAACGGGGGATTGATGGTGGCGACGTGCCACGCCAACAGAAAAATCCCGAGGAAAAACAGGGAGATGAAGAACGGATGCTGTGTCTGCTTGCTACCCATGGTTATTCCAATCTGCATGCACTCATGCGTTGAATAATTCTCCCCCTCGCCCCAGCCCTCTCCCACCATGGGGAGAAGGTGTCTCTTTCGTTCCCCTCCTTTGTAAGGAGGGGTTAGGGGAGGTAGAGTCTGAAGTTCTTTCGCCGGCTACGCCATACTATGAATGGGAAAACTCTTCACATAGGCTTCCGGCTTCATGGGATCGAACGTCTTGCCCATGATGACGTGCGTTGTCATGGTCTTGGCATGCGTGGGATACCCCAGATCTTTGGATACCTTGTCGCACTCCGCCGCGAGATAGACCTGCTCCGCGACCTTCTGATAATTCACGTCCTCTTTCAAATGGCCCCAGCGTCTCATTTGAGTCAGGATCCAGACGGCCATGGAATGCCAGGGATACGGATCGAAATCGATGCGACTCGGCACCTTCTGAATCCCGCCAAATCCATCGGCAAACGTCCCGGTCAGCACTTGTTCCAGGACGATTCTCGGCTGGTTCAGGTAATTCGCCGGGGCGATGGCTTTGGCGATTTCCTTCCGGTTGCCCGGGTTCGACGCGTAATGGGTGGCATCGACGATCGCCTTGAACAACGCGAGGAACGTATTCGGATGCGTCGTCGCGAATTCCTGTGAGATCGCAAACGCGCAGCACGGATGTTTGTCCCAAATGTCCTTCGAGAGCTTGTAGATAAAGCCGACGTTCTCGTACACCGCGCGTTGGTTAAAGGGATCAGGGGCCAGGTAGCCGTCCACGTTGCCGGCCTTCAGATTGGCGACCATTTCCGGGGGCGGCACCACGCGGATCTGCACGTCCTTGTCCGGATGCACGCCGCCATCGGCCAGGAAGTAGCGCAACAGGTAATTGTGCATGGAATAATCAAAGGGCACGCAAAAACGAAATCCCTTCATATCCGCGGCCGTTTTCACGCCTTGGTGTTTGTTGTGCAGGGTAATGGCTTGTCCATTGATATTTTCCACGGCGGGCATATAGAACGGGACCTGGGGCGACCCCGCGCCCAGGGAAATGGCCAAGGGCATGGGCGAGAGCATGTGCGCGGCGTCCACGTCCTTGTTGATCGCCCAATCCCGGACCATGGCCCACCCCGCGGCCCGTTTGACCTTGGCGTTCAAGCCATGCTTGCTGTAGAACCCCATGGGCTCGGCCATGATAATCGGCGTGGCACAGGTAATGGGAATAAACCCGACACTCAGATCCGTTTTTTCCGGTTTGCCCACGGGGTCCGCGGCCAATGCCTGCAATTGGGAAAGCGGAAGAAACTCGCTGATCAGGCCGAGTAACGCCGCGCTGCCCACACCGGCAAGCAGTTGTCGTCGATTCGGACCGCTCGCCTGCAGCACGGCCTTCGTCACGGCCACTTCGAGAGTCTTGGACAGGTACTCTTCAGAGGTGAGGGGTTGCTCCCGATTCACAGCGTCAGGGGCTGCGACTTCCGATGAAACCGGATCGTAACGGTGATTGTGAACTGTGTGTGCCATGACTCCTCCTTCTTCTGTCATTCCCACGCACGCGGGAATCCAGGGTCTTTCAGTTTTTCCAGTTGCCGCCTTCCAAGTCCAAGCCCAGTGCCGCGAAAACGCAAAAAAAAACGCCAAGCCGAGAGTGCAGCAAAACTCTCCGGCCTGGCGTCATTGCCAGAACGCTTTCGACTTCTTTGTCAGATTACAAGGCTTCTACAGACACTGTCGTGTCTCTATCAACAGATTTAAGCAAAAACGATGCCACCTTCTTTGGCATAACCAAGTATTGAATTCTATTGAAGTTCCGGGTCGAAGTTCGACGGAGTGGCACTGCCCATCTTTGTCAGGGTCATGACATCTTTGTCCAAACCCGACAATTTTGTCGGGTTTGGGACGCTGGAAATATGACAGCAGTGACTCCCGTCTGATTCCCCTCCTTTGTAAGGAGGGGTAAGGGGAGGTAGAGAGGCAGCTACCAACGAAAAATGAGAAGAATGGTGCCGAAGGCGGGATTTGAACCCGCACACCCCCAGGGGGCGCTAGACCCTGAATCTAGTGCGTCTGCCAGTTTCGCCACTTCGGCATGGAGCTTGTCCTGAACGGAGTGAAGGAATCAGCAACAATTATCAGCTTTTGCCCGGATGGGCGTCAAGCCGCACAACCTCACAGAACACCCTCTCTCCATGGTGGGAGAGGGCTGGGGTGAGGGGGAGTCCTTGAAGATTCGCAGAGGAGTTATGCCTGCAGCAAGCGTCGCTGCAGCAACGTCTGCATGTCACGCCGCCCGTCAGTGATCACGAGGACGTAGACGTTCTGTTCCATTACCCGATAGATGATGCGATAGGGCTTGAAGAAGATTTCACGGTATTCCCGAATTCCAATGTCCAGCAATTCCTTCGGGTAATTTCCACGGCGGGGATGTTTGGCAAGGCTGCCAAACGCCCGTTCGATCTGTTCTAAAACATGGTCCGCCTTGCCC
>MPMZ01000082.1 GCA_002238765.1 Nitrospira sp. bin75
CGCGCGTCTGTTGCGCGAACGGAAGAAGCTGTTCGAGCCGATCCTGGCCCACCTGGCCTCGGCAGCCTGAGACCGCTCACGCCTCCCGGACACGGACTTGACGAATGGGGAATTTCAAGGAAATCCCGGGCTGCCGCCCGCCCGGCCACCGACGGCAGCATCCCTGCCGTCAGGTAGAATGCAAACCCCTGTTAACCACTCCCACTCCCGCCACGCTCACCCTCTCGCCTTTAGGCTCATCTTGGGATGAGAATAGAGTCGGCCGAATTCAGGGAAAACTCGCCTTTCGACAACGAGGCGCCGCAAACGAGTTCTTATCCGCGGGGCTTCTCCTCTAGCTGCTTGAAATGGCGACCCTCCCCCAGGCAATTCCATGAATTGTATGACCCGAGACACTTGGCCAGGGAAATCACTGGCCTTAACAAATGGGGCAACGGGAATATCAGGGTAGAGTTTAATAGCATGGAAGAAGTTATCCTATGTAATGAGCCTGGTACGATAATCTTTCGAAAAACAAATGGGAAATGGAGAAACAAACGTGTAAGTGCGTTAAGTAAGGGATGACGTTCTAAGTATTGTGAACGATTGCATTTTGAGCCAATTTGGCGAAAATGGCCGACAGGATAGCCAAGATTACTCCGTAAAAACCCTGAGTGCAAAAGATGCGAAGTATGGCTTCAGCCGGCTGATCGACTTGGCCAGCGGCGCACTGGTGGCGGTTGCCAAGTAAGGGAGGAACGACAGAATTATGGGTCAAGCCATCTACAACGATATTATCTCCAACATCCTCAGTATCGAAGACAACCTTGGCTTGCGTTCGCATTTTTCGATGGGTGGACAGACCCATTCAGTAAATCCCCAAAGGCAGTGAGCCTCCGCAGATGGCGATAATCACACCCGAACGCGATCTTGAAGAGGGCCTTGTTACGAAGCTAAGGGACCTCAAGTACGATTATCGCTCCAAAATCCACGATCGAGATACGCTTGAAGCAAACTTCAGGAAAAAGTTCGAAGCCCTTAATCGCGTCACACTAACCGATGGCGAGTTCCAGCGACTCCTCGACAAGATCGTTACACCGGACGTGTACGAAGCCGCACGATCCCTTAGGAATCGGGAAGCGTTTGTCCGCGACGACGGCACACCGCTTAACTACACCCTCGTCAACATCAAAGACTGGTGCAAGAACACCTTCGAAGTCGTCAATCAGCTTCGGATCAATACGGACAACAGTCATCACCGCTACGATGTCATACTCTTGATCAACGGTGTCCCCGTGGTCCAGATCGAACTCAAGACGCTTGGGATCAGCCCCCGGCGGGCGATGGAGCAGATCGTTGACTACAAGAACGACCCCGGTAACGGATACACCAAGACGCTTCTCTGCTTCGTCCAACTCTTCATCGTCAGCAATCGCACGGATACGTGGTACTTCACTAACAACAACACGCGGCACTTCGCCTTCGACGCGGACGAACAGTTCCTTCCGATCTACCAGTTCGCGGCCGAGGACAACACCAAGGTCACCCACCTCGACGACTTCGCCGAACGGTTCCTCGCCAAGTGCGTACTTGGTCAGATGATTAGCAAGTACATGGTTCTCGTTGCGAGCGAGCAGAAGCTCCTAATGATGCGTCCGTACCAGATCTACGCGGTTAAGGCCATCGTCGATTGCATCGACCAGAACTGTGGTAACGGCTATATCTGGCACACGACCGGTTCTGGCAAGACGCTCACCTCCTTCAAGGCCTCGACCCTCCTCAAGACCAACGAGAGCATTCACAAGTGCCTTTTCGTCGTCGACCGCAGGGACCTTGACCGCCAGACCCGCGAGGAGTTCAACCGGTTCCAAGAGAACTGCGTCGAGGAAAACACCAATACCGCTACGCTTGTCCGCCGCCTCCTGTCCGACGACTACACGGACAAGGTCATCGTTACGACCATCCAGAAACTCGGGCTTGCTCTCGGCGAAAACAGCAAGCACAACCGGCAGGACATGTCTCGGGGGCGACCAACATTTAAGCAGCAGCTTGAGCAGCTCCGAGACAAGCGAATGGTCTTCATCTTCGATGAATGCCATCGGTCGCAGTTCGGTGAGAACCACAAGGCAATCAAAGAGTTCTTCCCAAACTCCCAGCTCTTCGGCTTCACTGGCACTCCGATCTTCGAGGACAACGCGACAATCAGGCAGATCGAGGAAGACGTTGCCACCCTTCGAACCACCAAGGACCTCTTCCAAAAAGAACTCCACGCTTACACCATCACCCACGCGATCGAGGATCGGAACGTCCTTCGCTTTCACGTCGATTACTACCAGTCCGAGGGCGTCCCGACCCTCAAGCCTGGCCAGACTCTCGCCAAGCAGGCGGTTGCCAAGGCCATCCTAAACAGGCATGATGCCGCGACTGGAGGCCGACGCTTCAACGCGCTGCTGGCCACCGCCTCGATCAACGATGCCATCGAGTACTACGGAGTCTTCAAGAAACTCCAAGCCGAACGGCAGTCTGCTAACCCAGAGTTCGTCCCTCTCAAGATTGCTGCTGTCTTCTCGCCGCCTGCGGAGGGCAACAAAGATATCCAGCAGATTCAGGAGGACCTTCCCCAAGAGAAGGAGGACAACCGGCACGACCCTGAGGGCAAGAAGACCGCGCTCGAGGCCATCATCGCCGACTATAACCAGCGGTATGGTGCGAACCATGACATCAACGACTTTGACCTCTACTACCAAGATGTCCAGCGGCGCATCAAGGATCAACAGTTTCCCAACCGCGATCTGCTCCGCAAGGGTCAGGAAAAGATCGACATCACCGTCGTCGTCGACATGCTCCTCACCGGCTTCGACGCCAAGCACCTCAACACGCTCTATGTCGACAAGAGCCTCAAGCACCACGGCCTGATCCAGGCCTTCTCCCGCACTAACCGCGTCCTCAATGCGACCAAGCCCTACGGCCACATCCTCGATTTTCGTCAGCAGCAGGACAGCGTCGACGCCGCCATTGCTCTTTTCTCCGGTGTCCAGCCTGACCGTGCCCGTGAGATCTGGCTGGTTGACAAGGCTCCCATCGTCATCGACAACTTAAAGAGAGCCGTCGACGCCCTCGGCCAGTTCATGCAGTCGCAGGGCCTCGAAGCCAAACCCGATCAGGTGAATAACCTCATGGGCGACGACGCCCGTGCCCAGTTCATCAATCGGTTTAAGGAGATCCAGCGGTTCCAGACGCAGCTCGATCAGTACACTGACCTCACCGGAGTGCAGCGAGAGCACATCAAGCAGATCCTCCCCAAAGACGACCTCCGCGCTTTCCGTGGCGTTTATCTCGAAACCGCCCAGCGCCTGAAAGAGCAGCAGGGCAAGCCTGGCAGGGACGGCGAGCCAGCCAACCTCGAGGTCGACCAGCTCGACTTCGAGTTCGTCCTCTTCGCCTCCGCCGTCATCGACTACGACTACATCATGAAGCTGATCGCCAAGTACTCGGGTCAGGACCCGAAGAAGCTGAAGATTAGCCGCGAGCAGCTCATCGGCCTGATCCAGTCCGACGCCAAGTTCCTGGACGAGCGGGAGGAGATCACTGAGTACGTCCGCTCACTCAAGGAGGGCGAAGGCCTCGACGAGGCCGCGATCCGCGCCGGTTACGAGCAATTCAAGGCCGTGGAGCAGGCCAAGGAGATTAAGGGCCTTGCTCAGGCCCACGGTCTGAAAACCGAGTCGCTTGTGGCCTTCGTCGACACTATCCTCCAGCGCATGATCTTCGATGGCGAGCAACTCACCGACCTGATGGAGTCGCTCGACCTCGGCTGGCGTGAACGTCGCGAGCGCGAACTCGCCTTGATGGCCGATCTCGTTCCAGTGCTGAACAAGCGGGCACACGGCCGGGGCATTTCGGGCCTCAACGCCTACGAGCAGGGGGGCGGATGATGACAGCCGACACACCATCGCCTCTGGTGCCGAAGCTGCGGTTTCCCGAGTTCTGTAGCACAGGAGACTGGCGCTTCCAGCCGCTCAGCGCCATCGCGGAACTGATCTCCGAGAGGGTTGGGACGAGCAAGTGCGTGCCCATGAGCGTAACAACGGGTGTCGGTCTTCTCAGTCAGGAAGAGAAGTTCGGCCGCACTATCGCCGGCAACTCGTATAAGAACTACATCCGGCTGAAAACGAATGATTTTGCCTACAACAAGAGTGCGACAAAAGAGTTCCCGCAGGGATACATCGCCCGATACAGTGGCACGAGGAACGCGGCTGTCCCTAACAGCATGTTTACATGCTTCAGGCCAGATACCGCTGTCGTTATCCCGGAATACCTCGACCATCTCTTACATGGGAATCACCACGGCCGATGGCTGCGCAAGTACATTACGGTCGGAGCGCGTGCCCACGGCGCACTGAGCGTTAGTGATGACGCTCTAATGTCCATGCCCGTGCCGCTCCCGCCGGTCGCGGTATCACATCCCGAGCAGCAGAAGATCGCCGACTGCCTCGGCTCGCTGGATGACTTGGTCACGGCGAAGGCCAGGAAGATCGAAGCACTGCGACAGCACAAGCAAGGGCTGATGCAACAGCTTTTCCTCCAGCCCAGTGAAACCGTTCCCCGCCTTCGCTTCCCGGAGTTTCAGGATGCGGGTGATTGGATGACCAAGATACTGGACAAACAAGGCAACTTCCTATCTTCGCTCGCAGGCAAGACGGCGAAAGACTTTGATACAGGTGATGCTGCTTTCATCCCGTACATGAATGTTTTTGTAAATACATTCACTAACATTTTGGACCTGCGTTCGGTAAATGTTGGCAGTGACGAATCGCAAAATGCCGTTGCCAAGGGAGATGTGTTTTTCACCATTTCTTCGGAAATACCAGATGAAGCGGGGATGTCGAGCGTTCTGCTTGAAGAAATCGAAAATTGCTACTTGAACTCATTTTGTGCTCTGTTTCGCTTCGATGACGGAAAATCACCGAATCCTGTTTTCCTTGGCTTCCTGCTCCGATCAACACTGGCAAGAGCACATTTATCTCGTGGTGCACAAGGCGCAACGCGCTACAACATCTCTAAGGCGACATTCCGCAATCTGCCTCTTCAACTTCCATCGGGTCCCGAGCAGCAGAAGATTGCCGACTGTCTCGGCTCGCTGGACGATCTGATAATGGCTGAGGGCCGGAAGCTCGAAGCGCTGCGGCAGCACAAGCAAGGGCTGATGCAACAACTCTTTCCCTCGCAGGGGAGGGCCAGTGAGTTATGAGCGGTACGCCGAAGATATATCGGTACCAGAGTCTGACTACGCTCGAGCGAAAGATCCGCAGCGATGTCAAGGATGTCCACTGTGTCATGCTATACGCCTATAACCGAACGGGAAAGACGCGTCTCTCGATGGAGTTCAAGAATCAAGGGAAACGGAAAGGCAACGGGACCCCAGATACACTCTATTTCAATGCATATACCGAGGATCTCTTTGTCTGGCACAATGACCTTGATGCTGATAGGGATCGGCACCTGAAGATCAACGAGAACTCTGCCTTCTTCAAGGGCCTCACCGAACTCGCACTGGATGAAACCATAGCGGGCTACTTGTCACGCTACGCCGACTTCGAGTTTGACATCGATTACAGCAGGTGGGTGGTAACTTTCCGCCAAGGCGATGACGACCGGATCAAGATATCCCGAGGCGAGGAGAACATATTTATCTGGTGCATGTTCATGGCGATCTGCGAGCGTGTTATCGATGGCCATCCGTCGTACAAGTGGGTCAAGCACCTGTACATCGATGACCCCATCTCATCGCTGGACGACAACAATGCCATCGCTGTTGCCTGTGATCTGGCAGCGCTTCTTCGTAAAGCCGCGGCTCGCCGAGATACCAACGGGGGGCAAGATCTGCTCAGAACGGTCTTCTCCTCTCACCACGCATTATTCTTCAATGTCATGTGCAATGAACTTGGAAGGACAAGGGAAGACCAAGAGAAGGTTACGCTTAAGCGGTATTTTCTGCACCGATCTGACTCCGAGGCTGTGTTCACCCTACGAGCTACTGGAGATACACCCTACTTTCATCATGTGGCGATCCTTGCTGAACTGCAAAGGTGTTTGAGATCAGACACCCTCTACACCTACCACTTCAACGCCCTGCGCAGCATCTTGGAGAAGACGGCGAGCTTCTTTGGTCACAAAGACCTCAGTATATGCTTGGCTGGGTTGGAGGACGAGGCTCTCTACAATCGTGCGCTGAATCTGCTGAGCCACGGTAAGTACGCCATCAACGAACCGGTTGAGATGGTGGACGATAATAAAGAACTGTTTCGCAAAATTTTCAATGATGTTCTTAACCGTTTCCAGTTTGCACTTCCCGAGCTTGTTCCTGAAACTACCCCACAGAGAACCCACCCATGACTGACCAAGATCAAAAGCAGCTCGGCAAGACGCTCTGGGGCATTGCTAATCAACTCCGCGGGGCGATGAACGCGGACGATTTTCGCGACTACATGCTTGCCTTTTTGTTCCTCCGTTACCTCTCCGACAACTACGAACAGGCTGCGAGGAAGGAACTCGGCCGTGACTACCCTGACCCGAACGCCATTGGCAATGGCGGTCGGTCCCCCCTGTTTGTCTGGTACGGGCGGAACCCTAGAGATGTGTCGGCGTTCGAGAAGCAGATGCGGCTCAAAGCGCATTACGTTATACGCCCGGAGCACCTCTGGACCAGCATTGCGCACATGGCTCTCACCCAGGACGACGAACTGCTTGATACACTTCAGGCCGGCTTCAAGTACATCGAAAATGAATCATTTCAGAGCACGTTCTCAGGGCTGTTTTCGGAGATCAATCTCGGCTCCGACAAGCTCGGTAAGGCGTACACGGACCGAAACGCGAAACTATGCACGATCATCACCAAAATTGTTGAGGGCCTCGCAGAGTTCTCCACGGACAGCGATACCCTTGGTGATGCCTACGAGTATTTGATCGGCCAGTTCGCTGCGGGGTCGGGCAAGAAGGCCGGTGAGTTCTATACGCCGCAGCGGATCTCGAACATACTCTCCGCGATCGTCACGCTCGACAGTCAAGAGCCTAAAACCGGCAAGCGTAAACGCCTTGCCAGCGTGATGGACTTTGCCTGTGGCTCGGGATCGCTCCTGCTCAATGTGCGCAAGTGCATGGGGGCGTACGGTATCGGCAAAATCTACGGGCAGGAGAAGAACATCACTACCTACAACCTTGCGCGTATGAATATGTTACTGCACGGGGTGAAGGACACGGAGTTCGAGATCTATCATGGCGACACGTTGACGAATGACTGGGATATGCTTCGCGAGACAAATCCGGCAAAGAAGCCCTACTTCGACGCCGTGGTCGCTAACCCGCCATTTAGTTACCGATGGGACCCGGATGAAGCATTGGGCGAGGACATGCGCTTCAAGAACTACGGGCTGGCTCCGAAGTCGGCAGCAGATTTCGCGTTCATGCTACACGGCTTTCACTACCTCAAAGACGACGGAGTGATGGCCATCATACTACCGCACGGTGTGCTGTTTCGTGGCGGCGCGGAGGCAAGGATCCGCCGCAAACTCCTTGATGACGGGCATGTCGACACAGTCATCGGCTTGCCAGTGAACCTGTTCTACTCGACCGGTATCCCGGTCTGCATTCTCGTCTTGAAGAAGTGCAAAAAGCCCGATAATGTCCTATTTATCAATGCATCCGAGCATTTCGAGAAAGGCAAGCGACAGAACTACTTGTCGGACAAGCATATAAGCAGGATCATCGACACTTACCAACAACGTCCGGAGAGTATTAAGCGGTACGCTAGATGCGTGGGGATGGACGAGATTGAGGCCAACGACTTCAACCTGAACATCTCGCGCTATGTCAGCACAGTTGAGGAGGAGGTAGCGATTGATTTATCGGCCACGCACAAGGAGCTGGACGAGATCGAGAAGCAGATTCGAGAGTCAACGGAGAAGCACAATGCGTTTCTCAAGGAACTCGGATTATCCCCATTGCCAGCGCCCGATTGACCTGATCCCAGCAGAAGTTCGATTTCTGTTCCTTCTGGGCAAACGCCTTTCGGCGCTTTTCGCCACACCCTACGTGCCACTTGTATATCGTTGACTAGCGCTAGTGTCATGTCATACATCTAATGTCGTACATTAGATGCTAAAATCCCCCGATGTTATTCTGCATGGGAGGATTGGCAGCCATGAAACGATATACGGTGACCCTGGATCAGTCGGAACGAGAAGG
>MPMZ01000010.1 GCA_002238765.1 Nitrospira sp. bin75
CTTCAAAGCCGGGCTATGGTTTCGGCGTAGTCGTCTCGTCATGGGTCCTCCTCATTCACGGCAATCATGCCGCTCGTGAGCAGAAATGTCACTTATCCCCCTTGTTCAAATTTCCCGAGCCACCTCTGCTTGCCTAAGACTACTGTCAAATGCAAGAGCACTTTCAAATCATCGGAATTATCAATAATTGCAAAGTAGGGCTTAACAATCACATGTGCTCAAGTAGAAAAAAGTATTGCATCTCAGAACAAAGCACTTCGGTGGATGGGCAACGCCGCCGCCGTGTTTAGCGTTCGCTGAAAAGAAATGTCACATTGGAATTACAGAGTAATCAGGAAGCATCATCCTGAACCAGATTCGGTGACGTATCATGTCCACGAGGTGTATTACCGGGAAGACGGCGGCATAGACGGTTGGACGCAAGAATCAGTCGCACCTATGGGTGAAACGGCTGAGGAACTCAGAGAAGACATCAGGTATTTTCTCCACGCGTTCCGTCGTCCGATACTTGAAGTACAAGAAACAGACGAAGGGTCAACCCTTGTTTTTGACGACACGGACAACGCCATAAATGACGGCCATTATTTCGAACTTATGGATCGAGCGTCCGTCGCATTGGATTACATCTATCAATTTCTTGGCAGCCATCCGCTGATGAGGAAAGACAAAACGCTGAAAGACCTGTATGAAAAGGCCGAGGAGTCTTTGGCCGAACTCTATCAACGGGCAGGCCAACTGGAGTTTGATAGAAATAGCAGCTAACCAGGCAAATCCAGCCGACGGCTGTAAGCTGTGGCTGATTTTCACGTTAGATGCCAAAAAAACGTTTAACCGCAGAAATGAAATCCGCCCTTCGAGAGATGCTTGATGGGGATGCGGGCGAATTCAAACGCGGTACTTTGAAGGCCCTTGTTAGTCGTGGCTTCGTCGATCCAGATGCGCAGTTGACTGTTGAAGGTTGGAAGCAGGCCCTGGTTATCTCCGCCTTGCCAAGGCAATGCGCGCACCTTGGTATAGGTCACGAAAGGTTGGAGGGCTTGGAGTTCAATGGTGATCCCGAAAAAACAGTTTGGAAATACTTCTCGGAGAATGGCTACTCTGGATCATACTGCGAAGGTGGGGCTTTGCTGCTTCTGATTCGTGCTGCGGCACTTGAAACGCTAGAACGGCTCAATCCTTTCAAGTCCCGACAAGATGCGTGCTTGAGGTTTACTGAGGCGCAACTCAAAATCCATGAGAATCACATTTCGGAAATCGCAGATGCTGTAGAGCATGCGGACGCCGATATGATTGTGCGCGGTTTCGGCGAGATCTACCGTTCGCTCATGATTCAAGAGCACTATCCCGGACTCACTGAAGAAGCCATGGTTGCATTGTTCAACGCCATCGGAAGCGCAAGGCTGCGGCAGTTTACTGAGGCGATAGCCGAGGACCCATATCAATATCGGAGCGGATGGCCGGATCTGACGTTGACGAACGGGCAGCAATTTCTTTGGGCTGAGGTTAAGACTACAGACAAACTTCATATGAGTCAGATCACCACTATCCATCGAATGAAACCGCTCATGCAAGGGACAATTCAGGTTGTACATCTCTGCTAGCCATGCGCAAACCGTAGGTATGACATCTAACAGTGCATTGCAGGAATGGCCAGCGCGTTATGTGTTCGAGCCATGCCTGCACGCAGGCTTTTCTAAGCCGAGACCGCCTATGAACACCGACGAAAAAATCAAGCGACTGGACGATTTCAAGCAAGCAGTTTTGGAATGGTCGGCGTCATATCGAGACCAGGCTCGACGAAATGATCGCAGATCGTACATCAATCAGAACAAAGTATGGGTGCGACAACAGGTTATTGAAGCAAAATGTTTCAGTACTCTAACAATTGGGCCACCTCCCGCAGTTGGTGGTTTAATCATGCGTAGCGTTGACCCATTTACCATGCTATTTCAGGCACCGTATGGCATGAGTATGGTCGATCTCGTTGTTGATATGGTCGATCAGACGATTGGTGTGTTGCGGGCGCTTCCAGAGAAGGAGTTAGACGTTAGTGATGCGCTCAAAGTGGAAATCAACGTCCAACAAAACTACGCATTTGTGGCGATGCCTATTGATCCCAACAACCCTGAACTAGAAGACGTCCTCGATTCAATCAAAGAAGGTGCACAGCGATGCGGTGTACAGGCGGAGAGAGTCGACGAGGCACAGTCGAACGAAAGAATCACTGATAGAATTTTGGAATCAATTCGGAAGGCGGAATTCGTAATCGTTGATCTGACATACTCACGACCGAACGTCTATTACGAGGCAGGATATGCCCAAGGCATTAGAAAAACTCCGGTGTTTGTTGCCAAGAAAGGCACCGAACTCGAGTTTGATCTTAAGGATTATCCTGTTATTTTCTTCGAAAACCACAGGCAATTGAAAGATGAACTAGAAAAGATGCTTCGCGCTCTCGCAAAGAAGCGAGCCGCCCATGTGCCTAACCAACGTCGCGGTACGGTTGAGCGCCAACGATAGATAGGTCTTGCCCCAAAGTTCATCTGGCATCTATTCGTTTATTTGCCGTCGTGAGCTTGGTCCTTGGCCGAGAGTCAGTAGACATTGAGCAAAAAATCAGATAATATGATTACCAGTTTTTTGTGGAGAATCTATGATGGCACAGACACTCTCCGTTACTGAAATGGCCCGTCACTTCGCAGAGTATATCAACCGCGTTGCCTACCGTGGCGAGCGTTTCGTACTGGTGCGTGGCAACAAACCCATGGCGGAACTCCGTCCACTTCCTACGGGGAAACGGCTTGAGGAACTCCCCGCGCTGTTGGCATCGCTTCCCCATCTTTCCTCAGCCGAAGCCACGCAGCTTGCCGACGACCTCACTGCGGCTCGGGCGGAGCTTGCTCGTGCGGAGGTCCACGATCCGTGGCAGTCTTGATTGATGCCAGTGTCCTGATTGAGCACGAGCGGAGGCGTCTCGACCTGGACCGTCATCTCGCACAGAGACAACAGGAAGAGTTCTTTCTCTCAGTCATCACAGTGAGCGAACTCCTTCACGGAGTGCATCGTGCAGTGCAGTTGGAGGTTCGGGCGAAGCGTTCGGCCTTTGTCGAAGCGCTGCTAGAGCGCTTTCCCCTGTTGCCGATAGATCTGGCGACCGCCCGAGCGCATGCGCAAGTGTGGGCAGAGTTGGCCGTAGCGGGCAGGATCATTGGGCCGAATGATCTTTGGCTTGCAGCCACGGGTCTTGCCCATGGTCTGATCATGGTCACGGCCAACGTCCGCGAGTTTGCCCGCATTCCGGGTCTTGCGGTTGAAGTATGGGGAGAGTCTGCCGAGCGTGTCTGACCACGCCGAAATTTCCATCGAGAGCGACCAGGAAAAACATTGTGCGCTATTGGAGCAAGGAGTGATACGCGGACATGGAAGAACAACAAAAGCGGATTAAGATTACGATTGGCGGCGTTGCCGTGGAAGTGGAGTTGAAGCCGACGCGCACGGCGCAGGCCATCTATGACGCCTTGCCGGTTGAAGCCAAGGTGAATCAATGGGGGGAGGAGTTTTATTGCCAGCTTCCCGGGGTCAAGGACCACCGTGAAACCGCGACGACGAACGTGAAAGTGGGCGACGTCGCGTATTGGGGCCTCGGCGGGGCGTTGGCCGTATTTTTTGGACGAACCCCCATGAGTATCGGAGAGGATCCGGTCCCGGCTGATCGGGTGAACGTCGTCGGACGATTGATCGGAGATCCAACGGTGCTTCATCAAGTTGCCGGCGCCACGATGATGAAAGTCGAAAAGGTTTCTTCCTAACGGCATGCGCGTCACTGAAGAACGCATTCGATCGCTGGCAACGGCTGTTGTGGAGCGTTTGCAGGAGCAGGGGTTTCTGGAGATTGCCGGGTCGAAGGAGCGTGTGATCGATGACGTCCGGAAAGCCATTACCGACGAGCTTTCCGTTGAAGACCGGCTGCATGAGGAAATCCGGGCGCTGTTGAAACAGTATGACGCGGAGTTTCGAAGCGGCCGCTCGGACTATCAGAAGATGTTCGCCATGGTGAAAACCAAGCTGGTCAAAGAGCGCGGGTTGGTCCTGTAAATTCAAGCAGTCACTGCGCTCTACCTCCCCTTCGCCCCTCCGTGATCCTTCGCGACGCTCAGGACAAGCAAAGAAGGGGAAGGAAAGTGCGGAAATGGTCAACGAATGACCGAACCTCTATGCACGTGATCGTATGGGTCCACTTTTATCTGACGACAAACAGACGCATCTTTCCCACGTGATTCTTCAGGCGCTTCAACGTTCGCCAGAAGGGACGCTGGGTGGGGCTTCCACGCTGGCGTTGAAAGAAATCAAACGCATCCTGTCGGAGTCCATGAAAGCCGAGGAGCACATTCATCGGTTGGTGCGATCACGTCTGAACTCCTACTCCCGACGGATTCCCGAAGGCTCCCCGGAATGGGACGTGCTGTACGAGAAGGCCTATCGGGAAGAGCTTCGCAAGCGTCAACTTGGCTAGCGATTCCGGAAATCCCGGCTGGATCTATCCAAGACCGGCATGCTACATTATCCCATTGAAAGCGGTTGCGAGTCTGGCAGGTCTGCGGTCCGACGCTCTTTAGGATTTCCCTCGTGAACGGAGTTTTTCCCTTCCGATTCGTCTTATCGATCTTCATCGGTTTCCTTTTCCTTTCTGGTACGACCGCGGCACAGGATAAAATCACGGGGCACCTGATTGTCGAGGACATTCTGGCTCGACCGGGGACCGACGTGACGTTGAAGGCCGTGTTGTTTGAACAAGGGCTGTTGGGCAACAAGGGATTGGGCGGAGAAACCATTACCTTTACCGTGCAGGGTCAGCATGCCGGCACGGCGCTCACCGGGGGAGACGGCCGGGCATTTTTGGAATTCAAGACCCACATGCGAGGCAACCACAAGGTTGTCGCCACCGTGGAATCCAGCCCGCGTGTCGAATCGGTGGAAGGGAACGGGAATCTGGCGTCCTGGGAACGCCGCCGTCCGATTTTATTGGTGGATTTTGCCGTTCTGCTTCAAAAAGACTCGTCCATTTCGTTGCCCGGTCTGCCCGGTGTCGGAAGTCTTGGGGCCTTGGGAAAACCTCAGGAGAATGCCGCGCACGCACTGACGAAATTGACCGAATTTTATTACAACGTGATCTATCTGCATGAACATCAAGGCACGGCTCTGCATGAGACCCGTGCATGGTTGAGGCAGCACGAATTTCCCGTCGGTATTACGAGAATGGTGCCCCAGGACGCGAAGGCCTTGTTGGCATTTATGGAAAAATTAAAAGAGGGCGGGTGGGACAACCTGGAAGCCGCTATCGGACGAACGTGGGCATTCGCTCAGACGTTGGTGAAAAACCGGGTCAAGACCGTGATCTTTCCCGATCCCCGGGAAAAAAAGAAATACCCGCGACGTGCAAAGATCGTCAGCTCATGGAAAGAAGTCCGGAAACAATTATGACCTTCGACGACCCTGCGACTCTGCCGGCGCCTTATGAAGACCGGTAAACCTCGCACGATTTTCGTCTGCCAGGAATGTGGCGGTCAAACGCCGCGATGGGCCGGGCGTTGTCCGGATTGCGGTCAGTGGAATTCCCTGAAAGAGGAAACGACCGTTCGGCTCCGTGGGCAGAGAGTGACCGGCGACACGGAGTCGGCCATGCCGATCAATGAAGTGGCCGTCACCAAGGAGATTCGCTTTGCGACCGGGTTGAGCGAACTCGATCGTGTCCTGGGTGGTGGCGTCGTCCCCGGATCGATCGTGCTGGTTGGCGGCGATCCCGGCATCGGAAAGACCACTTTGCTGCTTCAAACCCTGCATGGGCTGGAGCAACGCCATCCGCCGGTCCTGTACGTGACGGGTGAAGAATCCGCCCAACAGATCAAAATGCGCGGGGATCGTCTGGGCGTTTTGAGTTCCTCGTTGTACATCTTGACGGAAACCTCTCTCGAAGGCGTGCTGAAAGTCGCAGCCACCCTTGGGCCGACGGCCCTGGTGGTGGATTCCGTACAGACGGTCCACACCGACCAGGTGACGTCCGCTCCCGGAACGATCAGCCAGGTGCAGGAAGTGGCGTGCCAACTCATGTGGTACGCCAAACGCACGGGCGTGCCGGTCTTCCTCATCGGTCACGTGACGAAGGAGGGCATGATTGCCGGCCCCAAACTGCTTGAGCATATCGTCGATACCGTCCTGTATTTTGAAGGAGATAAGAGTCACGCCTATCGTATTCTGCGGGCCGTGAAGAACCGGTTCGGGGCGACCAACGAAATCGGCGTGTTTGAAATGAACGATGAAGGGTTGCAGGAGGTGGCCAATCCTTCCGAACTGTTTCTGGCGGGACGGCCCGCCAGCAGCACGGGATCGGTTGTGGTGTCGAGCCTGGAGGGGAGCCGCCCGATTCTCGTCGAATTGCAAGCCCTGGTCACGGCCACGGGGTATGCCATGCCCAAGCGCATGGCGAACGGTATAGAATTGAATCGTGTGGCGTTGTTGCTCGCCGTGGTGGAGAAACGATTGGGGTTACAACTGTCCGGATACGACGTGTATCTCAACGTGGTGGGCGGGCTTCGACTCGACGAGCCCGCGGTCGACGTGGGTATCGTCGCAGCCATCGTTTCCAGTTTTCGCGATCATGCGCTCGACGGGCAGACGTGTTGCATTGGGGAAGTCGGCTTGGGCGGAGAGATTCGACCCGTCAGTCAAGTCGATTTGCGCATTCGCGAAGCCATGAAACTGGGCTTTCAACGGTGCATCTTGCCTCAAGGGAACATCACCAAGCAGTTGAGTAACCCGGGGATTGAACTCTTTGGGGTGCGCGAAGTCGGTGAAGTGTTTGATCACGTGGTGACGTCGGCTTCGTAGCATCCATTGGTTGGAGGGACATGGACGTGTCGTATGACAGGTACCCTCTTGTCTTGTGGGTGGTCGGCGGGGTGTTGGTCCTCAGTCTTGGCGCGTGCGCCGGTCGTGCTCCTTCACCGACGGCCGCACCACCTGTCGCGCCGGGTCCATCGCTGACTCCCCAGGAAGTCCTGGCCACCATTCGCGCACGTGAAGCGAACGTGACCACGTTAAAGGGGTTGTTTCAGGCCGACGTCGAAGGATCGTTTTCCCCTTTCTCGTACGGCGTTCACGGAACACTGCTTTACCAACGGCCGCAAGCGATCCGCATTAAAGGGTTTACACGATTTGGTGGAACGCTTTTCGATTTTCTGCTGCGCGGAGGCTCCTATTCCTTGAGCACACCCGATCGCGTGTACCCCGTGGTTGGACGAGTGCCGGATTTTCGCCGGCTCGGCGATCTGAGCATTCCGGTTCAATTGAGTTTGCGCGCCATCGACGTGGTCCTTGGCAAACTCCGATGGACCGCAGAGCAGTTTCGCGAAGTTCGGGCTGTGAAAACAGCCTATCGCTATACCATCTCCTTGTCTCCCGGAAATGCCCGGAATGACTCTTTCTTGCAACATATCTGGGTGGACCGGTCATCGGCTTTGATTCAAGCCGTTGAGTATCTCACGGCGAAGGGGAAAAGGCTGGTCACGCTCACGGCCGGGGATTTTCGCAACGTGGGGTCGAAGGAGCAACCGGTGGTGCTTCCTTTCTTGGTTACAGTGAAAGAGTACACGACGTCAGGATCTGTCACATTGGAGTTTTCTGAGCTTTCGCCCAATGTGCCGGTGCCCGAAAAGGAGTTCGAATTCCGGTGAGACTGGTATCTCATCCCGAGGGTGTCATGAAACGTTGGAACTGGAATGAAACTGCTCGCCGTTGAAACCGCCACGCGCTGTCAAAGTGTGGCTCTGATGGATGGGACAATCCTGTTGGCTGAAAAGAGTCAGGCAAACTGTACTTCACACGCCAGTTCCCTCATCCCTGCCATTCAAGACCTTCTGGCTTCGCTGCCATGCCCGTTTTCGGCCATTGAGGGCCTTGCCGTGTCCGCGGGCCCCGGGTCTTTTACGGGTTTGCGCGTAGGCCTTTCGACTATGGTAGGATTCCGAACTGTCACGGGGTTGCCCCTGGTCACCGTGCCGACCCTGGAAGCGATGGCCTGGAGTTACCGGAACTCCGTGCATCCCGTCTGTCCTATCCTGGTTGCCCGTACGAATGAAGTCTATTGGGCACAGTTTCAATGGAAAGACGGACACCGGGTTCGGTTGCTGGAAGATCGGGTCGGAACGATTCGGGACATGATGGATTCGATTCACCGGCCCACGGTCCTGTTTGGAGAAGGCTGGTTGCGTCATCAGCCCGTGATCGTAGAAACGTTGGGTGATGTGGCTATTGGTGGGGCGGCGGAGTCAATGAATCCGTCCGCCTACCACGTTGGGCTGGCGAGTTTGGATGCGTTTCGAGCCGGGAAATTCGCCGGCTCCCACGTCTCGCCGCATTACGTTCAACGGTCGGAAGCGGAAGTCCAATGGGACCTCAAAAGACAGCGCGTGTCGCCTTGATTGTCGGACGATGATGACCAGAACCTCATCCCGTCTCGCTGCTCACGTTCACCCGTTCCACTCGCGGGACTTGGACGACGTCCTCGCCATTGAGCAGGAATCGTTCTCGGCGCCCTGGACGCGCAGGATGTTCGCAGCGGAGTTGCAGGGAAATCCTTTCAGCCGGTTTCTGGGAGCCTTTTGCGACGACGAAATGCCTCCTGCAAAGCGACTCCTGGGGTATATCTGTTACTGGGTGGTCTTTGACGAATTACGCCTGATGAACCTGGCCGTGCGGCCGGATTGCCGGCGGCAGGGAATCGCCAGCCATCTGGTCCGGCATGCGGCAGAGGAGGGGGTGACTCAAGGAGCGACGCGGGCTCTCCTGGAAGTCAGGGCCGGCAGCCATCTGGGGCAGAAGCTGTATCTGAACCTGGGCTTTCGGCCATACGGCCGGCGACGGTCCTACTATACGAACCCGGATGAGGATGCTATTCTTATGCATAGGCAATTGGCGGAACATGTTCAATCATGATATTCACGTTGTGACTGTTCGTTTTAACAAAGGAGGGGCCTCATGCTGACTGATGACCAAATCGCCGAACACCTCCGTAACACCAACCCCGATTTTCGCGAACTCCAGGACACGCATCATCAATTGGACGAGCAACTTCAGGAATTGCTGAGAAATCATATTCTGACTCCTGAAGAAGAAGTCCTCAAGAAACAGATTCAGAAAGAAAAGTTGGGTAAGAAAGACCACATGGCAAGGCTCATCCGGGAATGCCGGAACGAGCAACAAAAAACCGCAGCCTCGTAACACGACATTCGCGGTTCCCGGTTCATTGTCCCGCATCAGACCATGGCCACACTCGCCCATCCGTTGACTCGCCATATCCGTGACGTCAAACGCCGGCTGATTATCGTCGGAGCGACGATCATGGTCGCGTTTATCGCGATGTTTTCGATTTCGCCCGACCTGATTGAATGGTTCAAGCGGCCCTTTGCCGATGATTTGTTGTTCTATGGCCCGGCGGAAGCCTTGTTCGCGTCGATCAAGATTTCGTTTTTGGCCGGCATCGTGGTCAGCCTGCCGGTCATTCTTTATCAATTTTGGAAATTCGTTCAACCGGCCTTATTGCCCGGCGAACAAGGCTGGGGCATTCCCCTGTTTCTGCTCGCGACCGGATTCTTCGTGTTAGGTCTCATCTTTTGCAATTTGGTCATCCTCCCGCTGGTGATTGATTTTTTCGTGTCATTCGGGTTGGAGCGGGAACTCAAACCCGAATTGGCCGTCGGCACCTACGTGGATTTCAACGTGAAGTTTTTGATGGCGTTCGGCTTTGCGTTTGAAATTCCGTTGGCGCTGTCTCTCTTGGCGCGAGCGGGGTTGGTCTCTCACACGCTTCTGGCGCAATACCGCCGGCATGCCGCCATGTTGGCGCTGATCGTGTCGGCGGTCATCACCCCCGATGCGACCCTGTTTACGATGCTCCTCATGGCCATTCCACTCATTGTGTTGTATGAAATCGGCGTGTGGGGGGCCAAGATCTTCGGACGGACCCCTCCCAAACCTGAAGAGGAAGACGAAGGGGACCCGGAAGACGAGTCGTCCTTGCCAACCGGAACGGCGGGCGATCGTGTGTCATAAGCCAACGTACCGGTTCCGGGTCGCCTCGTGACGGTGGACGTGACACGCCGCGTCCTGCCCGTGCTCGTCCTTATCATCGCGTGGGGAGGCGTTCCCTGTTTCGCTGAAGATCGGGGGCATCCCAATCCATTTCAACGCGACGGCGGCGTCCCGCCGAGTATCCAAGCCTTGGCAACGACGGGCGGGGGAGTGCTCTATGCCGGTTCGTTCGGGTTCGGGGTGTTTTTCAGCGACGACTACGGCGAGACGTGGCAGTCGATCAACGACGGCTTGGGGGATCGCTTTATTCTCTGCTTGAGTGCGGATGCAAACGGGACGGTGTACGCCGGGACGGTACGCGGCGGTGTCTTTCGGACAACGGGGAATGGAAAAACCTGGGAATCGATCAAAGCCGGCTTGAGACTGGTGGAAGTCAAATCCCTCCTGGCTCATCACGGGACGATTTATGCGGGCACGGGGAAGGGCGTCTATCAGTGGGGCGAAGCCGCTCAGGAGTGGTCTGCAGTGGCACCCGGTCTCGAGCAAACGCTCATTGCAAGCCTGGCGATGACGAGCACGTCTCGATTATTCGCCGGCACCGCGGGTAAGGGACTGTATCAGATCGACGCGACCAAACACGGCACGGTGCGATGGCAAAGAGTGGGTGATCCTCTTGTGGATCCCAAGGAACATCTGACGCATACGTTTATTCGCGTGACGACGGTAAGCCCTCAACAACATCTGTACGTGGGGACCCAGGATGGCGGTGTGTATCGCAGTAAGGATACAGGAGAGACGTGGCAGCCGATCGGCCGTTCGCTGCCGAATGATTCGATTCGCGGCATAGTGGTCACGAGGGCGGCATTGTACGTTGCCACGGGGCGAGGAATCTTCAAGAATAATCTGCAAAACTCCGAATGGGTGCCGGTGAATAACGGGTTGACCGAATTATCGATTCAGGTCTTGATGGCCTCTTCGGAGGGTGAGTTTTATGCGGGGACCAACGCAGGCGCCTTTCGCAGTCAGGATGCCGGCAACCATTGGGTCAATATCAGTGAACAACTGGGCATGCATACCACGATGCCCCGGCCTTATTTTTGAAAGGAGGACATATGTCAGAGATGAACGAGGTTACTATCGATACCCGAGCCACCATTGCCGTGTCGTCTCAGGGCGAATCCTGGGGAGATATTGTCCTGAAATTTTATCCGGACGTGGCTCCGAATCATGCCGCAAATTTCTGCAAACTCGCGGGGCAAAAATTTTACGATGGGACCACGTTTCATCGAGTCATTCCCGGCTTCATGATCCAAGGCGGCGACCCGAACAGCAAGAATCCCGATCGCTCCAACCATGGGATGGGCGGACCAGGGTATCATATCAAGGCTGAGTTCAACGATAGGCAACACAAACGGGGCGTGCTTTCAATGGCTCGGGCTCAGGACCCGGACAGCGCAGGGTCGCAATTTTTTGTGTGCGTGGCCGATTCGCCGTTTCTCGACGGTCAATATACGGCATTCGGAGAAGTCGTCAGCGGGCTGGACCTCGTTGATCGCGTCGTCGCCGCCAAGCGCGACGGCCGCGACAATCCACTCGAACGCATCGAAATGAACGTAACGGTTTCATAATAAAAACGGGCCTGACGACAGAAAAGGCCGATCGGATCTGTTATCCCTGTCTTTCCTTCTGTCATCCCCGACCTGATCGGGGATCCAGCGTCTTTTCCCTTGTCTTTCGTTGGGGAATTATCCATGTCAGTTGACGGACATTGCGTGTTCTCCCGCGCCGTTCCGTTGCTCGCCGCGATCGGCAGTACTGCCCCGGCACGCCTCCGCCAAGTGGGTCTGGGCATGGGAGTTCGACGATGCTGTCAACCGTTTTCTTTCGCTGTTCCATGCCGTTCCTCTTGTCGCGTCATATGGATAAATCCCTCTTTCTAAGGGGAATCCAGTGTGTGGCTGTGGGGCTCGTGAATGAAGAGAAAACAGTCGCGTAAGCACTCGATGGCATCTGGCTGGAAATGGGTGCCGGTCGGTGTGATGTTGCCGGTCTGGCGATGGTAGGTGTACTCGGGCCATGCCTGGGCCGCGAAGAGCGTCTGGTAGAACACGAGGTCGGATTCGCGGTCGAACAGATAGTACACGCCGCTGTAGTGTCGCTTGATGAGCGCCCGCGCGTGATTCATGAAGGACAGATAGATGCGCTTATCTTCTTTCCGCCAGCGTTCATATTCCAAGGCCACCCAGTAGTGCTTCGGGGAGTGCAGGAGAGCGTCCGGCTTTTCGTATTGCTCCGGGATGTTAATGTGTTTATCCCAAATGACTTCGTCATAGTGATCCAGCCGCTTGAGCACGGCGCGTTGCACGGCCAGGTCGTGCATGATAGGCGCGTCACGTGTCGGCGCATCTCCGACACCGGCCTACAAAAAGGCCCGCTCACACGGCGGGCCTCTTCGTCTTCTCATTTTGCCGTCTCGCCATACGAGCGCGGACGCGAATCGACGTAGGCGCGAATGTCACTGTCGCGCCATCGTACGGCACGCTCGGAGACTTTCAACGGCACCGGAGAAGTGCCGTCGCGCATTTTTCGGTACAGGGTACTGCGGCCGAGCCGACACAGTCGCTCGACTTCACGGCGGGTGAGAAGCACTTCTTGATCTGTAGACATTGGCATCACCTCCTTTGTGATGCGCGGAGGGTGACAAACTAGGCGGGGGATGTCGTCCTTATTATTTCGCCCTTTTAATCAGGATAAATCCCTGGTGTTCCAAGGGCATACCAGAGTATCCGGGGTGTATCGTTCAAGTTATTTTTCCGGTTGGCTCAGGACTCATTTTTGCAGGAGGAGGATGCGAGGCATGGGGTGAAGGAGTTTTGCCGCACACACGGGACCAGCGAGGCCACATTCTACAACTTACAACTGGAAGGCGAAGTACGGGGGCCTGAGTGCCCCAGAGTTGGACCGCCTGAGAGAGACGGAAGTGGAACTGGGGAAGCTCAAGCGGATGGACGCGGATCTGGCGTTGGAGAACCGGGCGCTGAAGGACTTGCTCGAAAAAAACTTTAGGGAGGCAGGAGAAACGGGAAGCGATCAGGTACATGGCCGTGACCCAAGGATTGTCGATTTAGCAGAGTTGTCTCAGGGGTATCGGAGGTCGGGCAGAACAACCGGACTCGTGGTCTTTCCTTTCAATAAGCCGGCATTAACCATTTCAAATAGCCGAACATTAAGATTGCAATCAGCCGATCTTAAACATTACAATCAGCCGATGTCTGATCTTGCGTTTTATCCGCGTTATATCGAACGGCGGCTCATCGAGGCGTTGGAGGATTCCCCGGTCGTCCTGATCCAGGGGCCGCGCCAGTGCGGCAAGACCACGCTCGCCCACATGGTCTGTGCTCCGCAGCATCTGACCGGAATTGGGGATCGCTTGAACCGGGGTGGTCATCCGCCGAATGTATTGACCGCCCACACTCGAGACTACACCTACATCAGCTTCGATGATGATGTCGCGCGCGATGGGGCTGAAGCCGATCCGATGGGCTTTGTTGCCGGGCTGCCCGAACGGGTCATCCTGGACGAGATACAGCGGGTCCCTGCACTCTTTACCGCCTTGAAGATGGAAGTCGATCGTCAGCGCGTGCCGGGCCGTTTCGTGTTGACGGGCTCAACCAACGTGCTGCGGGTCCCAACGATCCAGGATTCGCTGGCCGGTCGTCTGGAAGTGGTTCGGTTGCATCCGCTAGCGCAGGATGAAATCGCCGGCCAGTCGCCTCCGGTTGTGAACGTTCGTCAGTCCTCCGGTTTCCTTGACGCGTTGTTCGGCAGCGGGTTCAAGATCCAGCGGACTGAACGGTTGGGCACGCCGTTGTGCGATCGCATCGTCGCCGGCGGGTATCCAGCCGCCCTCGCCAGGCCACCCGGCCGTCGGCGCGCCAACTGGTACCGCAACTACCTCGACGCGCAGATACAGCGGGACGTGCGGAACTTGGCCCGCATCAGCACGCTGGAGGCGCTCCCGAGGCTGCTCGCCCTGGCAGCTGCGCAAACGGCGCATCTGCTCAACGTAAGCGATTTGGCCGCGCCGTTCCAACTCAGCCGGCCTACCGTCCAGGACTATGTCGCGCTGCTTGAGCGGGTCTTCCTGTTGGAGCGCCTCTCGCCGTGGCACAGCAATCGTCTGAGCCGCCTCGTCAAGACGCCGAAGCTCCATATCGGCGATACGGGCTTGGCGTGTGCGCTGCTCGGGGTGGATGCTGCCGCGCTCGCCGCCGACCGCACGTTGCTGGGTCAGCTTCTGGAAACGTTCGTGTTCCAGGAGTTGCGACGCCAGGCAAGTTGGCACGAGGAATCCTTCACGTTCTTCCACTATCGTGACAGGGACAAGATGGAAGTGGACGTCGTCATTGAGCGCGGGACGCAGGCCGTGGCGGGAATGGAGGTGAAGGCAGGGGCGACTGTGACCCAGGCGGACTTGCGCGGCTTGCGCAAGTTGAAAGCCGCAACGGGCCGCCGGTTCGCCGGAGGTGCGGTGGTGTACGACGGAGAGACCTGTGTGCGCTATGACGACAAACTTTATGCGGTGCCGCTACGCCTGCTGTGGGAAACACCGGTGGGGGCGCCGTGACCAGAATCACCGACTCTGTGGTTGAGGCCGCCGCGCTTGACTGGCTGGACAGTCTCGGCTGGATCGTGGCGCACGGTCCTGATAGTGCCCCCGACACACTGGCTGCCGAGCGTGCCGACTCCGGGCAGGTGATTCTGGAGCAGCGGCTGCGGGATACCTGGCACCACACGCGCGTGTATCGAATCTCCTGCGCGTGGCGGCTCAATCAGAAGCGTCGGGTGAAACGACGCGTCCCCCCAGCGGAGGCGTCACCCCTCGGTGGGGCCAGCGCAGCCCAACCCAACCAGGTCGGGTCAGTAGACTTCATGCGTGATGCCTTAGGGGGCGTCCACCTGCCGTGTGCATGACCCCAAACGCCGAAAACGCTACTGTTGCACTGTCTCCTTGATGGGGAAGCGTACGAATTGTCGTTTCATTCTGCACGACTATTTCCGTCTCTACACCCAAAAAGAACGGTTTGGTTGAGTTCAGTATAAAAGCCCCCTCAGAATTGGACCTGGTCATGGGTGTCGTGCCAAGCCAAAAAGTGAGAGGGGTTTGATGTGGGGTTATATTTTTACCATATATATAACTTATTGAAAATAAGCACAAATTTTCAAATGGTGGAGCTGGCGAGAGGAATCGAACCTCCAACCAGCGGTTTACAAAACCGCTGCTCTGCCATTGAGCTACGCCAGCCCGTCGCAAAGTGAAATCCTAACATAGGATTGTAGGTTGGCAAAGAGGCCGTTGTTAAGAAAACGCCGTTTGCAACACTTCTTCTAGGTCATTTCGACAATCACTTTCAATACGCCTTTGGTTGCCGCGCAGGCAAAGGCGTCGGCCCCCCGGTCAATCGGAAAGCGCTTGTGGATGAGCGATTGCACGTCGATGGCGTGTTCCCGAAGTAGCGCAATCGCTGGCGGGAACGGACCGCACCGTGAGCCCACCACACCACGGTGATTTCATGCACGACGAGCGAGGTCATGTCCACGGCGGTCGGCCCATGGTAGGTTGATTTGAGCACGATGGTTCCCCTGGGTCGTACGTATTCGCCGGCCAAGGCAAATCCATCGGCTGTGCCGGTTGCCTCAACCACGATATCGAAACCTGGAGAAAGCGAGGCAGGATTCAGACTCGTGTGAATGCCGCGAGCGGCCAGGATCTGCAATTTTTCCTGATGGCGTCCCAGGACCGTTAAGCGGCATCGGGTGCGATGCAGGACTTGAGCGCACAACAACCCCAGTTTCCCATCGCCGATGACCAGGACCCGGTCCGTTGCGTCGATTGGAACCTGTTCGAGAATTTGACAGGCCGCAGCCAGGGGTTCCGCAAACACGGCTTGATCGTTGGTGATTTCATCGGGCAGGGGATGGAGATTTTCCGCAGGCAGGGTGAGAAAGTCGGCAAAGGCGCCGTCCCGGCGATCGATGCCCAGGGTCGTTCGATGCGGGCAATGCGTGAAGCGTCCGGCTTGACAGACCGGACAGTTCCGGCAGGCCGCGTTGATTTCACCGACGACCCGCTTTCCCGCGAGGTCCGGCTTGTGTGGGGCATCATGGACGATCCCAACGAATTCATGGCCCGGTACGCCCTGAAAGCCCATGTAGCCTTGGACTAATTGCAGATCCGTGGCGCAGATTCCCGCCTGGATGACCTGCACGACAACTTCTCCGCCGCCCGCCGCCGGGTTGGGGTACTGCTCGCAATATTCCAAGCCGGAACGTAAGGTCAGTGCGCGCATGTGATCAAAAGTCCAGGTGCTAACCAGTCATTTATTCAAGCTTTACGTCTGATTTCCCTCGTTTGTAAGGCGGAATGAGGGACGGTAGAGCATGCAACTGGTGCCGCAAGACTTAAAGAAAGAATCCGTCAGAGTCCGCATTCGTATTGTGTTCGTTGTCCGTGACTTCTGTGCGTTTGGCTCTACCCCACCTGTGCAAGCCGGACATGGTTTACAAACGAAACCGGACACATGGTTGACATCGCCTGTGGGGTTTCCGGTTGATGCCACTGCCGGACCGGGATGATCGTCAACGTCCGGTCATCCAGGGTCCCCCGCCGATGAAAACGATAATGGATCGCCCACGTGCGCTCCCCGATCTGGGTGAAGCCCACCGGCTCCGGCGCCAGCACCTCCGAGAGGTAGCGCCCGTGCCCCCGCCAGCGGACTGCACCGTTCTGCCGGACCTGCCGCACGAGCGTCCCCGGGGCATATTCGATCGGCGGGAGCTTCGCCGGATACGCCCGAGGCGACGGCTGATACACCTGGCCAGGGGGCTGTCGGGCCACCGCCTCATGCGAGCGGGCCCAATTATATTCGTCCACAAACGCCGCGAACCGCCGTTGTTGCGCCGCCAAGGTCGCCGCGGGCGGCCCCACCGCCGCTTTGAGCGCCCGATGCATCCGCTCATGGCAGCCATTCTCACTCGGCGTGCCCGGCCGAATCCGTTCGGGCCGAAGGCCTAACCGCACCCACCACGCCGCCAACCGACTCAGGCCCCCGAGTGCGGTGGAGGCAAATGGGGGGCCGTTGTCCGTCCGAATCGTCGCCGGCAGCCCATACTCGTGAAACACCCACGCCACCCACGGCTGCACCGCGGCCCGCGTAGGCTGGAGCAACCCCTCACCCCGCAGCAAATACCGGCTGGCATGATCCATGACGGTGAGCGGATAACAGCGCGGCCCGGTGCCCAACGGAAAATCCCCCTTGAAGTCCGCACTCCAGGTGGGCGCCGGGGCCGTGCCTCGGCTCAGGCGCTGAGGATCGGCCGGCACCCGCCGCCGTACCCGCCGCGGCCGGACCAACCCCGCCCGCTTCAAGATCACCCCCACCGTGCTCTCCACCGGCCACGCTTCCTCGGGTGCCACCGCCCGTAACCGATCCCGAATCTTCTTCGGCCCAAAACTCGGATGCCGGTGCTTCATCGTGAGAATGGCCTCGATGACCGCCGCCGGGGTCTGGTGTGGCTGTGTATGGGGCCGCCGTGCCAAGTCCGCTAACCCCGCCACCCCCTGTGCGTGATACCGCGCCAGCCACTTGTCCCCCGTCGGGCGGCTGATCCCATACAGCTCACACAAAGCCCCCTTCGGATAGTCGCCCGTCAAATAGTCGCTTACAAAGTGTTCCCGTTGGTCCATGATCTTGATCTCCTTCCACGGCATGGGCAGGCCCCCCTTTGCCGTGTCGTGTACCAATGTAAACCATGTCCCCGGTTTAAAATGTAAACAATGTGCCCGGTCTGTACCCCCCCAGCCTCCCCTTACAAAGGGGAGGGGCTGACGTGTACTCCTTCATTCTTTCTCGCATCCCCACAACAAGAGGTGCGATTCCGTTTACCCGCTCCCTTCTCCGCCTTTTCGATTTGCCTTTGAACAGCCGAAAGAGATTAGTGTAGAATCAGTTAGTTAGGCCCAAAGCTCTTATTGGGAAACTGCCCGACGAGTTCGACCCAGGCCCGGACTCGCGTTGATGCTGACTTGAGCCATTAACTTTAAAGGATACACTTTATGATTATGGAAACTTTACAGGGGTGTCGCAAGGAGAAATTTTTATTCGGTCTCGCCGTATCGGCCTTTGTGGGGGTCATGGCCTTTTTTTCGCCCCAACAGGCGTCGGCAACGGTCCCCGAGGCTTTTAGCAGAGGATTCTCCGACATCGTTGCGAAAGTGCAACCCGCCGTGGTGAATGTCGCAGTCGCAGAACCAGCCAGATCCAGGGGACCCAGACGGTTACCCCCGGGCCCTTTTGGCGGCCCACCTGGCCCTCCCGGCTCTCCCATGCCGCCGCCCGGACCTCCCGGACGACCGCCTGGACCTCCCGGTATGAGTGCCGGGTCCGGCGTGATCATCAGTCCGGAAGGGTACATTGTGACCAACAACCACGTCGTGGAAGAGTCCACGGATATTACGGTGACGACGTTTGATGGAAAAGAACATACCGCGAAAATCGTGGGGACTGATCCGAAAACCGACTTGGCCGTGATCAAGATCGAGGGAGAGAATCTCCCGTTCATTTCATGGAGTGTGCAGGAGACGATCAGGGTGGGCGATCTGGTCCTGGCCGTGGGGAGCCCCTTTGGCCTGACGTCGTCCGTCACGATGGGCATTATCAGCGCCATGGGCCGGGGAAACGTCGGTATCACGGAATACGAGGATTTCATCCAGACCGACGCGCCGATCAATCCCGGTAATTCCGGTGGGCCTCTCGTGAACATGGCGGGTGAAATCGTTGGGATCAATACGGCCATTTTCTCCCGCACCGGCGGATCGGAAGGAATCGGGTTCGCCATTCCCGTCGATATTGTTCAGGATATTACGGGCAGCCTGATCAAGAGCGGACGCGTCGTCCGGGGATGGATGGGGATTGCGATTCAAGAATTGAGTCCGGCCCTGGCGCAATCGTTTCAGTTGCCGGAATCTCACCGGGGGGGCGTGCTGATCAGTGAAGTGAATGAAAAAGGTCCCTCCGCGGGGGGCATATTGCAACGGGGAGACGTGCTGCTCGAATATCGCGGCAAAACCGTTCGAGACGTCAATCATCTTCGAAATATCGTGGCGCGGACGCCGGTCGGCTCCGAGGTGGAAATCACCGTGTTACGCAACGGAGAGAAAAAGACTTTGACCATGCAAGTGGGAGAACGGCCAACTGATGAGGTGCTTGCCGGCGGAAGCGGTTCCGCTCCTCCCATGACAACGGAAAAACTCGACAATGTGCTTGCCGGCTTGGACGTCGGACCGTTGACGGATGAACGAAGGAAACAACTGAACCTCCCTGAAAAGGTTGCCGGTGTGGTGGTGAATGAAGTGAAGCCCGGGAGTGCGGCGGAAGCTGCGGGCTTGCAACAAGGGGACATCATCCAGGAAGTGAATCGGGAAGTCGTGAAGAGTCTGGCCGATTACCAACGGGTGGCTCCCCTGATTGAAAAAGAGGAGTTGGTCGTTCTCTTTTTAAGCCGGAGAGGGAATAATCTCTTTGTGGCGGTCAATCCCAAATAGCGGGCTGATGATGCCGGGTCGCAGCTAGGCCCGCGGCCGTTGCAAACGGGTTTCCGGAGCGTACGCGCAGAGTCGTACTGAGATATGGCGGAACAATCGAAAATTACAACGTGGTTGCAGGACAAGATCTTTAATCCTCTCGAGGATAAAAAGATGCCGGTCATGCAGCACTTGTTTGAGTTCCAGGCAAGGCTGACCAAAACAGTCGTCGTCGTGGCCTTGTTTTTCATCGGGACGTTTTTCTACGCCGATACCCTGGTGCAGTGGTTGCGGATTCCACTGCAGAACATGTTTGTTCCCGGAAGCCTCGAATGGGTCCCCACCGACCTGCCCAAGATTCCTTTTATCTTTCTGTCGCCGGCTGAAGCCTTGTGGCAAAACCTGAAAGTGGCGGCCCTGTTTGCCCTGGTGCTCGCCACGCCCTACATTCTGTGGGAAGTCTGGTCATTTGTGGTGCCCGGCTTGCATGCGCAGGAACGCCGGTTCGTGGCGCCGTTTGTCATGACGAGCGCCGTGGCTTTTTATTTGGGACTGGGATTCTGTTTCTTTTTCGTATTGCCGTTTGCCCTGAACTTTTTGATTTCCTACGGCGTTCAGGCGGGGTTCATTCCGCAATTGTCGATTGCCAGTTACGTGGGATTCGCGCTGTGGTTACTGGTGGTCTTCGGCCTGATTTTTGAAGTGCCGCTGGCGCTGACGCTCATGGCCAAATTGGGGTGGGTCGATGCGCCATTTCTGAAAAAGTACCGGAAATGGGCGTTTTTGGGGTCGTTCCTGTTTGCCGCCTTGCTGACGCCGACCCCGGACCCCTTTAATCAATGTATCATGGCGTTGCCGATGTACTTTTTCTATGAAGTCGGCATTATCAGCGCCGGGTTCTTCAAGAAAAAAGCAGCGGACGAGGCCAGTGAAACCGAAACGAAGGCTGAGGCAGGTCCCTCGTCAAAGGAGGCTGGCGTGCTGCAACCCAAAACGGCTGGTCCCGATGACGAGTACGTGGGTGTGCCCTGACGTCTTTACGTTTTCATTAAATAGATTTATTCAAAAGAATCCGTGGAAAAGAAACAATACGCAATGAATAAACTTGCCATACTTTTTGTCACGATAGCTTTCTTGTCAGGGTGTGCATCTCCTCATGTCGTGGATGAGAAAAAAATGTCCGACAAGGATTTAAGTTGTAATTCGCTGGTCCAGGAAATTGCCGAAGCCAAACGTTTTGAAAAAGAAGCTCGTGACGAAAAAGGTGTTACCGGCACTAATGTCGTGGCAGCGGTTTTCTTTTGGCCCGCCATTGTCGGCACATACTCTAATGCCAATGATGCGATAGAAGCTGCTGAAGAAAGGCAACACCACTTGGAAGCTTTGTATAAAGAGAAAGGGTGCTGAGCGACTGCAATAAAGAGAGGATGAAGCGATTAGAGATTATGATGATCGACGTCGCAGTATTGGTCATCAACAGTAAAATCTGTGCCGGAGAAGCGGAAGATCGTGGGAAAGAAAGCCTGTGTCACTATCTGCAAGAGCATGACCTTCGTCTCGTCGGGTATGATATCGTGCCGGATGACCGGGAGACCATTTGCAAGCATTTGATGAGCCTGTGCGAGAAGCAGGATCTCCAGGTGATTTTCACCGTAGGAGGAACGGGGGTGCGCCCGACGGATTGGGCTCCGGAAGCCACGCGAGACGTCATCGAGAAAGAAATCCCCGGCATCGGGGAGGCGATGAGGGCGGAGAGTCTGAAAAAAATGAGGACGGCCATGCTGTCTAGGGGAACGGCCGGGATTCGCGGCAAGACCATGGTGGTCAATCTTCCCGGCAGTCCGAAGAGTGCGATCGACAATTTGGCGACGTTGCTTCCGATTCTCGATCATATGGTTGAAAAGATATCCGGTTTACCCCAGGATAAAATACGGAAAGAGCCGGGGTGATGGGCGGCGTATTTACCTCCCCTTTGTAAGGGGAGGATAGGTGGGGTAGAGTCGGATGAACGTGGGGGCAGATGCTTGGGCAGTTTTTCGCAATACGCTTTCGAAACACTACCTCCCGACTTTTCCCTCTTCGGAAAAAGTACCCGTCCTTACAAAGGAGGGGAAATAGAGCACAGAAGAAAATCGTGGGAATTCTCAACGAATGAGTGAACACATACAAGGATGGTAGCTTGACTATGGATTGTTTGATTGATCGAAGCAGAAAATTTGGAGGCGTTCATGAGTCCTGAATTGAAAATGTTTCAACCTGCGACCACAGAAAGCGATGCCTGTACGTATATGTGGGCCTGCGCGATTTGTGATGAAAACGAAACGTGCCAGAAAGATAAGGAAGGGCATAGCCGGTGGTTGGTGGCCAAACGCATGGAGCGGATCGACTACAAGATCCTCGTCATGAGTAACAAAGGTGGAGTCGGCAAGAGCACCCTCTCCACGAATCTGGCCGTCAGCCTGGCCTTGAAAGGCTATGAAGTGGGTATCTGCGACATGGATATCCACGGTCCCAATATTCCCAAGATGGTCGGAGCCGAAGGCCAACGCCTCAAGATCAGCACGGGTGGCGGGATCATTCCCCATCAGGCCTACAACATGAAAATCGCCTCGATGTCGTTCCTGCTCCAAAACTCCGATGATCCCATTATCTGGCGCGACGCCTATAAATTCGAATTCATCAATCAATTGCTCGGCGGCGTCGAGTGGCAGGATTTGAATTTTCTCATCGTGGACTTGCCGCCGGGAACGGGAAACGAGTCGGTCACGACGATCGACCTGATCGGGGAGGTGACCGGGTGCGTGATTGTTTCGACCCCGCAGGAAGTGGCCTTGCTCGACGCCAGGAAGTCCGTCACCTTCGCAAGGGACAGTGAATTGCCGATTATCGGTATCGTGGAGAATATGAGCGGTCTCGATTGCCCGCATTGTCACCAACATATCGAAGTCTTTCGACTGGGTGGGGGAGAAGCGTCCGCCCACGATATGGGCGTTCCCTTTTTAGGAAGGATTCCGCTGGATCCCGATGTGGTGAAACAGAGTGACTTCGGTGAACCCTACGCCTTGTTCCATTCGGATTTGCCGACGGCCGACGCGTATCACGGCATCGCCAATCAAGTCGACGATTTTTGCAAGAAAAAAGGGTCGCTTGTGGAAATCGCCACCAAGAGCCCATTCAAGAAGAAATAGAGGCACATGGACGGGTTGACCTCACTCACAGAAGCTCAAAAGATCGTGCTGGACGCCGCCACCCCATTGGGGTGCGAGAAAGTCGGATTACTGGACGCCTTGGGACGGGTGTTGGGTGAAGACATCGTCGCGCCGCGGGATAATCCTCCGTGGAACAATTCCGCCATGGACGGGTTTGCCGTCCGGTGGGAAGACATCAAGAAAGAACACGAAATCACCAAGCCCGCGGAATTGACGATCGTCGAAGACGTGCAGGCCGGCCAGGTGGCCACGAAATCCGTAGGCCCCGGTGAAGCCATTCGCATCATGACCGGCGCCCCGGTTCCGGATGGAGCCGATACCGTGGTTCGGGTTGAATTCACGGAACTGTCCGACGCCGGGGTCAGGATTTTCCAGCCGGAACCCCAGGGCGCCAATATCCGTCCAAAGGGTGAAGACGTCAAAGAAGGAGAATGCATCATTCCCAAGGGCACCCAATTGCGCCCTGCGGAAATCGGCATGCTCGCGATTTTGGCGAAATCGTTCGTGCTGGTGCATCAACGTCCCAGGGTGGCCATTCTTTCAACGGGCGACGAACTCGCCGACCTCGATGAGAAATTCGACGAAAATAAAATCGTCAACTCGAATAGCTATGGCATTGCGGCCGCGGTCCAGGAGGCGGGTGGGATCCCGCTCTTGTTAGGTATCGCCAGGGATACGCCCGAATCCCTCAAGGAAAAGATCTCGCAGGGATTGGGCTGTGATATTGTCGTGCTCTCGGGCGGCGTGTCGATGGGCGACTACGACTTCACCAAAGTCGTGTTCGCGGAACTGGGAGCCGACATGCATTTCTGGAAACTGGCGATTCGCCCGGGACAACCCCTGGCCTTCGGCAGGATCCAGGGCAAATTGGCTTTCGGGCTACCCGGGAATCCCGTGTCGTCCATGGTCACGTTTGAACAGTTGGTCCGGTTGGCGGTCATGAAGATGGGAGGCTGCCGGCACCTGGTGCGTCCGGTGGTCGAGGCCGAGTTTCAGGAAAAGTTTTCCAAACATCCCGATCGCCGGCATTTTCTTCGAGGGATACTGGAACAAAAGAACGGAAAACTCACCGTTCGGACGACCGGGCCGCAGGGTTCAGGGATTTTGACCTCCATGGTCAAGGCCAACGGGTTGATTGATATTCCCGAAGACGTGGAAAAAATCAATCCCGGCGATACCGTCCGCGTACAAGTACTGAGCAAGAATTTTTAACCCATGGCGCCACCTATCCTATCCTTTGTCGGTCGTTCGAACAGCGGGAAAACCACGTTGATCGAACGGGTCATTCCCGAACTCACCCGCGCAGGGTACCGGGTGGCCACCGTGAAGCATGCGGGACACGGGTTCGAGTTGGACACGGAGGGCAAGGACAGTTGGCGACACAAACAAGCCGGGGCGCACTCGGTCATCGTGATCTCCAAGGGAAGCCTGGCCATGTTTGCCGACGTCTCCGAAGAAATGAAAGTGGAAGAAGTCCGGGACCGGTTTCTGGATAGCCAAACGGATTTGATCATTGCGGAGGGATGGAAAAGCGAAGGCTATCCGAAAATTGCCGTGGTTCGTGAACAACTGGAAGAAGTCAACGTCGCCATTGACGGGTTGTTGGCCATCGTTTCGATGAAACCCATAGAATCATCCGTTCCGTGCATTGATCGCGACGATATCGCGACGCTGGCCAAGTTGATCATTCAGCACTACCCCAAGCTTCCCTCCACGTGACATGAACCGCAGGACCGTCATCGTCCTCCTGGTCGCTGTCGTGATCCTCGTTGTAGCCGGGACGGCCGCCATTCCAGTCACCAATCATCCCGAGTTTTGCGCGTCCTGTCATACCATTCGTCCCTCGGTCGACAGTTGGAAAATGTCGTCCCACAAAGACGTCACCTGCGTGGAATGTCACGTTCGACCGGGCCTGGAAGGATTTATCGAAGATAAAGTGTACGCCGGCCTGAAAGACGTGGCGGTCACGTGGTTCGGAACGCCGACCGAGCCCCATGACTTGCAGGCGCAGGTGGATTCCAACGTTTGTTTGAGTTGCCATCGTGCGATACTCAGGGTGTCGGAAGTGTCAACGAGAGATCTGCCGAAGCCCGTCAATGATATCGGATTGATCATGAGTCACCGGAAACACATGAAAGCCTTTCAGACACGGGGGGAAGGGGAGGGCTGCACGACGTGTCACGCGCGGGTGGTACACGGGAAGCCCGTCAAGGGCTATCCCATCGTGATTCCACGGGGGCACGTCAAGCTGGACATGCAGCCGCACCATCCCGACCACCCCGAAGGTTCGGCGTTGTGGAAATCCTCACTGGCTGATTGCGTGCGGTGCCATGACAACAAGACCGCGTATGAAGGCAAAGTGCTCAGCAAGGATTGTGAAGTCTGTCATCTCCCGGACAAAATCGGAGATTTTTTGTTTTAACCCTACGTCAATACACGTCACCGATGCCGTCACCAATCCTTCGCGTTCAAAACCTGACCAAGCGGTTCGGCGATTTTACCGCCGTGGATCACGTGTCGTTCGAGATCCAGCCCGGAGAAACCATCGGCCTGCTCGGACCCAACGGCGCGGGGAAAACCACCACGTTTCAAATGCTCCTGGGGGTAGTGACCCCCACGCATGGGACCATCGAGATGTTGGGACTCGATCTTATGCACCATCGGGAAACGATTCTCCGGCAGGTCAATTTTTCATCCACCTATATCTCGATGCCGTTTGCCCTGACCGCGGAAGAAAATCTCCGGGTGACGGGCCGGTTGTATGGTGTATCGGATATCGACAGGCGAATCGATGACGTCATCAAGAAACTCGAGATGGAGGATATGCGCCATAAAGTGACGAGAAAATTATCATCCGGCCAAATGACGCGACTGACCTTGGCGAAGGCGGTCATGACCGAACCGAAAATCCTGTTTCTCGATGAGCCCACGGCCAGTCTGGACCCGGATATCGCCCACAAGGTGAAAGGGTTTTTAAAAGAATATCGTGAGACGTCCGGCCTGAGCATGCTGTACACCTCGCACAACATGCGGGAAATAGAAGAAATGTCCGACCGGATCGTGTTCCTGCAGCGAGGAAAAATCATCGCCGAGGGAACCGCCGAAGAAGTCATTGCCCAATACGGCGAAGACGACCTCGAACGGGTCTTCCTCAAAATCGCCCGCGAACGTTAACGGCCGTCTCTGCCTGTCTTTTCTTACCCTTGGCTTACACTCAGGGCGGGCGAAGGTCGTTTGTGAGCTTTGAATACGGGTTACCCCCTGGAAACAGGGTCTCTTTCATTGAGCCAACCATACAACAAGGAAAGAGCATAGAAGTATTATGAAGAAGATTAGTCTGTCTGAAATCTTCCCATCAAGGAAGTAGAATAAAATGAGCCAGGGGTTTATAATAAGTTGGAATACAGTGAGTAAGCCGTTACCTGATTTTAGTGCAGGCTCTTCTGAGGTATGGGATCGCCATTCATCATACCGGCCTTGGCTATCTGGAGGTTCGGCTGCGGCGGCGGGGCGTTTGTCAGTCTGTCGTACGGCGGCATCGTAATCAATTCGGGCACTGTCATATTTTTTACGTTCCTCAGGATTGCTAAGGATTTCATAGGCGGCATTAATTTCTCGCACTATTCTTTCGGCATGGTTGTTTTGTTTATTGAGATCAGGATGATATTTTTTGACCTTTCTGCGATAGGCTCGTTTGATCTCTTTGTTCGACGCCTGAGGTGTTACCTCCAATATGGCATAATAATCAGGTTGAACGCGTTCCATTTATTAGCCTCGGCTCTTCGTTTGAAAAGTAGCAGGTCAAAAACGAGAAGACAAGACCACGAACATCTCTCGCATTTCAACCGCAGCAAGGTTGGTGGGAATGACCGTCATTTCCTCCCCTTTGTAAGGGGAGGTTAGGTGGGGTAGAAGCGTATGCTCATGGAAATAGGTTCTCACGGGGCTCGCCTCAGGCTCTACCTCCCAACTTTTCCCTCTTCGGAAAAAGTTCCCGTCCTTACAAAGAGGAGGAATCAGATAAGACTCCAACGCGTCGTTGAAAGAAATACGCAGACATGACAAGAAAAAGTAGCCAAATATCTCAACGCGAACAGAATGCAACCAGACTGAGGCGCGCCGAAAGTTGGTTGGAGCTAAGCGAAAAGTCTCAATCTGATGACGAGAAGTTTATCTTCCTCTGGATTTCGTTCAACGCGGCCTATGGAACTAAACTTCCTGATACGAGCGACAATGGCAGAAGCACTGCAAGTAAGGAATGGAAGCGGTTTACGGAGTTCGTGGACAAGATCGTGGAACGGGATCGCAAGGGAGCTATTAAAAAGGGTTTCCATGAAAAATTTACTAACCCGATCCGTAAGCTGAAGGATAACGAGTATGTCTTTGGCCCGTTCTGGTCGTATGTTCAAGAGAGACCGCAAGGCAGAACCTGGCGATCGCAATTCAAGCAGAAAAATCAAACGTTGGACAAAGCATTAGAAGAGCCTGACGTTTCTGGTGTTCTCAAAGAGGTCTTGTCGAGGCTCTATGTATTACGCAACCAAATTATCCATGGCGGTACAACTTTTGCCGAAGGCTGGGGCCGAGACCAAGTGAGGGACGGCAGCGAAATCATGGGCGCCCTTATGCCACTGATTTTGAAGATCATGCAGGACGATATTGACAAGAATCGTGACTCCGAAGTTTGGGGAATACTCGACTACCCGCGAGTCGGTGATGACGATCAGCCGGATAGGATGCCCACCATATGAACCTTGGTCGTATCACCGCACTGATCATCCGGCATCTGTTTCTCTATCGCCGGAGTTTCCCGCGGTTGTTGGAGATCTTTTACTGGCCCTTGTTGGATCTGGTGGTGTGGGGATTCATTACCATATATCTGGCCCAGGAAGGGAAGGGGATGCACGGGGCCGTCGTCTTTTTTCTGGGTGCGCTCATTTTCTGGGACATTTTGTTTCGGGCGCAACAGGGGATCACCATTTCCTTTCTCGAAGAAATCTGGTCGAGAAATCTCATGAATTTATTCGCCAGCCCGCTCACCGCCGGAGAATTCCTGGTGGCGATGATGGCCATGAGTGTCTTCAAGGTCGCCGCGGTTTCCATCATCATGGCGTTGGCCGCTTTGTTCTTCTATTCCTACAACGTCTTCATCATGGGGCTGACCCTGATCCCGTTCATCCTGAACCTGATTGCCTCCGGCTGGCTCATCGGGATCCTGACCACGTCGGTGATTATGCGATTCGGCCAGCAAGCCGAAGTCCTCGCCTGGGGGCTGGTGTTTCTGTTCCAACCGATCTCCTGCGTGTTCTATCCGCTGTCCGTGTTGCCGAGTTGGCTGCAACCGTTGGCCTTGGCCAATCCGGCCGCGCACGTGTTTGAAGGCATGCGGGAAGTCTTGTTGAATCAGGTCGTGCCGTGGTCACACCTGTGGTGGGCGATGGGTCTGAACGGCTTGTATCTGCTACTGATGATCGCGGTCTATCAATACACGTTTTCCGTGTGCAAGGATCGCGGTATGCTCGTCAGGGTCGGGGAGTAGCGCCTCGTTGGTTCCTTAGTAGCGTCGCAGGGATGGGATCTCTGTGTTCCATAAGTGCTTGCGCGCGGCGCGCCAAAGCTGTTCCAGCACGGCATTGAGATCAGGGGCTGAACGGGCCAACAGTTTCACCACCAGGCCCGGTACGGAAGGTTCGGATACTCCTCCCAATACCTCGTTGGCTTTGTTCTCGAATATCGTCGTCACGTCGTTCTTGATCCGGTCCCAGGTTGGCGATGTCACGTTATCGCTGACCACGAAGAACGATCCCACGTAATTCCACTCCCGGGTAAACGGCAGGCATGGATTGTCCCGGCCCGGTGAGAGGCAATACCGTTCCTCGAGGGATTTCCCGTCAGAAAGCCGGATCGTCATCCGGTTCTCAAAAGAGGAAAATTGCCATCGTTCTCCTCGAACGACTCGCCCGGCTGCCAGGGCGTCCCAGAGGATGAGAGACGCGCCCGTATCCAGTTGTACGGTTATCCTTTGGTCGAAACAGGAACCTGAAAATGGAATGACGGGTTCGGGTATCCACTCACAAATGGCGTCGGCCCCGACGCGGAGGTCGATCGACTGGACCGCGGGCTTGTGCAGCGTTCGATAGACCCTGGTTGCCGAGGGGGTTGTGAAGAGCACGTGTGAGTCTTTCCCCAGTTCTGCCTGAAGGAAACACGTATCTCCTCCAACGAATCCTCCAGACGGATTCGTGAGGAACGTCGTCGCACACCCCGTTTGGTCAAGGTACAGGGGTTGGAAGAAATACCAGGGGTGGGAAAATCGCGAGCGGGTAAAAACGGTCTTGCCGTTTCGGTTTGCACATTCAACGAACAATTCCCCTTTTCGCGTGCGAGCAGATCCCTGATCGAATGGTGGATGTTTCGGAATCACCCCGGGATGCTTTTCGACCTCATGTAGACCGGGCATGGGCAATCAGTTGGTGGAACGCGGTCGAACGTGGCGTTCCACCCATTCCGCCACGTGGCTGAGTCCTTCCCCTGAGTGCAGGTTGGTGAAAACGAACGGTCGTTCACCACGCATGTGGCGACTGTCCCGATCCATAACGGTGAGGTCGGCTCCAACGTGCGGGGCCAGGTCGATTTTGTTGATGACGAGCAGCCCGGACCGTGTGATAGCAGGCCCGCCTTTTCGTGGGATCTTGTCTCCCGCAGCCACGTCGATCACGTAAATGACATCATCCACCAGGTCGGGGCTGAACGTGGCGGCCAGATTATCTCCGCCGCTTTCCAGAAACACCAATTCCAGACCGGGGATCCGGTTGACAAGTTCCTCAATGGCGCTTTGATTATGGGAGGCGTCTTCTCGCACGGCTGTGTGGGGGCATCCGCCGGTTTCGACGCCGAGAATCCGTTCTTCGGGCAACACGCCGCGCCTGGCCAGAAACTCGGCGTCTTCTTTCGTGAAAATGTCATTCGTGACAACCGCGAGTTGAACGCGGGATTGCAGCGTACTGGCCAGGGCTTCGACCAAAGCGGTTTTGCCGGAGCCGACGGGCCCTCCGATGCCGATGACCGTAACGTTCCGTGTCCTTCGTGTCGTAGACGCGCCACCGCCGGGTAGTTCTTCAATGAGATGCATGGTGTTACGACCTGAACATTCTGGACGTCAATTGCGCATGCCGCATGGCGTAGATTTCCTGGATTGGGGTCCAGGCCGTCAGCGGCGCGCAAGCGTCAATGTTTCGGCTGAGCTTCTCGATCAGGGGGATCCACGTCTCCAACAATCGCTGGCCTTCCCGCTGGCCGATGGGCAGTAATTTGTATGAAGCCGACACGAAGCCGACACCGGCCTGATACAAAAATCCGGCGATAGCCTGTTGTTGAGTCCATCCGATCTGTTGAAAGACCACGCCAAAGGTCACGGCTAGGTGTCCCGGTGAACGTCCCGATTCAACCGCCGTTGAGAAATCTTCAAGGATGCCCGGGTTGTCTTGCGGATGGATCGCATGACGTAACAGGCTCTGTCCCATTTGACGACTGGCTGCCCGTGTTTCCCGGCATGGCTTCATCGACTCAAGGGTTCCATCGACCTGCATCACGCCTTTGAGATCGCTCTTGCCGGAAGCCTGGTAGGCTTGGGCCAAGGCAGCGGCGTCGCAGGTGCCCAATCCCCATCGAAAATAATCAACAACGTATCGATGCAGGTCTTCCACAGTTCGGACGTGACCTTCCTGAACGGCCGTTTCCAAACCCGAGGAAAAGGCAAACCCGCCGGACGGGAAGAACGTGTCGAGATAGCGGAAGCCTTGAAGGAGCAGACGAGTATTCATTATCGATTGCGTCAACCGGAGGTCATGAACGGAACGCTAAAATAGAAAATAGCGTTGCGCCATCGGCAGAACCTCCATGGGATCACAGGTCAACTGTTGACCATCGGCTTTCACGATGTAGGTCTCGGGATCCACTTCCATGTCGGGTGTGGCGTCATTCAGTTTGAGATCGCGTTTGCCGATGCGTCGACAATGCCGGACGGCCACGACCCGTTTTTGCAGGCCCAGGCGTTCGGGGATTCGGCCATCGATTCCGGCTTGTGAAAGAAACGTCACGCTCGTGTTGAAGAGGGCTCTACCCCAAGCCCCGAACATGGGACGACTCAGCACCGGTTGGGGCGTGGGAATGGAGGCATTGGGGTCGCCCATGGCTGCTTCGACCAGAAATCCGCCCTTGACGACGAGATCCGGTTTGACTCCGAAGAAGGCCGGGTTCCAGATCACCAGATCGGCTAATTTTCCGACTTCCACCGATCCGACTTCATTGGCAATGCCGTGCGTGATGGCCGGATTGATGGTGTACTTGGCGACGTAGCGTTTTGCCCTGAAGTTGTCATGCCGTTCCGTTGTCGGTTCGACGCCTGATGGGTTCAGGTGGCCACGCTGGACCTTCATTTTGTGAGCGGTCTGCCACGTTCGTGTGATCACTTCGCCGATCCGGCCCATGGCTTGAGAGTCCGACGACATGATGCTGATCGCGCCCATGTCATGCAGAATGTCTTCCGCGGCAATGGTTTCTCCGCGGATGCGGGATTCGGCAAAGGCAATGTCTTCGGGAACGCGAGGACTCAAATGATGACACACCATCAACATATCCAAGTGTTCGTCAATGGTATTCACCGTAAAGGGCATGCTCGGGTTGGTGGAGGACGGCAGGACGTTCGGTTCCCCACAGACCCGGATGATGTCGGGGGCGTGGCCGCCTCCCGCGCCCTCGGTATGAAAGGTGTGAATCGTCCGTCCCCCGAATGCACGAATACTGTCGTCCACGAAACCCGCCTCATTCAACGTGTCGGTGTGAATGGCGACTTGAACGTCATAGTCGTCCGCGACGTCCAGGCACGTTGAGATGGCCGCCGGCGTGGTGCCCCAATCTTCGTGCAACTTCAGGCCGATCGCGCCGGCTTGGATTTGCTCCACCAACGCGTCGGGAAGGGAGGCGTTCCCCTTGCCCAGAAAGCCCAGGTTGACCGGAAATCCATCCGCACTCTCCAACATGCGACCGATATTCCATGACCCGGGCGTACAGGTCGTGGCATTTGTACCCGTGGCCGGTCCCGTTCCACCGCCCAGCAAGGTCGTCATCCCCGAGGATAAGGCTTCGCGAATCAGTTGAGGGCAGATGAAGTGGACGTGGCTTTCGACGCCACCGGCCGTCACGATTTTTCCTTCCCCCGCGATCACTTCAGTGCCGGGGCCGATGGTCATTCCCGGCGAAACGCCTGACATGAGGTCCGGGTTGCCGGCTTTTCCAATGGCGACGATGCGTCCGTCGCGAATGCCGATATCCGCTTTGACGATCCCCCAATAATCGAGAATAATCGCGTTCGTCACGACGAGATCCAAGGAACCGTTGGCGCGCGTGGCGGTCGGGGATTGTCCCATCCCATCACGAATGACTTTTCCCCCTCCAAACTTGGCTTCCTCACCGGGTGTCGTCAGGTCCTGTTCCACCTCCAGCAGGAGCTCGGTATCGGCCAGGCGGATTCGATCTCCCACGGTGGGGCCGAACAAATCCGCATATTGACGGCGCGGTATGTTCATGAGGCATCCTCCTCGTCAGCAAATCCCAGTTCGACGGCGCGTTTCAGTGCTTGGGCCTTGACCCGGGCATCATCGAGCGCGCCGTTGGTCAAGCCGTTGATGCCATAGGCAATGCGATTCCCTCCAAAGGCAACGAGCGAGACGTGTTTTTCTTCCCCCGGTTCGAAGCGCACGGCGGTGCCCGCCGGGATTTTCAGTCGAAAACCGAATGCCCGCTCCCGAGAAAATCGCAAGGCGCGATTCACTTCAAAAAAGTGGCAATGCGAGCCCACCTGAATGGGCCGGTCACCATGGTTCGTCACCGTCAGCGTCAGAGTCCGGCGACCGGCAAAGGCGACGATGTCGTCCGTACCCAACAGGACTTCACCGGGAATGACAGGAGCCTGTTCGGCCCCGGGGACACCTTGTTGTTTGGGCGTGCGTGGTTTTGCGACTCTTGTGCTTTCTGTCGTGTCGCGTGTGCGGGATTGTTGTGGTTTTTTGGAGGACGGTTTTGGGGAAGGCTGCTTTTTTGCCATGATCAAAATTCCATCAGTAAACAATTCGCCTTGTTCTCATGAAAAGCGCGTCAGTCGAAGAAACGCACGAATTGTGGCTTCCGGCCTTGGGCAGGACGTGGCGCGCGCCTCATCGGATGGGATTATGGACGGTCACGAGTTTTGTTCCATCGGGAAAGGTGCCTTCCACCTGAATTTCCGGCAGCATTTCCGGCACGCCGGACATGACGTCGTCCCTGGTCAACAAAGTTGCCCCGTCACTCATTAGGTCGGAGACTGAGCGTCCCTCCCGAATGCCTTCCAGTATCGCGGCGGTAATGTATGCGACTGCCTCGGGATGATTTAATTTCAGCCCACGGGCTTTTCGGTCCTTGGCCAGTTGTCCCGCGACGTAGATGAGGAGTTTCTCTTGTTCTCTTGGACTGAGATGCATGAGTTTATACCACCAGGTGTTGTTTGACCGTTTCTTCCGTTAATTCCGAGACGGGCCCCGATGCCACCACCGCGCCTTTGGCCATGAGTACAAACGTATCCGCCAGGCGGGAAGCAAATTCAAAATATTGTTCCACCAATAAAATAGCGAACCGGCGTTGAGTTTTAAAGCCCTCGATGACTCGCTCGATTTCGATGACGATCGATGGCTGGATGCCTTCCGTCGGTTCATCCAACAACAACAGTTTGGGTTGTGTCAGCAGGGCTCGGGCAATGGCGACCTGTTGTTGTTGGCCGCCGCTGAGGACGCCGCCCGGCCGGGTGAGAAGTGCGGGTAAGGCCGGGAAAAGCGTGTAGACTTCTTCATAGGCTAATTCGGCGGTTTGCTGGTCTTTGGCTCCTTGACGGGCTTCAAGCCCCAACCGAAGATTTTCTTCGACCGTCAGATGAGGAAACAGTTCCCGGCCCTGGGGGACGTACGCAATCCCCCGGGCCACCCGGCGATCGGGAGATTGCCCGGTCATGTCTTCGTTATGCAAGTACACGTGCCCGGTTTGTGGTTGAAGCAAACCCATGATGGTTTTCAGCAGGGTCGTTTTCCCGACTCCGTTTCGTCCCATGAGGCAGACGACCCGTCCATCCGGGACATCCAGGGAAATATCCCGCAAGATATGACTTTCCCCATAAAACACATTGAGTGTTTCACACCGGAGCATCGGCTTCTTTCTGTCGTCCGAGATAAATCTCGATCACGCGAGGATCGTTTTGAATATCCTCGACGAATCCCTCGCACAGGACGGTGCCTTCGTGCAGAACCGTGACCGTTTTCGCGATTTGCCTGACAAACTCCATGTCATGTTCAATCACGATCAGGGAATGCTTATGCGTCAGCGATTGAAGGAGTTCGCCGGTCTTTTCCGTTTCCTGCTCCGTCATGCCCGCCACGGGTTCATCGATGAGGAGTAGTTCGGGGTCCTGAAGAAGGACCATGCCGATTTCCAGCCATTGTTTTTCGCCGTGTGACAGTTGGCCGGCAAGCACGTCAGCCTTATTCGTCAATCCGATGACCTCCAAGGTCTGGGCAATTTTATCAGACTCATCGGAATTTAGCCTGGACAATAAGGTGGCAAAGACTCCCTTGTTCTTTCGACGGAGCGAAAGGTCCAGGTTGTCCCACACGGGGAGGGTCGTATAGACCGAGGGGGTTTGGAATTTCCGGCCGATGCCCAAGGCCGCGATGTCATTTTCCCGGAGGCCGATCAGGTCCGTGGCCTGACCGAAAACGACGCGCCCGGATATGGGTTGTACTTTCCCAGAGATCACGTCCAATAGCGTGCTCTTGCCGGCTCCGTTAGGCCCGATCACCACTCGAAGCTCACGGTAATCTACGACCAGGTTGAGCTTATTCAAGGCTTTAAACCCGTCAAAATCAACCGTCACGTGGTCGAGATAGATAATCGACCGTTGGTGTCTGGACCCTATGACCCTTCGTCCGTCGGTCTGTTCGCTGGGGGCTGGAACGTACTCGTCCATGGTACACGATCAGTCGGTCACGGCTGCCTTTTCGATTTTCGATTTCCCGAAAGGAAGCATCGAATAGGCTTTCTTGAATATTCCCATGATACCTTTGGGGAAGAACATGACGACGGCGATAAAAAGCCCGCCCAGGAAAAAGGGCCAGAGCTCGGGAAAATGGTTGGTCAACGTGCTGCGCATGTAGTTGACGCCCGCCGCTCCGATGATGGCTCCCGATAGGGTCCCTCGTCCTCCCACGGCCACCCAGATCACCATCTCGATCGAGGGGAGGACTCCTATCTGGTTGGGTGTGATAATCCCGACCTGCGGGACGTAGAGCGCGCCGGCGAGACCGGCTAACCCGGCGGAGATCACAAACACAAACAACTTGTAACTCGCGGGCGAGTATCCGGAAAAAAATACGCGCTGTTCGCAATCACGAATGGCGATCAACACGCGTCCCGCCCGGGATCGGGTGATCCACCGGCAGAGAAGGTAGGCCAGGCCCAGGAACAGGATGGTCACCATGTACATGACGAGCTGGGTTGCGGGGTCATTCAACGAAAACCCCTGAATGTGCTTGAAGTCGGTCAAGCCATTCGTCCCGCCCAGATTGGTTTCATTCCGATTGAAGACCAACCAGGCAACGAGCGCGAGCGCTTGGGTGATAATGGAAAAATAGACGCCGCGAATCCGGCTGCGGAAAACGAAGAAACCGAAGATCGCAGCGGCGGCCATCGGCACAAGGACTATGGCAGCCAATGAAAACGTCAGACTGTAAAAAGGTTTCCAAAACCAGGGAAGCTCTTTGACCTGGTTCCAGACCATGAAGTCGGGAAGGGCATTGCCATAGACGCCCTCCGTTCCGATTCCCAACATCAGGTGCATCCCCATGGCATAGGCCCCAAGCCCGAAAAACACACCGTGGCCCAAACTCAAGACGCCGGTATATCCCCAAATCAGATCAATCCCCAGGGCCAAAATGGCAAACGCAAAAAATTTCCCCAATAGATTCAGGGTAAAGTCGGACACGTGAAAGAGCGAATCATCGGGCAAGAGATTGAGGAGAGGTACACCCGCAAAGAGGAAGACTCCCACGACCCAGAATGCGGGACCTGCTCCCATGTGAGAAATCACGCTTGAGAGGCAGGTCGCGAGGCGGCCTCGTGGATGCTCAGGAGTCAAGGTGTCGTCCCTTCAGTGCAAAGAGTCCGGAGGGCCGGACCTGGAGGAACAGGATGATGAGCACGAGAATGATCACTTTCCCATACACGGCCCCGAAACCGGGTTCCAACAATTTATTGAGTGTGCCGATGCCGAAAGCGGCGGTAATTGTTCCGGCGAGTTTCCCGACACCACCGGCGACGACGACCATAAAAGAGTCCACAATGTAATTCCGCCCGAGTTCGGGATCCACGTTTCCGACCAAGGTGAGGGCGCTGCCGGCCAAGCCTGCCAAGCCCGAGCCGAAGGCAAAGGTATAGGCGTCCAACTTCCTGGTGGGAATGCCCAAGCAGGCGCTCATCTCGCGATTTTGTAAAACGGCGCGTACCCGAAGACCGATGCCCGTTCGAAACAAGAGTATATAGATGCCGGCGACGCAAAAAAGGGCCAGGAAGATGATGAAAAGCCGGTTGTAGGGAAGTTGCACGCCGACCACGACCTGCGCGCCGCCCCTGAGCCAGCTTGGGGCCTGGACTGCCGTGAGATCTCCGAAGATGAGGCGGGCGGTTTGGATCAGGACGAGCCCGACTCCCCAAGTGGCGAGTAACGTCTCGAGGGGTCTTCCATAGAGAAATCGAATGAGCGTGCCCTCCAGGATCCATCCGATGAAAGCCGCGACGAAAAAGGCGCAGGGGAGAGCCAGGAAGAAATAATAATCAAAGAGGTGTTCGCCGAGGTACGCTCTGAATCCTTCCTGCACGACGAACGTGGCATAGGCTCCGATCATCATCATTTCGCCATGCGCCATATTGATGACACCCATGAGACCGAATACAATGGCCAGTCCCAGGGCCATGAGAAGCAGAATGGATCCAAGACTCAGGCCTTGCAGCAGCATTTCGATGCCTCGTGTGACGTCCTGCCATTTCTGTATCCGGCGACTCGCTTTTTCCGATTCGTCTTTTAGTGCTTGCTGTTCGAGGTTGCCGGCCCGTTGGTTTGCAAAGTCCTGTAAAATCGGAAGAGCTGCGGCACTGCGCATGTCACCCAGCTTCTGAATGGACGCGAACTGCACTTGTGGGTCGGCGCTTTCGAGGTTGAGTAGATGAATGGCCTCTTCCAGGTCGTATCGAACCCAGTGCTCTTTCTCACCGGACAACGCGTGCTTGAGGATCGGTAACGCTTCCGGCGTGCCTCGTGCGCCAAGGTCTCTGGCCGCGGCCCGACGGTCCTCCTTGTCCGGACTGGCCAGCCCCGCTTTGTTCTTGAGCAGGTTGATGACGGGCTTTATCAGCCTCCGGACGCGCCGGTTCGTATTCGAGCGAAATTCTTCAAGTTGAGGAAGCAGGGCGGGATCGCCGTTTTTCAAGAGATAGTCGACCGCCAGTTTTTTTTCAGGCCACGGGCCTTCAATGAGCGAGGTCATGGCCTCTTGCATCGTCATGATTTCGGACGATGCCGGGGATGATTCCTGGGCAATGGCAAGGCTCGACACGGACCCGGAAAAGAGCACCAGCCACGCGAACAAAACGGGCATGAACGATCGTTTCATGATGTTGCGTTTCAGGAACCGGATATCCGGCTCATCGTGTCTGACTTTCATGGCTCGGCAAAAGCGTGGCGGGTTCAGGATCATGAATCGACCCTGAATCCGCACCGTTTCACGCCTTCTTGTACGTGCCTTTGTGATTGACCCAGTCACACCCTTTATCAGGGCTGGTATATTCACTCCAGGGTTCCGGCCGCACGAGGTCCGTTTGCGAAATGATCGTAAATTGTCCGTTTTTGCGAATCTCGCCGATGAGCACCGGCTTGTGGGTATGATGGTTGACCGCATCCATCTTCTTCTTGCCGCCGGGTGCATCGAATTCCAACCCGTACACGGCCTTTCGTACGGCGTCCACGTTGACCGCGCCGGCTTTTTCCACGGCCTGTTTCCAGACGTGGACGCCGAAATAGGCGGCTTCAATCGGATCGTCGGTGACTCGTCCGTTCCCACCCGGCAGTCCGTTCTTCTGACAATAGGATTTGAAGTCGGACACGAATTTCTTGTTTCCCGGCGTGTCAACGCTCTGATAATAATTCCAGGCAGCCAGATGTCCGACTAACGCGGTCGTGTCCATGCTGCGAAGTTCATCTTCGGCCACACTGAAAGCCATGATGGGAACGTCTTCCGACCTGAGGCCCTGATTGGCAAATTCTTTGTAGAACGGCACGTTGCTGTCCCCGTTGATCGTACTGATCACGGCCGCGTCTCCACGACGGGAAAATTGCCTGACGTTGCTGACGATGGTCTGGTAATCCTGGTGGTGGAACGGGGTATATTCCTCACCGATATGTGAAGCGGGCACGCCCTTGGCGAGCAGCATCGCCCGCAAAATTTTGTTCGTCGTCCTGGGATACACGTAATCCGTTCCCAACAGGTAGAATTTCTTGTAGCCTCCACCTTCCTCGCTCATCAAATAATCAACGGCGGGAACGGCTTGTTGATTGACGGCAGCTCCGGTATAGAACACGTTTCGCGAACATTCTTCCCCTTCATATTGCACGGGATAGAACAACAACCCGTTGTTGCTTTCGAACACGGGCAGCACGGATTTGCGACTCACGGATGTCCAACAACCAAACACGGCGGCGACTTTATCGACCAGGAGAAGTTGTTTGGCCTTTTCCGCAAACAAATCCCAATTCGAGGCGGGATCGACGATCACGGGCTCGATCATCCGCCCGAGGACACCTCCCGCGGCGTTGATTTCTTCAACCGCCATCAACACCACGTCTCTCAATGAAACCTCGCTGATGGCCATTGTGCCACTCAAGGAATGCAGCACGCCTATCTTAATGGGTTCTTTGTCTGCGGCATAGGACAGCGCGTAATTCCCCAGGTTGCCCAGAAGCGCCGCGATGCCGAATCCTGCCGCGGTCTTCCCGGCGTCCGTGAAAAATTGGCGCCGGCTTTTCTCAGGTGTCTGGTCGAGCGGGTTCTCTGCCTTGTTGTCCATGGTTTCGGAAATACGTTCTTTCGGTGAATTCATGTTTTGCGTCTCCTTCAATGTATCATTGGAATGTTGGCTTGCCATGTTGTCAATACATCAAGTTGTCGTTAGATCTGCCACTGAAGGGCCAACTTGATGACGCCGACGTCGTCACCGGTGACACCTGGCGTCCAATTTCTCCCTTTCGTGGCAATATCGCCATATTGATAAAACAGTGAAATCTTGGCGTTGTGCCCGTCGATGATGTAATTCGTGCCGAATTCAATTTCACTCCGGCTGGTGCTGAAGTCCGGATTATTCGCCGTATACCGGACATAGGGTTGAAATTGTCCGATCCCTAATTTTTGGGGAAAAAGGTACAACCCCGTCGCCGTCCAGGAATCTCCGTCGAACAGGCAAAAGCAGCCGGGGCCACCTTCGGTCAAAGCTTCATCGAAAGTAGCCTGAGACATTCCGGTATCAAACGCTTTATATTCTCCTTCAAAGGTCAGGACGCCCTTGTTCGGCAGGACTTTTTCCATCAGGAGATCGGTACTGTAGCCTGTGAAATCCGATTGATTGGCGGCTGTGCCGGCCCCGTCTTCGTGGTGTTGCAAGGCGAAAGCCAGGGTCAGGATGTCTCCCCCTTTACCATAATAGGTGCTGCTGGTGTAATAGCCCGGGTTTTTTTCCACGTCCCAGAAGTTGTAGCTCACGCGACCCGCCCAGAGCAGGTTGTCGCCCGTATTCGGACGTCCAGCCATACCCGAATGATCGACCCCGTCAAATACCCCGACGACGTAGGTCAGCCGCTTGTCCTCGAAAAAGGCGCCCCAGAGGTTGACCCCGTCGTCACGGCCGAACCGGCCCGCCACGAAGTTGCCGAAGTCAGACGGGTAGAACGGCGTCTTATTGAAATCAAAGGTGTTTTGGAAATAGGGACCGTCGAGTTCGGCGCGATCCGACGGGACCAATTGCCGGCCCGCCCAGATGTTGATGTACTGATTGAACTCGAATTTGCCGATGGCGTCGAGGACAATCATCGTGCCGCTGCTGTTGTCTCCGAGGCAATTCGTACAGTCCGTGTTGAATTCAATTTTCAGGTACTTGTGGAATTGCCCGTTGACGTAGAGCCGCATATTCTCCAACCCGAAATGCTTGCTCCAATTCTCGCCATCGGCGGCACCATCCTCCTGTGCGAAGAAATGCACCCGTGCTCCGGCGCCGATACTGAGCCACTTGTCATCGCCGAATTCGAGTTTCGGACCGGCCAATGCGGGTACTGTGAACAACAACATCACGAAGAAAATAATATTGAATGTGGTGTATTTGAGTATATTCATGGACATATTCCTTTTTCATTTTCAGAATCAATTTTGCAGAGTTAAGAACAACGCAAAAACAAAGAAATCAGAAAATCATCATTGAGGGTTTCGGCAATGCGGGAAACACCGTTGTTTTCTTGGGAACCGCGAATCCTCCGTTTGGAGCCCTCTTTTTGCCGTCATCCGTGAGATTGACAAAAAAAAACGCCCTTCTGGTCCGAACCACAAACCAAAAGGACGTCAATGTCCTTACTCATGTTCTATAGGCTGGTCAGGAAAACCTCCTCGTTTTCCAACCGCGCCATCTTATGGTTGAAGGCTTATATCGGAATGGTTTTTAAATGTCAAGACTCAAGACAAATGGGAAAAATGCATTGCCTGTCCGGCTGCGAACAGTATTAAGGATGTTCTTCTTTTTTGAACCGGCCGGTTACGATGATTTCCTCTAACGGGCGCCGGTCGTTTGGCTGCTCTCTCTCTTGAAGGTGAGTGGGCAGGGATTCCTTGGGTGCCCGCTTTCCTATCGCGATCATGGCCAGGACGTCGTAATGGTCCGGTACGTGCAGTGCTGTTCTGGCCTTCTCGTAATCGAATCCCTGCATCCCGTGCACGACGAGTCCTCGTCGTGTTCCCTCCAACGCCAGATTTTCCCACGCCGCACCGGCATCGAAGGCATACGTGGCGGCGGGTTTGTCATTCCGTTCAAAGAGCTTTCTGGCCGTGACGACCACCAGAACGGCGGCCTGCCGAGCCCAGACTTTATTGCCTTCGGCCAGCAAATCCACAAACGTGTCCCAGAACTTGGTTTCTCGCTTCGCATAGACGAATCGCCACAGTTGCGCATTGTTCGACGACGGAGCCCAGCGAGCCGCTTCAAACAGAGGCATAAGCTCGCCATCGGACAATTCCTCACCGGTCATCGATCGGGGTGACCATCGGTTGACGATAAGGGGATGAATGTCATAGTTCGGCTTTCGCTGCTCTCGTACTTCTTCCGTCAGTGAATCGTTCATGTCATGTTCCTTTCACGTGCCTCTGTTTTCCTTCGCTGCCAGTCTGGAATAAGAAAGCTTAACCTGATTCTTTCAGTCGATCCAAACGTGCCTGGTCCACGAAGACCCACAAACTCTTTTCCTGGGTCACCGTGACAGATCCGGGTTTCGCGCCTTTTGGTTTCCTGACGTTTTTCCTCAAGGTATATATGACTTCGCCTTTTCCGCTTTTTCGTAAATCGCTGTAAAACAAGGCCAGGGTGGCGGCATCCTTCAAAGCTTCAGGCGGCACCTGCTGCTTCTTTTCCAGTGTGATGACCACGTGCGACCCCGGGGTGCCCCTGGCGTGCAGCCAAAGATCGTCGGGCTTGGATACCTTGAAGGTGACGGCGTCATTGTCTTTGGCGGTTTTCCCGACCAGGATGGTATGTCCTTCCTGGGAAGTAAATTGCCGGTAGGGGACAGCCGGTTGCCTTTTGGGCTTGGAAGGTTTTGGTTCGTGCAGTGGAGCCTGCGGGTTAGATCGCGCCGATACCTTATCAATGCTCTGTAGGTCGGCCACTTTTCCGGTTTCCAAGGCCTGCAATTCTTGTTGGAATTTTGTCAGTTCGGCCTTGGCTTGCTCAAGCCGGGGCACCAGGTTCTTTTGCGCTCCGGTAAATTTACCATGTTTTGTGAAATAGTCTTTCAGGTTCCCGGGTCCGTCTTTTTCAGGGTTTAACGGAAGCGTGAGTTCGGGCAGGTTTTCATCAAAGTAATCAACGACGGTAATGTGTTTCAGCCCTCTTCCCAGGGCAGAGACGTGGTTTTTCAAAAGTTCGCCGTACCGTCCATATTCACGATAAGCATCGACTTTTTCAAAATCCTGCGTCAATTTCGTTACACGTCGCTGCAATTTTTTTACGTGTTTGCGTACATGCGCGATCTGCTGCTGACGTTGGACTTTGATAGACTCATTCAGTTCGGACGTGGAATATGACGCTTCGATTCGTTCGGAAACGGGGAAATCTATCCCTTCGGCCGTATGGTCGCGCGTGAGTGATTCCTGTGGCATGTCGGCATTCCAAGGGCAAGGCGCGAGGGTAAATGGTTGTCCAACGGGCTGTTGACTTGGTTTGAGGGCACGGAGCACCGTGGTCCGGTCATCCAGGACGAAGATATTGGCGGAACGTCCGATCAGTGCGACGACCAAAAGGAATATGCGCTCACCTTTCTTGAGTTCGAACCACACGATGCGGTCGTCTGGCGTTTGGGTGAGACGATGTACTTGTGCTCCCAGGAGATGGGCACGTGCGTATTGACAGAATGATGGAGGCGTTGGCACGGATGGAACCCTTTGACTCAGGACATGCAAGCGTCCGTATCGGGAATGGACTGATAGCAAAATCGAAAGAGAACGCCCTGGTCGACGCAGAGAAAGGATGATCGTATCGGGTGCCGGCTGTTGGATTTTTTGTATGAATCCGCCGGCACAAGCCGGTGCCATCTCGGTCACAACGGCGATTACGTCATCAAGACTCAACACGAATCGGAGATGGCGGCTTTCAGGCTGGCCGTGAATCGGCTGACTCCGCGAATCATTTCGGGAGAATGTTGGAGTTCTTCGATTTTACGGACGAGGGCGCTCCCCACGATGACGCCGTCGGAAAAGGCCGCGATTTGGCGGGCATCGTCGGGTGAGGCAATGCCGAATCCCACGGCCACGGGTTTCCCGGCTTTCTTTTGGAGCGCGCGCACGTTGCGTTCGATGGAATCCTGATCTCGCAGTTTCGCCCCGGTGATTCCGGTGATGGACACATAATAAATGAATCCGTTGGTGTGTTTGATCACTTCGGCTTTTCTCGCCGTGGTGCTCGTCGGTGCGAGAAGAAAGATCAGGCACGGGCCTTTGTCGGCGGCGGCTTGTTGCAGCGTGCCGGCTTCTTCAGGAGGCATGTCCGGAATAATGACTCCATCTACTCCGGCTTGAGTCGCTTCGTGACAGAATTCCCGTTCCCCCATGGCCATAATGGTATTGTAATAAGCCATCAGAATGAGCGGGACCTGGGTCTTGGTCCGCAAGGACTTGACGGTCCGTAAAATGCCGCGGAGCGAAGTGCCTTGTCGCAGGGCCCGTTCAGCGGCTTTTTGGATTACGGGTCCATCGGCGATCGGATCGGAAAACGGTACACCGATTTCAATCAGGTCGGCTCCGGCTTTCTCCAATGCCACCACCAAGGCTTCCGTATCGGCCAATGAAGGATCCCCGGCCATGAGATAGGGGATCAGTGCTTTTTCCCCCTGTTGGCGGAGCCGGTCAAAGGTGGCGGTGATACGATTTGATGGAGTAGCCATGTGATGAAGCTTACAATTGAATGCCGCGCATCTGGGCAATCTGGGTGACGTCTTTATCCCCGCGTCCCGACAGGTTCATGATCAGGATTTGGCTTTTCTTCATTTTCGGTGCCCGCTTCATGACTTCGGCAACCGCATGTGCGCTTTCCAGGGCGGGGATAATCCCTTCTTCCCGGGACAACAGATCGAAGGCTTCCAGGGCTTCCTGATCGGTTGCCGAAGTATACTGAATGCGACCGGAGTCATGGTGCATGGCGTGTTCGGGGCCGACCGCGGCATAATCGAGTCCTGCAGACACCGAATGTGTGCTGCTGACTTGGCCGTGCCGGTCCTGCAGCAAATAGGTCATGGTTCCGTGCAGGACGCCCGGCACTCCGCCGGCAAATCGAGCGGCGTGTTTACCGCTGGCCAAACCCATTCCGCCGGCTTCCACCCCGACCATTTGAATCCGGGCATCCTTGATGAACGGGTAGAACAGGCCGATGCTGTTGCTGCCTCCTCCCACGCAAGCCACCAGGCAATGAGGGAGCCTTCCCTCCGCGGTCAGGATTTGCCGTCGTGTTTCCCGGCCGATCACCGATTGAAAATCGCGGATCATCATCGGATAAGGATGCGCCCCCAGCACGGAACCCAGCAGGTAATGCGTAGTGCGCACGTTCGTGGTCCAGTCACGCATGGCCTCGCTGATGGCGTCCTTGAGCGTTCGACTGCCCGCGTCCACGCCCGTGACTTTCGCTCCGAGCAATCGCATGCGAAAGACGTTAAGCGCCTGTCGCGCCATGTCTTCCGTGCCCATGTACACTTCCGCTTCCAGCCCGAACATGGCGGCGATGGTTGCGACCGCAACGCCGTGTTGTCCGGCACCGGTTTCCGCGATGATGCGTCGTTTCTTCATGCGTTTCGTGAGCAACGCCTGGCCCACGGTGTTGTTGATTTTGTGCGCGCCGGTATGACAGAGGTCCTCCCGCTTAAGATAGATCTTGGCTCCACCCAGCGTCCTCGTGAGTTGTTTGGCGAAATAGAGGGGAGTCGGACGCCCCACGTATTGTCGTAAACAGTCGTGGAACTCTCTTTGAAAACTGCGGTCTCGGCGAACACTCGCATAGACCTGTTCCAGTTCGAGGATGGCCGGCATGAGGGTTTCGGGAACGTATTGCCCCCCGTATTTGCCGAACCGGCTTTGTTTAGCGGGATTGCGTGCCATGACGTTTTATTGCCGTTTCAAAGAAGTCGTCTTCCTCTTGCGTTCGTTGCCCATGCTTTATGTACGTTTGGCTCTACCCCACCCGCATTCCCTCTTCGGAAATGCGCCCACTTACAAAAAGGAGGCGCAAGACCATGCTTCTTTCCTGGTTCCCCTCTTTTGTAAGGAGGGGATAGGGGAGGTAGAGCCGTTGCCTGAGCGACAAGGTTTGGATCGAAATATACCGGCTTGATTCAGGAAGAGACAAGTTTGACGGCTTGAATAAAGGCTGTCACCTTGGCCGGATCTTTCTTGCCCGGACTGGCTTCCACGCCGCTGCTGACGTCCACGCCATAAGGCCGGACTTTCCGGATCGCCTCTTGGACGTTATCGGCAGTCAGTCCCCCGGCAAGCAAAAAGGAAAAAGACCGGGCGGCTTCCGCGGCAAGATCCCAGTCCGCGGTTTTGCCGGTTCCTCCATAGGCCGTCGTGGAAAAGGCATCCAGGACGAATCCCCGAACACGGGACCGGCCCTTGTACTCGGCCATAGCGAAGAGGGTATTGCGGTCACGAAGCCTGATCCCCCGGATAACCGGGCGCCCCAGCGATTCACAATACTCCGCGGATTCGTCACCATGAATTTGCGCGAGCGCCAACCCGCAGTCGTCCATGGTCTTACGGACCGTGTCGGGTTCCGCATTGACAAATACCCCGACGGGCAACACGAACGGCGGCAAATCGACCACAATGGATTTGACCACGTTCAGATTGACGTTGCGCGGGCTTTTTCTGTAGAAGACGAATCCGAGCGCATCAGCCCCGGCGTCGATGGCTTGCAATGCGTCGATGGGGTTCGTGATCCCACAGATTTTGACTTTTGGCAGCGTCATGGCTTGAAAGCGGAAAGAGGTTGTTAAATCCAGCGGGTTTCTTGAGCGGGCCGTCCGGCTTGATTTTCCTGCTCTTCCGTGCCTCGCAGGTCTTGAATTTTGGCGCCGATGTCGTCGGCGCGAACCAACGATTCACCCACCAGCATGGCCTTCACTCCAGCCTCGATAATTTGCAACACGTCCTCGCGTTTGTGGATTCCACTCTCACTCACGATGACTTTCTCTGAAGGAATCCGGGGGGCGAGTCGCCTGGTCACCGAGAGATCGGTCGAAAAGGTTGTCAGATCCCGGTTATTGATGCCGATCAGGGCCGTGTCGGGAATACGTTCCAGGACCATATCGATTTCCGATTCGTCGTGCGTTTCCACCAGCACGTCGAGAGACAGGCTTTTGGCCATCGCATAGAAGTCTTCGAGTTGAATCCGATCGAGGGCTGCCACGATCAGCAGAACCGCATCGGCTCCATAGGCTCGTGCTTCATAGAATTGGAGGCCTTCGATCATGAACTCCTTGTTCAACGCCGGCAGTCCCACGCGATCCTTGACTGACGCCAGGTGGTCCAAATGTCCCTGAAAAAATTCCTGATCGGTCAGCACCGACACCGCTGCCGCTCCGTGCTTTTTATACGCGCCGGCAATCTCGACCGGGTCGAACCCGGCTTCAAATTCCGGACGCATCAGTCCCTGGCTGGGTGACGCCTTCTTGACTTCCGAAATCAGGGCCGGGCAGTCAGGCGTGCAGGCTTCCTCCAAGGCGTTGATGAAGCCCGACGGCGCGGGCCGGTCGACTATTTTCCCTTTGAGTTCGGCGAGGTAGCCGCGGCTTTTTTTGCGGCGGAGTTCGGCCTTCTTGTGTTCCAGGATGCGACCCAGGATCATCCGGCGGCCTCATTCGAAAACCGGACAAGTTTCTGAAATTTCTCGTGCGCGGCACCGCTGTCCAATGCATTCGCCGCCTGGGCATACCCTTCCTTCAGATTCTTGGCTTTCCCGCCGGCCACGAACGCCGGGGCGGCATTCACGAGCACCACGTCCCGTTTGGCGCCACGGTGTCCTTTGAGAATTTCCTGGATAATGGCCGCATTGTCTTCGGGATTGCCCCCTTGCAGGTCTTTCGGATTCACCCTGGTTAATCCGAAATCCTCAGGCGCAAGGTGATAACTGGAAATTCGTCCGGCCTTGCCTTCGGATACGTAGGTGAAATCGGTCAACGTGATTTCATCCAAACCGTCTTTTCCATGAAAGACGAAACAATGCTGGGTGCCCAAGCGGACAAGGACTTGGGCCAGTTTTTCCGTCAAGGCCTGATCATACACTCCTAAAATCTGGATGCCGGCCCCGGCGGGATTGGACAAGGGGCCCATGATGTTCATCAACGTGCGGACGCCCATTTCGGAACGAGGTTTGGCGCAATGCTTCATCGCCCCGTGATAGAGCGGCGCGAACAAAAAGCCGATTCCGATGTCATTGACGCAGGCTTCCACGCGTTCAGGGGGCAGATCGATTTTGACGCCCATGGCAGCCAGTACGTCCGCACTGCCGGACCGCGAAGAGACCGACCTGTTTCCATGCTTGGCGACGGTGATGCCGCCTCCGGCCACCACGAACGCCGTGGCGGTGGAGATATTAAAGGTATTGGATCGATCGCCGCCGGTTCCGCAGGTATCCACGACCTGGGGATCGCCCACGTGGATTCGCACGGCCATTTCACGCATGGCTTTGACCGATCCCGTGATTTCTTCGACGGTCTCGCCCTTCATTCGAAGGCCCATGAGGTAGGCGGCAATTTGGGATTCGGAGGTTGCGCCCTGCATGATTTCAAGCATGACGTCATTGGCTTCTTTCTCCGTGAGATTGACGCCGTCAACCAATTTTGCGAGAGCGTCTTTGATCATGGCGTCGTCCCTTTCCCATTACCGGAGCCCGGTGCAAGAAAGTTTCGCAACAGATCCATGCCGGATTTCGTGAGGATCGACTCCGGGTGGAACTGCACGCCTTCCGCACCGGTCGGAAGATGCCGGAGCCCCATGATTTCACCTTCCTCGGTCATCGCCGAAATTTGAAAATCGCCCGGCAAGGTGTCCTGATTGACGATCAGAGAATGATATCGCGTGGCCTCGAACGGGTTGGGCAGACCTTCAAAAATCGTTTGATTGTCGTGCTTGACCAACGACGTTTTCCCGTGCATCAAACGGTCGGCGCGGATGATTTCACCACCGAAGGCAAAGGCCAGGGATTGATGCCCGAGACAGACGCCCAACAGCGGAACGCGACCGGCAAAACGTCGAATCACCTCCACGGAAATTCCCGCTTCGTTTGGCGTGCACGGACCCGGAGAGATGACAATGCGTTCCGGGTCCAGTTGCATAATCTCATCCACCGTGATTTTGTCGTTTCGATAGACTTCAATATCGGCGCCAAGTTCCCCCAGGTACTGGACCAGGTTGTACGTAAATGAATCATAATTGTCCATCATGAGTAACATGCGCTTATTCCAATCCCTGCTCGGCCAGTTCGATGCTTCGCATCATGGCGCGGGCCTTGCTACACGTCTCTTCGTATTCCTTGGTCGGATCCGAATCGGCGACGATGCCGGCACCGGCTTGAATAAAGGCGTCCCGGCCTTTAATGACGATGGTGCGAATATTGATGCAGGTATCCATATTGCCCGAGAAACTGAAATAGCCCACGGCGCCGGCATAGGGGCCTCGTTGCGTGGGTTCGAGTTCTTCGATGATCTGCATGGCTCGAATTTTCGGCGCGCCCGAGACCGTGCCGGCCGGGAAGCACGCCTTCATGACGTCATACGCGTCTTGTCCCGGATTCAACGTGCCCGTCACCTGTGAGACAATGTGCATGACGTGAGAGTATCGTTCGATTTTCATGAAGGGTTCAAGCGTCACCGTGCCCGTTCGGGCCACGCGCCCGACGTCGTTCCGGCCCAGATCGACCAGCATGACGTGTTCGGCGCGTTCCTTGGTGTCGGCCAGCAGTTCTTCGGCCAAGGCCTGATCTTTGGCGACCGTGGCCCCGCGCTTTCGTGTGCCGGCGATCGGCCGGACGACAACCTGGTCGTCTTCGCACCGCACCAGGATCTCGGGGGAGGATCCGACCAATTCGACGCCTGCCACTCGGAGATAGAACATGTACGGCGAAGGATTGATGACCCGTAACGCGCGATAGATTTCCAGGGGAGACGCGTGTATCCGGGTCTGCCATCGTTGGGAGACCACGGCCTGCACGACATCGCCGGCCTGGATATATTCTTTGGTCCGCATCACCATTTTTTCAAAGGTGGCCTGAGTCATATTGGAAGTGAAGCGCGGGACGTGCCGGCGTGCGGAAGCAGACGGGTATCGCAAGGGGGTCTTGAGCTTCGCAATCATTTTCTCAATCCGGGTCGTGGCATCCACGTAGGCGGCCCTGACGTCCGATTGCCTGGAAGAGGCAATATGCGCATTGGCCACGACTTTAATCGTGTGTCGCACGTTATCGAAGATTAGAAGCGTGTCCGTGACGAAGAAGGCCAACAGGGGCAAGCGGGCGGACTCCTTGGGATACTCGGGAACCGGTTCGAAAAATCGCACCACGTCATACCCCAAATAACCTACGGCGCCTCCGACAAAGCGCGGGAGGTCGGGCACAGGAACCGGCTGAAACTCGTCCAACATGGCCCGGATATGGGCTAATGGATTCTGCCCCAACGGACGTGTCTCGGTTCTGCGTCCTTTCTTAATGTGGAGGGTGCCGCCGTCTTCCCAGAGCACTTGCGTGGCCCCGCTGCCTAGAAAGGAATACCGCGCCCAATTCTCGCCGCCTTCGATACTTTCAAACAGGAAAGCCGTGTCGCCGGCATTGATTTTCGAAAACGCGCTGACCGGCGTTTCCCGGTCAGCCAGGATTTCGCGATACACCGGCACCAGGTTCCCCATCGTGGCCAATTGACGGAATTGAGCCAAACTTATTGAATAACAAGGCTTTTTCATGACCGGCACGGTATCATGCAGTTTCAAAACAAGTCAATGAAACGTAGCGAGGAGGCGGTTTATCTTGTCTTCATGGCTATGGAGAGCAGCACCCTCCATCTGCTTTGACAGGGAAATGCTCAGTCGACAGAATTGTCAATGGTTACTCATGCCCCCTCACCCCAGCCCCCTTCGACAAGCTCAGGACAGGCTTTCCCGCCAGGGGAGAAGGATATTGGGTGGCGGAAGTTTTCGTAAGGGAGGACGTCGTGTGTCGTTATTGAAAATTACCAGGTTGGGTCATCCAAACATTCGCCAGGGAGCGGAGCCGGTTTCTTCTGAAGAATTGCGCTCACGGGAAATTCAGCGACTGATTGACGACATGGTCGAGACTATGCGTGATGCCCATGGCGTGGGCATTGCCGCGCCGCAGGTTCACGTGTCCAAGCAGATCATCGTGATCGAAGTGTTGCCGGACAATCCGCGGTATCCGAGTCAACCGGCCGTTCCGCTCACGGTGTTGCTCAACCCCGCTATCACGGATCACGCGGAGACCATGGAAGAGGGTTGGGAAGGATGCTTGAGCGTGCCGGATTTGCGCGGGCTCGTGCCGCGTTGGACTCGAGTCAACGTTACCGGCCTCGATCGTGAAGGCCAATCCGTGCAATTGGACGCCGAAGGGTTTTTCGCCCGCGTGATCCAGCATGAAGTGGATCATTTGCAGGGCCGGGTCTTCTTGGATCGATTGCCGAACCTGAGCACACTCACGCATTTGCGCGAGTATGAACAATTCTGGAAGAGCTAAAGGAGTTGGTGGTCGACGGCTACAGTCATCCAACTTGCCTTGAAAGACCCGGCCGGCGAGGACCGGAGGAGAATGGCCCTCGCCTGATAATATAGGGGGTCGCCTTTCGACCGGATGGGGCAGGGATGATGTATGGCCCCAAAATAACCTTCTTATTGCTCAACAGTCGATTCCGATCTGTCCCGACCGGCAGTTCGTCACCGTCTTTGGATCGGTTTACGGGAGGCCCTTATAAATGTCGGGGTTCTTCTTGCCTTTCACCTTCAGCAGACCCAGCGCGCCTTTCTCGATGCGAAAGATCGAATGGTCCACTGAAACATAGGTGCCGGGTACTTCCACGGTAAATTCCACGATCGTAGACCCCGCAGCCGGCACCAGCGTGGTTTGCACGTTCTCCAGGGGGGCGGTGGTGAGAGAACCTTCCGACCAGACCTTGTCGAAGATTTCGCCGATGATGTGCCACGACGACACCAGGTTGGGCCCGGCATTGCCGAAGAATATCCGAATCTTGTCACCGGCATTGGCCGTAAGTGGCGTCTTGACCAGGGAGCCGGCCATTCCGTTAAAGACGACGTAGGTGGGGTGTTCGGCGGACCCCTTCTTATGATCGAACTCCAGGACGCCGCCCTTGCCTTCCTTAGTGTAGAAATCGCTCTGGAGGAGATAGAATTCCTTGTCCACGGGAGGCAGGCCGCCCTTCGGTTCCACGAGGACCATGCCGTACATGCCGTTGGCAATATGTGCCGGGATCGACGGCGACGCGGTGGCGCAATGGTACACGTAGAGCCCGGGATTGATGGCCTTGAAGCTCAGCCCGGTTGTCTCCCCCGGTTCGGTATTCAGCATCGCGGCGCCGCCACCCGGTCCGTTGACCGCATGGAAATCGATATTGTGGCTTTCGGTGCTGTCCTTGCCGTTAGTCAAATGGATTTGCACGGTGTCGCCGACCCGAACGCGGATCATGGGACCGGGCACCGTGCCGTTGAAACTCCAGAATTTATATTGCTTCCCTTCTGCGATCGTGCCGACGTATTCCTTGGCTTCCATATTGACCACGACCGTTGCCGGCTTGGTGCGGGTGATGGGCGGAGGAACGTTCGGCGCCGTCGAGAGTTTGGCCTTGATGGTGTCCGCGGATGCCATGACCGGACTGCCGGCCAGGCACAGGGCGACTATCCAGGCACTACGAATCCCTGCCTTGCGAAAAAATCCTTGCTGCATCTTCAACCTCCTTCACGTGATGAATAAAAAGTTTTGCCTTACTGACTGTTGATTTCGATGAATGCCTCTCACGGGTTGTTGCTACGACGGCAGAGGCATATTGGTGGGTACATCCTAAGTAAGGGGCAAAAATTATGGCAGTTTTGCGGGCAAAATAGATTGATGTAGATCAATTCCCGTATCTTTTTTGTCAAGTAAGCGGCCAAAAGAGGAGAAAGGGAGGAGATAAACGATAGAACCGGTCATTCAAGAAGCGAGCTGTTTCAAGGCGTCCATGTCGGTGATGATCAGCTTCTTGCCAGGCTGGGTAAGAAGAATGCCCTGTTCTTTCAATCGGGTCAAAATACGAACCGCGGTCTCCTCCGTGACGGCAATCATATGCGCAATTTCCTGCCGGGTGAGTTGGATCCCGATATAGACGCCTTCTGGTTCCTTCTCGCCGAGTTTTTCGGCGAACCGCAATAATAGCGCAGTCAGGCGGGTTTCGGCGGGATCGAGGGCAAGGCTTTTGGCGAGGTCTTGCGATTCCTTGAGGCGGTTCCCGAGATAACTGATGACTTGCATCGTCACGGGCGGGTGTTGGTGCAGGCATTCGAAATAGATTGCCCTGTTGAGTTTCAGAACGGTGGTTGGGCCCATGGACTGCGCATTGCCGGGATGGACCGTATCTCCCTCAAAGGTGACCGACTCGCAGCAAAACATCTCCCCTGGCAGCAGGATCTTGAGAATCAGTTCATCCCCTTGGGGAGTGTACTTCAAACATTTGATCGCTCCCTGTTTCAAGAAATAAAACCATTCAGCCTTATCGCCCTCCCGAAAAATAAACTCACCTTTTTCATAATGCTGTTCGACCAGCTTGGTCATGATGTCTTGGAGTGTGTCGTCGGGAAGGAAGGAGAGGAGAGGAACAGTTTTCAGAAGATCGAACTCATCCATGTCGGTGCTTTTCCCGGATCGTCTTGAAGGCATGTTTCAGGATAGTCCAATGGACTCACGTACAATATCAGGCTTGCCCGAAGACGATCTCCGGAGAGCATGGTATAATACTTCGTTCGAGTAAGGCAATCGGGTTGGGAACGGTGGAGACCAAGCTGGAAAATTCACGCATTTGCTGAAGGGATACCCACACCATCGCCGGCATTCTGAACAAAGTGAAGAATCTTTCCCTCAACCGCCGTACGTTTCAACGACGAGATCCTTTGCCTGCGGCTCAGGATGACAGACCGACCACGAGTATTTGATGAAAATCGTCCGGTTTCAAGATTTGGCAGGTAACGTCCACTATGGCGAGTGGATCAAGGAATGGTCGGCTCTGCTCATCGAAAGAATGGTTGACGAAACGTCCCGGGTCACCGACCACGTTGTTGCGATTGACAAGCTCCTTGCTCCTGTCGAACCTCCGAGCATTCTGTGCGTGGGTTTGAATTACCGGCGGCATGCGGAAGAAACGGGCGCAAAGATTCCCGAAAACCCCGTGTTGTTTATCAAGGCGGTGAATGCGCTTTCCCATCCCGGTGATCCCATCGTCATTCCCAAAGTCGCCCCTGGACAGGTCGATTGTGAAGGCGAATTGGCGGTAGTCATTGGAAAGCCCGGGAAGAATATTGAACCGCACCGGGCCCTTGACCACGTGCTGGGATACACGTGCGCCAACGATGTCAGCGCCCGGCGTTGGCAAAAAGAGGGCGGGGGTAAGCAATGGTGCCGGGGAAAGTCCTTCGATACGTTCTGCCCTCTCGGCCCCTGTTTGGTCACCCCCGACGAGATACCGGATCCCAACAATCTCAAGATCAAAACCACGCTGAATGACAAGATTATGCAGGATTCGACCACTGCGGACATGATTTTCGACGTTCCAACCTTAATCAGCTTTTTGAGCGAAGGGACGACGTTGTTGCCGGGAACGGTTATCCTGACGGGGACTCCGCAAGGCGTCGGGTTTGCGCGAAACCCGCCGGTCTTTCTCAAAAAGGGAGACCGGGTCGCCATTGAAATCGAACGAATCGGCACGCTTGTCAGTCCCGTTTCCGAGGAAATGTAAAAGGGGTGGCGCATGCCACTGAACGGTTACGGCCGGTTCGTCCGGGCGGGCGGGTCCAGATAGTTGCGTGCTTGCCAGACGAGTATGAGCACGGGCAGCCCCAGCAAGGCGGTCAGCATGAAGAAATGTGAATAACCCAGACTATCCACAATGGAACCCGAGTAGCCCCCCAGGATTTTCGGGAACAGGGTCATGAGCGAGCTGAAGATGGCATATTGCATGGCGGTGAATTGGATATTGGTCAGACTGGAGAGGAAGGCGACAAAGGCGGCGCCGGCCAATCCCGCCGACAGGTTATCGACGGAAATGACCAGATAGAGCATGCCGAGATCGTGTCCCACCGCGGCCAACGCGATAAACAGGAGGTTGGTGGCGGCGGACAACAGAGCCCCGAGCAAGAGAATACGGATCACGCCGTATCGGACGGACAGGAGACCTCCCAGAAACCCGCCGGCAATGGTCATGAAGAGCCCGAAGGTTTTCACGACACCGGCGATTTCCGGCTTGGTGAATCCCACGTCCTGGTAGAACACGTTGGCGATGACACCCAAGACAATGTCGGAAATACGGTAAACCCCGACCAGCAGCAACAGCAGTAACGCGGAGTTCAGCCCATATCGCTTGAAGAAGTCTTTCAGCGGGGCGACGTAGGTATCCTGCATCATCTCCCGGCTGACGATACCGGTGCGAATCATGAATGAGGCGATGACCCATGCCGTGGCCACGCCCGTCACCAATCGCGCCGTTTCGACCAGGAACCTCGCGCCGGCTTCGGCACCGAGTACGCCGGCCAGCGTGTGGCTCAGCTTAGCCGCCGGTCCGGATGAATAGTAGAAGATCAGGATGAATCCGCTCACGGCGGCGACAAACATGAACAGAAACCTCACATAATCTCCGGTCGCCCGGGGAGGCATGCGCGTGGTACGGATGGGTGGTTCGGCAATGACCAGCGTCGTGCATACGCCCACCGACATGGCCGCGGCCATGATGAGATAGGCCGACTGCCAGGCCTGATAGTCATAGGCACTCATGGCCGATCCGAAGTCGCTGGCCAGGAACAACGTTCCCGCCCCCGAGGCCAGCATCCCGATACGATACCCCGCGATATACGTGGACGCCATCAGGGCTTGGAGCGAGACGTCCGCGGATTCGATTCGGTAAGCGTCCACCACGATATCCTGGGTGGCGGATGAAAATCCCAGCAGCACGGCGGCCAACGCCATCATGGTCAGGCTGGTGTGTCCCTGGGCCGGATCAATCAGAGCCATGCCGACAATCGACGCAATGATGGAACCTTGCGCCAGCAGCAGCCACCCGCGTCGCCGTCCCAAGCTCCGGGTCAGGAGTGGGAGGGGTAAGGTGTCCACGAGGGGCGCCCAGACGAATTTGAAGGAATAGCCTAACGCGGCCCAACTGAAAAAGGTGACGGCCGAACGTTCGACTCCGGCCTCACGCAACCACAACGACAACGACGAAAAAATCAACAGGAGGGGAAGCCCGGCCGAGAAGCCGAGAAAGAACATGGTGAGGACCCGTGGGTGCCCGAACGACTGCAAGGAGTGTCGCCAAGGGTGGGAGATCGCGTTCATCGTTTTTCAATACAAGCCGTCTATCGTGATGCCCGGTTGTGACCGGGGCGTCTTGCCCGGTAGTCTGCCATGCTCTACTATTGGGCGTCCATAGAATAGAGAAGCAGGATGTGAATGGAGAAAGGGCGTGATGACGAAATACACCGACTTCATCAATTATCACCTGTCGATGTTGGTTGATGAGACGCGGACGGGTGCCTACAGTCAAGCGATTTCCCGTGTCGTGAAACCGGGTGACGTGGTGGTGGACGTGGGGTGCGGGTCAGGCATTCTTTCCTTCTTTGCGTGTCGCGCCGGTGCCCGTCACGTGTATGCCGTGGAGAGCGAGGCCGTGATCAATATTGCCCAACTCGTGGCGGAGAAAAACGGGTTTCAGGATCGGATCACGTTTTACAACGACGCGTCTTTCAACGTGGAGTTGCCTGAACCCGCGGACGTGATCGTCATGGAAACGATGGGGACGTTCGGGTTCGAGGAAGGCATTCTCGGTTCCCTGACCGATGCACGGGATCGTTTTCTCAAGAAAGGCGGGAGGCTCATTCCTCACGGCGTGGACCTGTTTCTTGTCCCCGTCGAACTGCCGCAATTTTATGAACACGTGGTCGATTTTTGGGTCACCCGCTGTCAGGGATTCGACTTCTCCCCCGTTCGTCACTTGACGGTGAACAACTTTCATCCGCTGAAGCTCCATGAAGGAACGTTTCTTGGCGATCCCATGCGCGTGCAAGAAGTCGAATTCGGGAAAACGACGCAGGCGGAAGTCAAGGCCGCCTTCTCCGTCTCTGCCAAACGCCGGGGCTGGTTCCATGGGCTGGCGGGTTGGTTCAGCGCCGAATTGATCCCGGAACTGTCCATCTCCAATGGCCCACGGGATAAAGCCTCTCATTGGGGGCTGGCCTTTTTCCCCATCGATCGTCCCGTTTCCGTGGATCGCGGCAACCGCATCGAGGTGGAAATGTCCTCAACGGGAAACGGGGAGTATTGGCATTGGAACATTTCGGTGAACGGGCTGCGGTTCGAACACTCCACCTCCAAAGGGTCCCTGCCTTCTGTTTCAAAACACCCGATCTCGTTATCCGGATAGCGCCGTTACTGAATGGGAAAGGAAATCACGATCCCACCCATCACGTCCCCCAACTTATAGTCTTTTTTGTACGAGAGAACGTGTCCATTGTGGCAATTGATGCAGGACACGGACACGGCATGGTCGGCGTACACGGCTTTGAAAAACTTTTGCGTTCCTCGCTGAATGACGCCGGTATAGGGACGGCTCGGGTCTTCCAGCACGGCGGTCAATCCGGCTTTTTCGAAGTCCGTGGTGGGTCCGTTTTTCTCATAAATGGGGTGTAGGCTGGCCAACCGGAATTGGAGGCCCAGGCCCTGCTGCTCCACGTGCAATCCTGACAGCAACAGCATTTGAGCGGGGAGGGGCAATGATTTCGTTTGCTTCCAATATTCCCGGGAAGTCACGACCTTGTGCGCTTCCATCCGTTCGACCACGTGGGTCGTATACAACGTGCGATCCGCTTGAATGACGGCGTGAATGTAATCGGCCACCACGCGTGGGGGAACGCCGCCGGCCGTGGGTTCTTCACCGGATCCTGCATGGAGGGGAAAGGCGAGCAGCGCGAAGCAGGTGATTCCGAGGACTGTTCCCATGGATGATTTGTTCATGGCCACACCTCCTTGGATGAGAACATGATGACTCGTATCATCCTCCTTTTGCCTGGATGAACTCAATCAAAAAAGAACTGGTGGGGCACTTCTGGCGATAAAACGGAGGACGATCGAGGGCGCAAGACGCACGTCGGGAAAAGAAGATTTCCTGAAAGGGGAGCGGTGGTGAAGCGAACGGTTATGGCCGGCTGACGATCAACCGTTGGCCGATGGAAATAATATTATCGGTCAGGTTATTCCATCGCTTCAATTGATCAACGGTCACGCCATGCGTGCGAGAAATCCGGTAGAGGGTATCTCCCTTGACAACGGTGTAATAGGTTGGGGTTCCAAAGCCGCCGGCACCGGTTGTCCCCATGTCCATGCCGGTGGCCTCGGTTTTCTCTATGCCCAATTCGTTGAATTCCGACTCGTCGAACGAAAAATCATTTAGCTCGAACTCCGAGAGTGCAGGGTCGGAAAAAGACATATCGGGTGAGATCTCCATATCTCCTGAATCGCCGGGCATGGTATTGGCCGGCGCAGTTGTCTGCCGGCGGGCCATTTGATCTTGAAGGGAATCACGCTCAGCGCTCAGTTCACGGTTTTGCGATCCCAACGTTGAGATTTCCTGTCGAGCTTCTTGCAAGCGGGCGTCGAGTTCGCCCGTACGCTGTTCCTCTTGTGCCAACAAACGTTGGAAGTTCAGGGCCTTCGCCTTTTCTGCCTCATATTGACCGGAACTCACACAGCCCGTCACCAGGGCTGCACTCATCAGGGACAGTATTCCAAACCAAAGAGTCCATTTGGTTGAGGATGAGCCGAGGTTGTGTTGGTGGCGTGCTCCGGGCTGAGGGTTTGGAATCATCGTCAGGCTCTCTTTCTGGATTCATCCATGTAGGTTGGTGCGGAAAACGTATCTGTAGATGGTTAGGCTGGAATAGCGAAACAGACCATCATATTAAGAATAAAAGGAGAGCCCGGAAAAGTCAAATGCCGGTCAAGGCAAGCAAGGTCACTTCGGCTCTACGCTATCGAGCAGATTCCTCAGTTCTTCATCGCTCACAAAAGGATCGGACAGCGATGGTTCGGGAAGCGGGCGATCCTCGGAGGGGGCGGGGTCGTTTGAGAGAGCCGGGGAGTCCGGAGCAGGTTCCTGTTCCGGCTGGCTACTGCTTTGCTCTTTCATGGCATTGAGATTAGCGGTCAGATCACGGTTTTGCGATTCCAACGCCTCGATTTTGTCCTTCGTCTGCTTCAATTGGGCGTTGAGTTCGTTGAGTTCCTTGTCCTTTTGCGCCAACTTGGCATCCAGTGTGTCTCCGCGTTTTTCCTCTTGCGCCAACAAGCGTTGAAAATTCAAGCCCCTGACCTTTTCCGCCTGATATTGCTCTTTACTGACGCATCCCGTCGAGAGAACGGCGCCCAGCAAGAAGAGTATTCCCGCCTGAAACGTCAATCGTGTTGAAAAGAAGCGAGGGGCGGATCGGCGAGGCACTCCGGGCTGAGGTTTTGCAATCATCATCAGGCTCTCTTTCCAATTTCAGGGTCGGTCTAGGGACGAGAAACGATAGATTCTCAAGGTCGGCTTGGCAAATAAGAATAGTGAGAGACGCTCAGGAATGTCAAATGCCGGCACCGTCGGACCCTCTGGCATGAGTCATTGCATGAAAAGAGTCAACGACACTTCGACTTGGTCATTCCGGGAATGAACATCTAAAAAAGCAAGTCGGTTGGATTAGCCCTTCGACTACGCTCAGGACAGGCGTGGAGTAATCCGACATATCGTGTCCTCGTCAAACGGCAAAGCTGTCAGGTTACGCTTCGCCAACCTGACCTACGGGCTGCTTAGCCGCTTGAGGGCAACAAAGTCCTCCGTCGCTGGTTGAACAGGAACGTTCATTGACCCTCAAAAACGCCTGTGCTAGCTTGTATTTGATTGCAAACCCGGGTTTTCCGAAAGGCCGCCTACCATGTCTCCTAGCTCCGAACGACACCCTGAACAGCAGAGAATGATGCAGGTCGAGGGGATTTCCCTGCGCCTGGCCCAACCCGATCCTTCACAGCAGGAATGGATCGGCGATCGGGAAGTCCTTCAACAACTTCTCGCGTGCTGGCTCGTGGTGGATGAAAAGGATCTTCCGCTGTGCCCGCGAATCATGGGCCAACCCGGCATAGGCAAGACGACCCTGGCCACGTCCGCCGCGCGGGAGCGGAAACAGGACTTCTATATCTATCAATGTACGGCCGATACGAGGCCCGAGGATTTATTGATTACGCCGGTGATTGCGGAAAGGAGCACGATTCAGTACCAGGCCTCTCCGCTGGTCACCGCGATGTTGACCGGTGGAGTCTGTCTGTTGGACGAGGGCAATCGGATGAATGAGAAAAGTTGGGCGTCCCTCGCACCCCTGCTCGATCACCGTCGCTCGGTGGAATCCGTGGTGGCCGGTATCCAGGTCAACGCCCATGCGGATTTTCGGTGTTGTGTGACCATGAACGAAGATGCCTCCACGTATGAAGTGCCGGATTATATTCTTTCGCGGTTGCAACCCAGTTTGAAACTCGAGTTTCCGGCCCATGACCACGAGTTGGCCATCCTCCACTATCATTTGCCGTTTTCCCCACAGGAGATTCTGACGATTACCGTGGAGTTCCTGCAAAAGGCTCATCGACTCGATCTCGGCTTTTCGGTGAGGGACGGCATTCACCTGGTGCAGTATGCGCTCAAGCGGTTGGCGCAGGATCCGTCGCACCCCCTCTCCCGCGATGAGGTCTGGCGGGAGGCGCTCATCAAAGTCCTTGGTGAGGAAGCGCTGGATCTGGAGGCGCTCGCGCAGCAGCGAAACCGGGCCGCCGGCGAACAGGCGTTTCCCAGGGGATTGGGTGATTTCTTTTTTGAACCCGATGATCCGCTCCATCCCGATAAATAAGCGTCCATGAGTGCCGTGTCGCCACAGGACCACGCGGTGTTTCGCCTCTCTCCACGCCTGTACGTGGTTCCGATCCGTCACGGCAGCGCCGACGTGGCCCGGGCCGTTCGAGAGCTCTCGTTGGCGCATCGGTTCGACTGCGTCAGCCTGCCGTTACCGGCGTCCGTCGAGGAACCGGTTGAGGAAGGGATCAGGCGGCTGCCCGTCGTCAGCGTCGTGGTGATGCCGGAGCCGGACCGTGATGAACGTTCTGCATGCAGTTACATTCCGGTTGACCCTTGCCAACCGGTCATCGCGACGATTCGGATGGCCATGGAGGAGGGGATCGATCGCGCCTATCTTGATCGGGACGTGACCGTCTATGAAGCAACGGAATATCCCGCACCCGATCCCTATGCGCTGAAAAGCGTCTCCCTGGCCGCCTTCTCCGGGGCGACGCTGCCGTTTCTGCCGTATCCCAAACCGCAAAGCCAACGCTGGTCGCGTCTGAAATGGATGGCCTTCAAGTTGCACGAACTGGAGTTGGACTATCGCTTGATCCTGTGCGTGTGTTCCGTCGAAGATTGGCCCTGGTTGCGTTATGCCTACCAGAACCGGTGGCCGTATGAACGTCCCGAACCCCTGGAAGGCCGCCCGGCGCTCCATCCGGTCGAACCTCGCACGTCGTATTTCCTGCTCTGTGAATTGCCCTTTCTGACGGAACTGTTCGAGCGGAGACGAGCCGAAGCCCGTTCCGACGTCCATTTATCCGTCGACGGGATCAAGGAACTGCTGCTTGAAACCCGGTTGCGATGGCTTGCCACGCGACCGGCGCATTTGCAACAGGAATCCAATTGGGTGACGCCTCAGTTGCTCCAGATGTACCTGCAATACGTGCGGAATCTTGCGTTGGGCGAACACCGGCTGACGCCGGATCTGTATACCTTGGCCCTGGCGGCCAAACAATTTGCCGGGGACGAGTTCGCGGTGACCTTGCTCGAAACGGCAAAGAGTTATCGGTACGAGCCGGACGAGGCATGGCGCGTAACGTCGCAGCCGCATGCCGTCGGCCTGGGCTTGCTCGAATCTTCGGAAGGCCGCGTCTCCATCGCGAAGAACCGGTTGGGCGGCGCACCGGTCTCATGGCGAACGTTGTCGCTCAAACCGCGGCAGGACCCGGGTCAACGACGTCAATGGGCCTATCGCTGGAGCCCGTTGGGTCAGTGTTCCTGGCCGCCGGAAGACAATCGCATCGAAGGGTTTACGACCCACGTTCGTGAACAAAGCAAAGCGTTGCTTGGTGAAGATCTTGCCCGTGTCGATAAATTCACGACGTCGATTCGCGACGGCATCGACATGCGGGAAACCCTCCGTCATTGGAATCCCCGGAAGCCGTCGCCCGACATTTACGTGAAAGAAATCCCCCCGTCCCGCGGTACCGTGGAAATCGTGGTGTTCGTCTTCGAGGTGCCGGCGGACTCCGGGAAATTTTCGTGGCGGGCGACGTGGTACGCGGAACATGCCGAAGAGTCCACGCTCTGTTTTTACGCCACACCGTTTCTGGAAAACATGGTTGGACCGGGGATCGGGCAGTCGCAATACGGGGGCGCGCTGTTCCTGTTTCCACCCCGGCCGATTCCGGATATTTGGGAAGATCCCCGGCTTGATTTTGCGCATACTCTGGAGGAGCGGCTGATTGCCGGCGCGTCGCTCCATTCCTTGGAAAAGCATGTCACGCTCGTGAGTCCCGTTCCGCCCCTGGCCCGGTGGAAACAGATTGCCGGAAGATTCGAGCGTAAACTCATTCCGGTGTCCCTGTCACGGTTTTCCGGGCAGACGGTCGCCCGCTTACGACGATTTCACGTACTCAACGGGCACGAGATCCGCAGTTTCGCCGGTCAATTCATTCAAGGGTAGGTGCAAGTCCGGGACCGTACCGGGCTTCGGCGTGCAACCATGTCCCCACCTGACATCCCTTCCAAGCTTCAAGAGAGAATCGACGAATTGCGCAAGCAAATCCGTCACCACGACCATCTCTACTATGGTCTCGGCGAACCGGAGATTTCCGATTCCGAATACGACAAACTGTTCAAGGGCCTTCAGGATCTGGAAGAGCAATTTCCTGACTCGGTCACCCCGGATTCGCCCACGCGCCGAGTGGGTGATGTGCCTCTCGAACCATTTTCGAAAGTGCCGCACGATCGTCCGTTGTTGAGTCTCGATTCGGTCCTGGTCCCTGATGACGTCTATGCGTTTGACAAACGCGTGAGAAAAGAACTCGACGTCGACCGGATCGAGTATGCCGTTGAACCGAAATATGATGGGTTGTCGGTGGTCGTCGTGTATGAAAACGGGACGTTCAGCCGTGGCGCAACCAGGGGAGACGGGCAAACGGGAGAAGTGATTACGCCAAACCTTCGATCGATTCTTGCCCGGTTGGATTGCCTGGAGGTGAAGGGAAACAGACCGCGGCGAATCGTCGTCCGGGGCGAGGTGTATCTGCGGCTTCCCGATTTTCAGGCCCTGAATCGCCAACTCACCGAGCAAGGAGCAAAGACGTTTGCCAATCCCCGTAACGCCGCGTCCGGCTCACTCCGGCAACTCGACGACCGGATCACCGAATCCAGACCCCTGGCGCTGACCTGTTACGACCTGATGGTCTCCTCCGATCCTTTGCCGCGTACGCATTGGGAGACCGTTTCCGTACTCGAAACATGGGGTTTACCCGTTCCCGATCTTGCGCAACGACAAGTCTGTCACGACATCGAGGAGGTCATTGCCTTTCATCGCAACATGATGGAACAACGAGAAGACCTGCCCTTTGAAATCGATGGCATCGTGGTGAAGGTCAATCCCCGGGACTGCCAGGAGCAACTCGGCGAAAAATCCAGAAGCCCCCGTTGGGCGATCGCCTTTAAATTTCCGCCACGCAAGGAATTGACGACTGTCCAGGATATCGTCGTGTCGGTGGGGAGGACCGGGGCGTTGACGCCCATTGCCCTCTTGGCGCCGGTCGAAGTCGGAGGGGTGACGATCAGCCGGGCGACGCTGCACAACGTGGAAGAGGTCTCGCGCAAGGACGTGCGGGTGGGGGATACGGTCAAGGTCGAACGGGCCGGGGACGTCATCCCCGATATAGTCGAGCGGATCGCAATTCCCGGTGAACACCGCGGCTCACCGTTCGAGGTCCCTCGTGAATGCCCGGTGTGTCAATCGGCCGTGGTGCAGGAAGGGCCCGTCTATTATTGCACGGGGCAAACCGTCTGTTCCGCACAACTGAAAGGAGGCATTCAACATTTTGCTTCCAAGGGCGCGCTCAATATTGAAGGCTTGGGAGAGAGAACCGTCGCGCAACTTGTCGACAAGTCCTTTGTGAAGGATTTCTCCGACCTGTACCTTCTGACCAAAGATCAACTCCTGAGCCTGGACGGATTTGCGGAGAAATCAGCCACGCAATTGCTGTCGGTCATTCGACAAAGCAAAACTCCGTCATTGGAACGGTTTCTCTTCGGGCTCGGCATTCACCACGTGGGGCAGCACGTTGCGCGGATTCTAGCCTCGCAGTTCGGTTCGCTGGAGACGCTGTCGGCCGCGACCCGGGAGGAACTGGTCGAGATTCACGATATCGGTCCTGAAATTGCGCAGAGCGTGGTTCACTTTTTTGCCGAACCGCGAAACGTGGACGTGCTCGATAAGATGAAAGCATCCGGCGTGGCCGTGCAATCCGCTCCCCGTGCGGTGAGCGGGCAGGGCGCTCCCTTGCAAGGGAAGAGTTTTGTGTTCACGGGTGGGCTGGAGCATCTGAGCAGGCAGCAAGCCGCACAACGCCTGCAAGTCCTGGGAGGAAGGGTCAACTCCAGTGTCAGCAAACAGACCGCGTATGTGGTCGTGGGAACGGCTCCGGGATCGAAACTGGACGATGCGAAGCGTCTGGGCGTCGCCGTGCTTGATGAGGCTGAATTTCTCGAGTTGCTTCGGACCGCCGGCGACGATTGAGTGGAAAGACGAATTCTGCCGGCGTTATTCGGATGAACCAACCTGGGCGGGTTCCGGTTCTTCTTGGGATACGTCCTCAAGTTTGCGGATCTGGACGCTCTTGATGGATCGGTTGTCGGCATCCCGTATGGTCAGCAAACAACCCGACACGCGAAGTTCCTCCCCGACCGCCGGGATATGGCCGAGGCGCTGCTGGATGAGCCCGCTGATGGTGTAGAAGAGGACGTCCTCGTCTTTATCCAAGGCCACCTTCAGAAATTCATTGATTTTGCGGACTTCCGTTCGCCCGCTCACCAGGATCTCATTCTTGCCGACCCGCTTGATCAGTTCCTCGGTCACGTCCGTCTCGTCGAGAATGTCACCGACGACCTCTTCCAACAGATCTTCCGTGGTCACCAAGCCCATGATCCCGCCGAATTCGTTCACGACGATCGCAATGTGACGTTTCTCCTGCTGGAACTGCTTCAACAGATCACCCACGGGTTTGGAAATGGGAATGAAGAGTGGCGGGAGGGCTAAATCCTTGAGCCGGCTGGTGCGATTTCCTTGGGCCAGTTCGATCAAGGCATGGGTACGGTATAGAATACCCGTGATGTTGTCGCGCATGCCCTCATAGACGGGAATCCGTGAATGTTTGGTATTGAACAAGTCTTCTTTGGCCTCTTCCAACGTGAGATTGCTGTTCATGACGACCGAATCGATTCTCGGGGTCATCACGTCTCTGGCCGTGAGTTCGGTGAATTCGAAGAGGTTCTTGATCATCTCGACCTTTTCGGTGTCGAGTACCCCGGCTTTACCTCCGGCCTCGATCATGATCTTCAGTTCTTCTTTCGTCACGAAGGGGACAGTCAGCCCCCGTCCTCCGGTCAATTTCAAAATCAGCGGTTCCAACAGGAACAGAACCGGAGCGAAGAGTTTCTCGAACCAATAGATCATGTACGCGAAGAATTGGACGGCGGAGGGTGCGTACTTGGCGCACAGGGTTTTGGGAACGATTTCTCCGAAGATCAGGACAAACACCGTCAACCCGCCCGTCGCAATCGCAACCGCTTCGGAGCCGAAATGTTCAAAGGTGACCATGGAAATCAGCGCGGCGGCCGTCAGGTTGACGACGTTGTTGCCGATCAGGATGGTCGAAAGCAGTCGCTGGGGATTCTGTCTGAGGAAGAGCGCCAGTTTTGCTGCCCGGCGGCCTTCTTCCGACATGGTTTGCAAGCGGGTTTCCGGAAGGGAAAAGAATGCTATTTCCGCTCCTGAAAACAGGCCGGAGAACACCAAACAAATCACAATGGCGACGTATTCCATGGGATCAGATCAGAGCAAAACCCTAGTGGGGGGCCATAGGGCCGCAAAGCATAAAGAAATCAAGCCCTTTGATCGGTCGCGATCCTGTATTGGGAAACGGGCAAAGAAAAACGGAGAAGGAGGGTAGGGAATATTGCGCTGGTGACGGAAATTTCGTCTGGGACCGTCGTCATCCATTGGATGTCAAGAATCCTAGCACAAGAGTTTATTCCGTATCAACAGAGTACCGGAACTTTTTTTGTAAACCTAATCAACCGAAGCACGGCCGTTTCCTTCAATTCCCTCCCTTTAAGGAGGGGCGAGGGGCGGTAGAGGCATGTGTCGCCCACATTATCCCTATTGTGAAGCCAACCGGTCGAACTTGTAACTCTGTTTACTCAGAACGGGAAAGACCGTAAAGATCGGCGTGCTGTACGGAATGAAGCCCGTGTCCGTTCCAGGGCTCAAGGTCAGATGGAGATTCACGAAGTTAAAACTCAGCCCTTCCTGCCAGGGTTGCGATTGGGCTTCCGCATAGGTCGGGACTTTATCCGAGGCGTACGAGCGGGTCATCAGCCCCGCGCCGCCCTGAAGCCCGTATTCATACAGGTCCGGGGCGCCTTGGATCAGGACGGCCACCTTGGAGGCGTCGAACCAGACTTTAAAATTGCAACTGACCTGAATGAACGGCCCCAGGCTGCCGGTATGTTCGAGTACGGCGAGCGGGTAGGCGTATTCCGGCGGCACGTCTCCGGAAGCGGGAACGGCCGTGGCGGGAAATTCTGAATCCTTGATGCCGGAGAAGGAGACGAACAACAAATGCGGGTCATCCAGGGCAATGTCATAGACCTGCCCGTCGTGGTAACTGCACAGTTTTCCCATCTCATACCGGAGCGGATACGAATAGCCCATCTTTGCGTAAAAAATCCGGATGCCGGCTTCGAGTGGATCATCGGGGCGCCGGCTGATCTTCAGGTCGAAGGGGAGCATCATATGAAACCCGTTCGTCCGGACGGCCATGAAGGGAGCGCAGGCGCCGGGAAACTCTTTATGCAAGGCCTCATTCTCCGGTTCGAATCGCTTGGGCGCGCCGCCGAAATGCTGCGCGGTCTTAGCCTCCTTGGTCAGTCGATACTTGTTTTGGTAATACGCGCCGGCGCGCTTCTGCGCCAAATCCAGAAAATACTCGGGAAGATCCGTCTCGACGATCAACGTGTGACGGTCGATGGACGCATTCCGTGAGGATTTCATGGCGTCGTTGTAGATGGCCAACTCGGCAGTGGTCTTCTGAATGTCATGCTCCAATTCCGTGTCCAGCCCGGGGTCAAAGAACCGCGTGGTCGAGAGAAGCTGGCGTGCCTTTTGCAGTAATTCCAATTTGAGCGAATACCGTTTCGGTTCCGCGGCAATGGCTTGGGTGGTCGCGATAATCAGACTGAACTGTTCTTCCGGAGCGATGCCGAGTGCCGTCAAGTCCTGTTCGCGGATAAACGCGATCGCCAATGGCCCGAACGCTTCCTCGCGCCGGAGGCCGAGCGTCAGCAGATAATTCAGATATGAGCGGGCTTCATCCTGGGTCATGGTTGGAACTTTCGGTCATGCCTTCCTGTTTCCCCTCCTTTGTAAGGAGGGGTAGGGGAGGTAGAGACTGTGGATGGAGAGAGCTTTTGCGGCAATTCTAAGGAAACCGTGTCTGTCAGGACAAGGGGAAGGCCAAGCCAGTGGAGAGGCCAAGTCGGAAGGGGAGGGCCGGACGAGACTTACTTGCTGCCCTTGAGTCGAGTGGGGTGCCAGGATTCACTCGATTGCGAAAGAACTCAAGTCTCAGTCAAATGTCTTCATCCGCCTCATCTTCGTCGTAGTAGTCGTCACCGTCTGCGATGAGATCGTCCGAGACGGGGGCCACTTGCTCTTTCGAACAAAACGTTTTGC